>DASZMK010000089.1:0-26392 GCA_035551855.1 Solirubrobacteraceae bacterium
CGCCGGCCGCGAGCGGGATCACGTCGGTCGTGGTGCCGCCGCAGTCGACCAGGATCGCGTCCGGCACCGAGCGGGCGACCAGAAGCGCCGTCGCCATCCAGTTGGCGGCCGCGCACCGAAGCGGCGCCGCCCGGGCCGCCCCGAGGCCGATCAGCTCACCGTCCGTGGTCATGACCCGCACCCGGCGTCCGCGCAGCGCCTGCCCCGCCGCGTCGAGGACGTGCAGGACGCCCTCTCGCTTGGTGGCGAACACGTCGACCAGCTCGGCGGTCGTGGTCAGCGCGACCGCGGCGCCGGGATGTCCCAGTCGTGCGACGACGTCCGCGATGGCATCGCCCAGCCGGTGCGGGGCCCGCCACACCTCAAACGGCTCGGAGACGACCTGCACCCAGTCCTCGTCATGGACCACCGCCGCCTTGGTGGTGGCGCCGCCGACGTCGAGCCCGATCACCGGGACCGGCGGCTGTCGCGACGCGGGCATCGCCGCATTCCAGCAGTTCGTCGCGCCCGGGTCCGGCGACTCTGGACATAAACCGGCCGTGACACGCTGGGATCCTGAGCCCCGGTAGGGTGCGGAGGCCGACGATGGAAATCGTGCCGGTCCTCGATCTCAAGGGCGGGATCGTCGTCCACGCCCGCCGCGGGCAGCGCGACGACTACGCCCCGCTGCACAGCCCGCTCGTCGCCGGGTGCGAGCCAGTCGCCGTTGCGCGGGCGCTGGGCGGCGTGTGCCGGACCCGGCGCCTGTACGTCGCCGATCTGGATGCGCTCGCCGGGGCCTCGACCGACGAAGCGACGCTGACCGCCCTGACCGCGGTCGCCGAGCCGTGGGTCGACGCGGGCGCCACCACTCCGGAGCGGGCGGCGGCGCTGGCCCGCGCCGGTGTCGCGCGCTCCGTCCTCGGCACCGAGTCGCTGGGTCCCGAAACGCCGGACGCCCGCCTGCTGGCCGAGCCGGCGCCGCCGCGGGTCCTCAGCGTCGACCTCCGCCACGGCCGGCTGATCTCCCCTCGCCCGGAGCTGGCCGGCCGCGAGCCCACCGCCGCCGCCCCGCTGGCCGCCGCGCTGGGGGTGAGCGAGCTGCTGGTCATCGACCTCGCCCGGGTGGGCAGCGGCGCCGGTCCGCCGCTGCAGGCCGTGGCCGAGCTCGCCGCGGCGCTCCCGGGAGTGGCGATCTATGCCGGCGGCGGCGTCCGCCACGATGCCGACCTGCGGGCGCTCGAGTCGGCCGGGGCGGCGGGGGCGCTGGTCGCGACCGCGGTGCACGAGGGGCGCATCACGCTGTGACGAGCGCCTCGCATGCGCTCACCACCCGTTCGGTCAGGTCGTGCTCGCACACCGACTGCAGCGCCTGCCAGCCGGGGATCCCGTTGACCTCGAGCACGACGATCTCCGCGCCCGGTGTGGCGAGCAGGTCGACTCCGGCGACGTCGGCCTCGACGGCGGCCGCCGCCGCCAAAGCCAGCCCCCGCTCGGCGTCGCTCAGTGCAACGGCGCGGGGCCGGGCGCCGCGGGCGACGTTGGCCCGCCACGAGTCGGTCACGCGCTCCATGGCGCCCGCCACCTCGCCGCCCACGACGAGCGCCCGCAGGTTCCGGCGCCCGGCCGGCGCGATCGTGCGCTGCACGTAGTAGACGGTCCGCTCCAGCTCCAGCGCGCGGAACACCCGGTGGGCCACGTCGCGATCCGCGACCCGCACGATCCCGTTGCCCATGGCGCCGAACAGCGGCTTGATGACAACGTCGCCGCCGAGCCGCTCGAACGCCGCCATCGCGCCGTCGTAGCGCTCGCAGACGACCGTCGGCGGAGTCGGGATCCCGCCCGCGGCCAGGACCGCGCCGGCCCAGGACTTGTCGACGGTACGCTCGATCGCCCGCGGTCCGTTGACGCAGCGGACGCCGCGCTCGGCGAGTACGTGCAGAGCGTCCATACGGAAGATGACCTGCTCCAGCGACCCGCGGGGGAGACCCCGGACGACCAGCAGGTCAAGCTCGTCCAGCACCGCGCCGTCGGGCCCGAGCACGTGCACGTCCCCGTCCTCGTCGATCACCGACTGAAGGCGGGTGGCCGGGATGGTGAGCACGTGGTGACCGCGAGCGGCCAGGGCGCCGGTCAACCCGCGGGCGTGCCAGGAGCCGGAGGCACCGAGCACGCCGGCGCGGAGCCGCTCCGTCACCGGGTGAACGAGCGCTCCAGCACGTCCGCGGCCAGGCCGCCGCCGTGATGGGCGCGCCCGGACTCGGTGCTGGTCAGCGTCACCGCAGCCGGGCTGAACAGCATCGGATCGATGTCATAGAACTTCCAGTCGGCGGCGGCAAGCAGCTCGCCGAACGGCGTGCCGAACGCCTCGGAGGCGCTCGAGGGCAGACGCTGCGCGAGATCGGCCGTCTCCTCGTCGGAGGCCTCGATCCACAGATGCACGGTGCCGCCGTACAGCACGGCATCGTTGGTGCGTCCGATCGCCGCCGGATCGTCGGCGGCCACCGGGGCCAGCGGGCAGCACCCCCAGCCGTTGCGCACCCGCGCCGGGTCGACGCCGAGCTCGTGCAGCTTGTGCAGCGCGGTCTCGACCACGCGAGCCGAGATCTGCACCGACCCGCAGATCGAGGCCGTGGGGGCGATGAGGAACGTGACCGCCGACGCCGGGACCCCACAGCGCTCCGCCACCTTGTCGACGACCTCCGCCGGCGGGGTCTGCCGGGTCTCGAGGCACAGGATGGCCCGGGCGGCCCGCTCGCGCCAGGCCAGCTCGTCGAACAGGTCCTCCGCCCGGGCCAGCGCGCGCCCCGGGCCGCTGGCCATCGCGAAGAACTTCTCGTGCTCGAGCTTCCAGCCGGCGTATTGCGCGGCCAGGCAGGCGGTCGCGGGATCGTCGGCGGCGACGCCGACGCCCGGCCAGGTGCGGTCGCCGACCGAGACCGCGAGCGGATCGATCCGGCCCAGGCCGCCCATGCAGGCGGCGGCGAAGCCCAGGCCCGCCTGGAGGCCACCACGGGCGTCGGCGCCGCAGTCGACCAGGCGCGCGCCGGAGTCCAGGGTGCGGACGTCGACTCCCAGCGCGTCGGCGTCGGCGACCAGCGCGTCGACCAGCACGGCGGCACGTTCGTTCATCGACAGGCTCATCCGGGTTCCTCCTCGTCGAAGATCAGGATCTCGCCTCGGCTCAGCTCGGTGCGGTCGCCGGACCATCTGGCCCACGTGCCGCGCACCAGCGCGTCGTCGACCGTGAGTCCGAGCTCGCGCACCCGGCGCAGCTGCAGGCGCAGGGCCGGAGGCTGATAACGCGCGGCGAACGCGTAGACGGGCACCGGTTCCACCGTCCGTCCGGAGACGAGGCTGCCCCGCTTGTTGCCGATCCCGGCCTCACGGCCGATACCGCCGAGCGCGATCACCGTCCCTGCCAGCATCCGCAGCCCGGCGCCGCTCGCCGCCTGGCCGCCCACCGCCACCAGCCCGCGCCGCAGGCCGGCGCCGACCTCCTCGCCGGCATCTCCGGAGACGACGATCTCACCGGCCGTCATGCCGGCGCGGGCGCCGGGGTAGGCAGCGCCGAGCCGGGCGCCGGCATCGCCTCGGATCCGCAGCAGGCCGCCGGCCAGCTCGGCGCCCGCCCAGGCGCCGGCGTCGCCGCGCACCTCGATCTCACCGCCGCTCATGCGCGCCCCCACATGGTCGCCGCACGGCCCCTCCACCACCACCCGGCCGCGCGTCATCCCGGTGGCGATCTCGTCCACGCGGCGCAGGTCGCCGGTCAGCACCAGGTCCTCGCCCCCGGCGCCGGACAAGTCGAACAGATCGCCCACGGCCAGCGACCGCCGTCCGCAGCGCACGCTCAGGGCTGCCACCTCGGATGCGCTCAGGCCGTGCAGCCGGTCAGGGACGAGCGCCGGCGCCCGCACCCGCGCCGGGGGCTGTGTCCGGAGGGCGAGGGTCAGCGTCACGGCGGGTCGCGGAGCTCCGAGAGCGGGAAGTGGTATTCGCCGAGCTTGCCGCCGAAGTTGGCGGCGGTGACGTGGACGGCCCCGGCCGCGGCGGCGGCGTGCAGTCCGCGGCGCATGGCGGCGCGCACCGCGTCTTCGGAGACGCCGTCGATGACGATCTCGAACACGGCGTTGACGCCGTCCGGGACCAGGCTGTCCTTGACCTGGGCGCGCAGCGAGGGGGCGAGCTGATGGTTGGTGGAGGCGGGCATCGACTTGGAGGTGAGCGCACCCACCTTGCTCCCGCTGCGGACGATCCCGCCCGGGAATGGCAGCGCGATGCCCTCGCCGCGCATGGCGTCGACCGCCGCCTGGGCGGCCGCCAGCGCGGCGTCGTCCTCGCCGGCCTCGACCACGAGGTTTCCGCCGCCCACGCCCCGGCCGACGCCGACCGAGTCAGACACGAAAAACTCCCCCTCCATCACCGGGATCCGCCAGAACCGCTGCCCGGCGATCACCTTGCTGGCCTGAAAGCCGTCGCCGAAGTACCGGAGAGTCGCCCCCAGCGCCACGGTCCGCTCAGCGCCGGGCAGCCCGTCGAAGCACGCCGTCGTGGGGCAGGTCATGACGCTCTGGCCGACCCGCTCGACGACCCGCTTGCCGACCCCCTCGCGGTCCATGGCGAACAGCAGCACCGCCACCCCGGGCCGGCCGTCCGGGGTGTGGGCCGCCTCCAGCGGGCGCTCGATCGCCGCCTCGCACTTGCAGCCGATGACCGAGGTGGCAAAGCCGGTCGCCGAGCGGGCCGCCTCATGGGCCCAGGCCGGCGTCGCGGCGGTGATGACCAGGCGCGCAAAGCGCATGGGGAACGCCTCGGCGAAGGTGTCGTCCACCTCGGTGGCGCCGAGCGTGTAGCCGCTCATTTTCCTGCCTCCACGATCCGCGCGGGCTCGCGCAGCGCCGGGTCGCGGACCGGGTAGTGATCGAAGGCGACCGTGTACCGGTCGCCGAACAGCGGCTCGAGGACCCGGCTCACGTCCGGGTCAAACCCGGCGTGGCAGGAGAGCAGCAGCCCGTCCTCGACGTGGCGCAGATCGCCGTCCTCGACGAGCAGCTCGCCGCCCTTGATCACATACCGCGGGGTGGCGAACATCTCCTCGCGGTCGGCGCGGTCGTGGTAGATGGTCACGTCGGCGTCGGCGCCGACGCCGAGATGGCCCTTGTCGCGCAGGCCGAGCCGGCGCGCCGGTGCGGCCCGGGTGATGATCGCGATCTCGTTCAGGCTGTACTCCCGGTCCAGCCCGTCCGGAAGGGCGGTGCGCCGGATGGCCCGCCGGTTGGCGCGGCCCATCTGATCCTCCCGGAAGGCCCGGTCCATGAGCAGGCGGATCAGCTTCGGATAGGACAGGAAGGAGCCGCCGTTGGGATGGTCGGTCGACAGCATCACCTGCCAGGGGTTGCGGCCCAGGAGGAACAGCTCCAACCCGATCCCCCACTGCAGGGCATGGACATAGTTGCCCGCCCGGTACGTGTACGGGACGATCCCGCACCCGGTCTCCACCTCGGTGTCATGGTTGAGCCATTTCCCACCGTCGATGTCACGGAGCACGGCCGAGACGGGAGCGTCGGCCGTCATCGTCACCGCCGGACCGAACATCACCTGGCCGACGTCGGCGGTGACCTCCGGATGCGCGGCCAGGTACTCGACGAGCTCCGGCGCCCGGGAGCGCGGTTGACCCCCGGGCCGCCCCCCGTAGCTGTGAAACTGCAGGTGGGCGAAGTGGGCCTGGCGGCCCGAGAGCGCCCGCATCGTCTCCAGCGTCGTGTCGGCGTTGCCGGGGATGCCGAGGTTGTTGGCGTGGACGTGCACGGGATGCGGCAGCTGCAGCTCCTCCACCGCTCCGCCGAGCGCCTCCAGCACCTGGCGCGCGGTCACCCCGTGGTCCGGCACCTCATCGTCAAGCGAGTGCACGTTGCCGTTGCTCTGCTTCCAGGGCTCCACTCCGGCCGGGTTGACCAGCTTGACCCCGTAGCCGCCGGTCGCCTCCAGCCACCAGGCGACGGCGTCGCGGACCCTGCCCCCGTCCGCCGACGCGGTGCCGGCCGACTTGCGGATGAGCTCGAACAGCACCTGGTTGTTGCCCATCAGGATGAGGAATGCCTTGTCGATCATCGGCGTGTCGCGCAGCTCGGACAGCACGTGGCGGGCCGCCAGCGGCGGGGCGGCCGCCTCGACGACGGTCGTGTAGCCGAGCAGCGAGTAGCGGTAGCCGGTGGCGAAGGTCGACGGGACGAGACCGGCGGTGCCCGAGCGCAGCAGGTCGGTCCGGTCCATGGGATGTTCGCGGCGCTCCTCCGGAGACAGCTTGCGCGCGGCGGTGACCGCTGGGCCGGCGATGTGGGCGTGGATGTCGACGCCGCCGGGCATGACCACCATCCCCCGGGCATCGAGCCGCCGGGCCTCGGGACCGACGTCGGCGACCACCTTGCCGTCCTGCAGGCACACCTCGCGGATCTCGCCGTCGACGTCGTTGGCCGGGTCGTGGACGCGGCCGCCGCTGATCCGGATCGCGGTCACCGTTGCACCTCGGCCAGCAGCCGCGCCAGGAGCGCGGCCGCGGTCGGCGCGTCGCTGCTGGACGGCGCCTGGAGCGCCAGCGGAACCCCGTCGAGCCGGTGGGCGGTGCCGGCCGCCTCGACGCCGGCGGCCGCGGTGCGGATCGACACCGCAACGTCGCCGTCGGAGCTGAGGCTGCCGAGCGTGATCTCGGCCACCTCGGCGGGCAGCCGGGCCGGCGCGCCCTCGATCCGCAGCGCCACGTCGACGCCCTCGTCCGCCGCCAGCGGCCCGGTCGTGGTGACGAGCTCCGGATGACCGCCGGCGAGATCGACGGGGCCGGCATAGCCGGTCTGCCAGGCGAGCACGTCGTCCGCACCCCGGGTTCCGGCGGCACCGGCCAGAGCCAGCGTCACCACGTGGCGGTCATCGCTCAGCGCTCGCACCAGCTCGTGCAGCGCGAGCGCCCGCCGCTGCCCGCCGGCGCCGGCGGTGAGGCCGGGCCCGTGGACGAACGCGGCGTGGGGGATGCCGTTGATGCGCTCGAGCAGCCCACCCAGCGGCGCACCCAGGTCGTCGTCTGCCGGTGCCACGCCGCGGTGCAGGGCGTGCAGCCTGAGCACCGCCTCGAGGTCACGCTCCGGCGGCCAGCGGAGTCGCACGTCGGCGCCCCGTGCGGTGGCGGTGTCCCGGTCGTCGACCACGACCAGGGTCCGGTCGGCGCCGAGCCGGGAGGAGGAGCCGCCGCCGAAGCCGAGCCGCTCCAACAACCGCGGGTGAGTGGTCTGAGGATCCTCGCGCCAGATGATCACCAGCCGCGCGCGGTCGCGGATCTCACCCAGGGTGGCGGTCGAGGCGCCGCGCAGCGGCACGGCGGCCGTGCCCGGCCAGGGACCGCCCACCTCGCCGGTCGCGACCAGCGCCCCCAGCCGGTCGGCGAGGGCGACGGCGGCCCGGGCGTCCTCCACCGTGGCTCCACCGAAGCCGTGCACCAGCGGACGGCGCGCCCCGCGCAGCAGCTCGGCGGCCCGGGTCAGCGCCGTCTCGACGTCGGCCGGCTGACCGTCGACGGTGGCCGGCGGGCCCGGTGGACGTCGCAGGCGGGCGGCGAACCACTCGGCCCCCAGCGGACACTCAGGCGCGAGGCGCATCGTGTCGCCGGAGCTGTCGACGCTGACGTCGTCGCAGAGCAGGCCACAGCCCGCGCAGGTGACGGGCCGAAGGTCATCCACGGGCGAGCGCCGCCTCCGGGAGCGCGGACAGCAGCCCGGCGCCGCGAGTGGCCAGCTCCGGCGCGCTCGCGCCCGCCGAGACCAGCGTGCACACCGGGGCGCCGCGTCTGATCGTCTCCCCGGCCCGGGGAACATCGCGCACCAGGTCCGCCGGCCACCAGCCGGGATCCGGGGCGCGCAGGTCGCGGTCGGCGAACAGCACCAGCTTCACCTTTGCACAGCCCGGCGCCGGGGTCGAGCCGGTGGGAGGGGCGGCGAGGCCGCGCGCCCCCCGGACGTGGGCCTTGAAGCTGCCCGGGCCGAACAGCTCCAGTCCGGCCGGTGGCCGCGGGTTGACCTCCAGCACCCATGCGTGACGCCCATCCCACACGGCGTCGACGCCGAAGGCCCCGCGCACACCGAAGCGCGCCGCCACCTCGGCGCAGACGGCGCGAAGCTGGCCGTCGAGCTCGGCCCGCTCCCCGTCCGGCAGGCGCGGAGGGGTGACGTTGCCCATCCACTGAAACCCCGGGGCGCGATGCAACTGCTCGGTGAGTCCGAGCACCCACGCCCGGCGGCCGTCGCCGATCGCCACCGCCGAGCAGGACAGCCCATGGACGCGGCGCTGCAGGATCTCCGACCGTCGCAGCGAGCCGCCCCGCCACACCCGCACCCCGCGGCCACCGCCGCCCTGGCGGGGCTTGCGCAGCCAGCCAGCGGGCACCGCCTCGTCCGGAGCGGCCCGGGCCGGCTGGGGCAGCTCGTCGGCCGGCCGGGTCTCCGGGGCGCGTGCCCCCGCCGCCCGGGCGGCGTCGCCGAGCGCCCACGGGTTGCGCACGCGCGCCAGCAGCTCCGGCCGCGTGCCCAGCAGCTCGCGTCCCCTCGCCATCCGCGCGACCAGGTCAGGCCGGTTCTCGAACCCGGCGCCGTAGACGAGGGCGTCGGCGCCGGTATCGGCGGCGAGCGCCGCGAGGGCGTCGTTGCTGCGCGCGGTCGCTCCGGGGGCGACGGCCCGCAGGTCGACGTCGCCGAAGCGGTCCAGCGCCACCACCTCGTAGCCGTCGGCGACGGCCAGCTCGGCGAGCATGCGAGCGCTCACCGCCACCACCAGAGTCCTCCGCGGCGCCTCCTGCCGCGCGTTCTGACGGGGGTTCCTCGACATCACCTCTCGGGCAGCCGCTCGCTCATGGCAGCATCACCCCTGACACCAGGGCGGCCAGCAGCGTCGCCGCCACCAGATCGGCAGTCGTACCGGGATTCAGCCGGTTGTCGGCGCCGCGCAGCGACGCGTCGAAGTCCGCAAGCGTGCGGGTTCCGGCGCGCACGTCGCGGGCCGCCGCGGTCACGGCCCGGGCGGCGGCCGCGCCCGCCTTGCGCTCGATCAGCGTGTCCGGCTGGGAGGCGAGCAGGCCGACGTGGAGGGCCACGATCGCCTCCAGCGTGGGGAGGCCGGCGTCCAGCGCTTCGGCCAGCAGCGGCAGCCCGCTGCCGAACACGGTCGCGTAGCCGGTGGCGTACTCCGAGGCGATGGCGTCGCGGTGCGCGGCGGCCGCCATCGCCTCGCGCAGGGTGACGCGCGCCGGCACGCGGACATCGTGCTCCGGCGCCTCGCCGAGGCCACCCGGCCGGGTGCGGGCGATCGCCGGAAAGGCGGCGGCGGCATCCTCCACATCGAGCTGCGCCAGAGTCCTCTCGGTGGCCGTGAGCAGCGGCTCGCGCGCTCGCCGGGTCGCCGCGGCCCGGACGAGCGGTGCGAACAGAAGCACGATCCCCAGGTTGGTGTTCGCCCGGGCGACGCGGGCAGTGGCCCGCACCCCGTCCGCGATCAGCTCGCCGACGCCGTGCCGGCAAGCCCGCCGGCGCGTGAACACGGGCCCCAGCGCCAGCGCCGAGCGCACCATGTCCGCGTAGGTGGTGTCGGAGAAGTCGTGGGCGGGCGTGATGTTGCCCGGCTTGGGAGCTGATACCTCCAGCAGGCAGGCAAGCTGGACGTGATGCTCGAGCAGGTCCCGGCTCAATCTGGAGTGAGCTAGGGTTGCATCCACCCATATCACCATACGAGGGAGGGTAAGCATGGCCATCACTCTGGCAACCGGCGAGGCGCTCACGGGCGACGGCAACGAGCTGGCCCACATCGACCTGCTGATTGGGTCAAAGAGCGGGCCGGTCGGTGAAGCTTTCGCCAGCGCCTTCACCAACGAGAAGGAGGGCCACACCAACCTGATGGCGGTGGTGACCCCCAACCTCCCGGCCAAGCCGGACACCGTCATCAGCAACAAGGTGACGATCAAGGGTGAGAAGCAGGCCGTGCAGCTGTTCGGCCCGGCACAGGCCGCGG
Organism: Solirubrobacteraceae bacterium; assembly: GCA_035551855.1. Classification (GTDB taxonomy): domain Bacteria; phylum Actinomycetota; class Thermoleophilia; order Solirubrobacterales; family Solirubrobacteraceae; genus Palsa-465. Next base: position 10,027 of record DASZMK010000089.1, read on the forward strand.
TGGCGCGCGCGGTGGTGGATTCCGTCGCCGAGGGTGTCATCCCGCGGGATCAGGTCGATGATCTGTGCCTGATCGTGGGCGTCTTCATCCACTGGGAGGCCGCCGACGACAAGAAGATCTACGACTACAACTACGAGGCCGTGAAGCTGTCGATCGCCCGCGCGCTGAAGGGTGAGCCGAGCATCGACAAGGTGCTCGAGGAGACGCCGAACGCGCGTCACCCGTTCGCCGGCGGCGCCGAAGGCTGAGGGAGGCGCGCGGCGGGGAGTGAGGAGCCGTTGACCGCGCAGGCCGGAGGGTCGCCGCTCGCCGGTCTGCGCACGGTCGTCACCGGGGCCAGCTCCGGGATTGGGAGGGCGATCGCCGTGGCCTTCGCGGCCGCGGGGGCCCGGGTGGGCATCGGCTTCCTGCACTCGGAGGAGGCGGCGAGCGCGCTGGGGGACGAGCTCGGTCCCGTCCATCCCCTCCTGCAGGCCGATCTCGGCACGCCGGACGGCTGCGCGTCGATCGTGGAGCAGGCGTTTGCCGCGCTTCAGAACGTCGACGTGTGGGTCAACAACGCCGGCGCCGACGTGCTGACCGGAGAGGCGGCGCGGTGGCCGGCCGAGCGCAAGCTTCAGGCGCTCCTCGAGCTCGACCTCAAGGGCACGGTCCGCTGCTCGCGACTGGTCGCCGCCCGGATGCGCCCCGGTGGCTGCATCCTCAACCTCGGCTGGGACCACGCCACCATCGACGGAATGGCGGGTGACAACCCGGAGCTGTTCGCCGCCGTCAAGGCCGGGGTGCTCGGCTTCTCCAAGTCGTTCGCGCGGTCGGTCGCTCCCGACGTCCGCGTCAACGTGCTGTGCCCGGGCTGGATCGAGACGGCGTTCGGGTCCGACGCCGACCGAGACTTCTATGCCGAGGTGGCGGCGAGCACGCCGCTGCGCCGCTGGGGCCGGCCGGACGACGTCGCCGGCGCCGCCGTCTGGCTGGCTTCGCCGGCCGCCGCCTTCGTGACCGGACAGGCCGTCAACGTCAACGGAGGGGCGATTGGCTGAGACGCTGTTCGTCACCGGCCGGCTGGCCGAGCCGGCGGTGCGCGTGGTGATGTCCGAGCTGGGCATCGACCACCAGATCGCCGTGATGAACATCAGCGTCGCGGCGCTGATGACCACGCGCTGGATCGCCAAGCGGCTGGACGTGCCGCCGGGGGTGGACAACATCGTGATCCCGGGTCTGTGCGAGGGCGACGTGGACGCGCTCCAGCAGGCCACCGGCCTGCCGGTGCGCAAGGGCCCGGCCGACGTCCGCGCGCTGCCGGAGTGGTATGGGCGCGAGGCCGTCCGGGCGGAGCTCGGTCCGCGCGAGGTGCGCGTCTTCGCCGAGATCAACCAGGTGCAGTCGCTGTCGCGCGACCAGGTGATCGACCGGGCCGAGGCCTACCGGGCCGAGGGAGCCGACGTGATCGACCTCGGCCTGTCGCTGGACCGCCCGTGGCTGACCGAGGGGCCGTCCACGATTGCGGAGCTGCGCGAGCGCGGGCTGTCGGTCAGCATCGACACGCTGGATCCTGAGCACATCCGCATGGCCGACGCGGCCGGGGTGGATTACGTGCTCAGCCTGACACCGGAGACGCTCGAGCTGGCGGAGGGTCTGCGGGCGACCCCGGTGCTGATCACCGAGGACCCGGATGACCTCGACGGGCTCGACCGGATGGCGGCGCGGATGGATCGCCTGGGCCTTCCGTACCTGCTCGACTCGATCCTGGCGCCGATCAACTCCGGCTTCGCCGCGTCGCTGGCCCGTTACGTCGAGGTTCGCCGCCGCCACCGGGACGCCGAGCTCCTGATGGGGATCGGCAACCTGACGGAGCTCACCGAGGCCGACTCGACCGGGGTGACCGCGTTGCTGATCGGCTTCTGCCAGGAGGTCGGCATCGGCGCCGTGCTGACAACCGAGGTGATCGGTTGGGCGCGCGGCGTGGTCCGCGAGACCATCCTGGCCGCCCAGATCATGCACCTGGCGCAGCGTCAGGCCCGCCCGCCCAAGCACATCGACCCGGGTCTGGTCACGAGCAAGGACGAGTCGATGCGGGCCCCGTCGGAGGAGGAGTTGCGCGCCATGCAGGCCCAGGTCTCCGACGCCAACTACCGGCTGTTCGCCGATGCCGACTGGCTGTATGCGTTCAACGGCGAGCGCTTCGTCCGGGAGGCGAACATGTTCGCGGTATTCGACCAGCTCGACGTGGACGACCCCTCGCACGCCTTCTACCTCGGCAAGGAGCTGATGAAGGCGACGATCGCGCGCGGCCTGCACAAGAGCTACCGCCAGGAGGGGCCCCTGGATTGGGGCATCCTGAGCTTTCCCGAACCTCGACGGGAGGACATCTGATGAAGAAGATCCTGATCCAGCTGGACACCGACGAGCATCCCAGCTCGTTCGACGCGATCGCGGCCTACGACGCCGACGTGGACATCGTGCTGGGATTCCCCCGGGTCACCCCGGACAACCTCGACGGGATCGTGCAGGGGGCGATCTTTCCGCGCGGGCCCGACGGCCTGGCCAACACCGCCTTCTGGGTGGGAGGATCGTCGGTGCGCGACGGCGAGGCGGTGTTCGAGGCGGCGCGGAAGCTGTTCTTCGACCCCTTCGAGCCGTCGATCATGCTGGACTCGGACGGCTCCAACACCACCGCGGCGGCCGCGGTGGCCCTCGTGCGCACGGCGGTGGAGCTGAAGGGCGGCCGGGCGGCGGTGATCGGCGTCGGCCCGGTCGGGCTGCGCACGGCGGAGCTGCTGCGGCGGGAGGGGGCCGAGGTGACCGTGCTGACCTTCCCGCCTGACGTGATGAAGGGCAACTACCGCCGCGCCTCCGGTATCAGCGTCGCGCAGGAGGCCGGCTTTCAGGTCATCGAGCCGGAGTCCAGCGACGAGCTCGAGGCGGCGCTGGCCGGCCACGTGGCCGTGTTCGCCGCCGGCCCGGCGGGCACCCAGATCCTCCGGCGCAGCGGCTGGGCCGGGGTCGAGGGCCTGCGGGTGGTCGTCGATTACTCGGCGGCCGAGCCCGTGGGGGTGGAGGGCGTCGATCGCACGGATGAGCTCGAGGAGGAGGACGGCGTCCTCAAGCTGGGCGCGCTGGCGGTGGGGAGCCCCAAGATGAAGCTGCAGAAGCGCTGCGTGCAGCGGATGTTCGAGACCAAGGGCACGGTGATGGACCTCGGCGGTGTCTACGACGTGGCGCTCGAGGTGCTGTGAGACGTGGTGCTCGAGGTGCTGTGAGACGTGGCGCTCGAGGTGCTGGTGAGCGGCGAACGGCGGGCTGTCAGCCGCGAGTGCCTGATGGCGACTTGGAGAACACGAACTTGCCCATCGGCCCGCCGAGTGGGCTGTCCGGCTCCGGCCGCCACAGGACCGTGTCCTCGATCTTGCGCGCCAGGGTGAAGTCCTTGTCGGTGATGCCGCCCGCCGAGTGCGTGGCCAGCTTGACCCAGAGCTTGCCCCAGGTGACGCTCAGGTCGGCGTGATGGCCGGCGGCCTCGCACAGGTAGCCCACGGCGTTGACGGCCATCAGCGTCGTCGGCCAGCCGTCGGTGTTGTACTTGCGCCGGATCCAGTTGCCCTCCAGATACCACTCGTCAAGGCCCAGCTCGGACAGCTTGGCGGGGATCTCCTCGTCGGTGTACGTCCTCTCCTTGCTCATCGTCCAATCATATGCCCCGGGTAGCCGGCGTCGACCCGGGGACCGTGTCCTTCGACCTGTGCGTGCTGCAGGACGGCGAGCCGGTCCTGGAGCAGGCATTTGAAACGGGCGCGCTCAGCCTTGACAGCGAGCCCCTGCTCGACGCGCTCGTCCGCCACGGACCGTATGACCTGATCTACGGTCCGAGCGGCTATGGGCTGCCCCTGGTGGCGGCGGCCGACGTGGGGGAGCGGGAGCTCGCCGAGATGGTGCTGGTGCGACCGGACGAGGCACGGGCCGACACCGGGGTCGGCGGAATGCGCGCACTGCTGCGGGCACTGGCCCGCAGCGGCCTGCCGGTGGTGTTCGGTCCCGGTGCCATCCACCTGCCGTCGGTTCCGGCGCACCGCAAGTACAACCGGATCGACCTGGGAACCGCCGACAAGGTGTGCGCGGCCGCCCACGCCATCGCCGACCAGTCCGGCCGCCGGACACTCGCACTGCGGGAGACGGCGATGGTGCTGCTCGAGCTGGGGGGCGCCTTCACCGCGGCGCTGGCGATCGCCGGCGGCCAGATCGTCGACGGCCTGGGCGGGTCCTCCGGCCCGCTCGGCGTTCGCGCCGCTGGGGCGATGGACGGCGAGGTCGCTTACCTGCTGGGCCCAACGCTGCGCAAGCAGACGCTGTTCACCGGCGGCGCGCTGGATCCGACGGGCTCGCTCCAGATCACCGACCTCGAGGCGCTGTGGTCCTCGCCGGCCCACGCCGACGGCTGGTCCGCGCTGCTGGAGGCAGCGGCCAAGGCGGTGCGCGCTCTGCTGGTCAGCGTGCCGGTGCCGCACGAGATCGTGGTCTCCGGCCGGCTGGCCCGCCTCTCTGAGCTGGTGGCGGCGCTGGCCACCTCCCTGGAGGACGTCGCTCCGGTGATCGCGCTGGTCCCCGGACGGGCAAGCGCGGCGGCGCGGGGCGCCGCGCTGCTCGCCGACGGACTGGCCGGAGGTCCGAACGCGATGTTGACCGAGGTTCTGCGGCTGCGCGAGTCGGTCGGTACGGCACTGGACCACGTGCGCATGGCCGGCGCCGAGACGATCTCGCTCGGCTGACGGGTCACCGGCCTGACCCCAGAAGAGTTAAAATCGCGGAAGCATAGCTTGTAACGCGGACAGGCCGCTGTTAGGTTATCGGGGGCTTACTTTCGGAGGGAAAGGAGAGAGCCGCCGTGACTGCCACTGCAGACAAGACCGTTCTGGAGGGGTTGGAAAAGCAGAACGGGGTGACGCTCGGTCGGGTACTCGGCCGGGGAAGCGTCGGGGAAGCCGAGGAGGGATCGGACGGCAAGATGCACGCCACCGTCCGCATCCCGCTGGACGAGCTGGTGTTCGAGCCCAGGCTCCTCGTCCTCCCCCACGGGGGCGACCTGGAGCTCGAGATCATCAACGACGACAACAACTCTCACTGCGCGATCCTGCCGTGCAACGGTGACCTCAAGTTCATCTGGTTGGAGAACTATGCAAAAGGAACGGCGAGCCTCAACCTCGACGGCCCGGGCTACTACTGGTACGGCTCCCGGACGGGAAACGACGAGGGCCGCGGCCTGACCGGCACGATCGTCGTCAGCGGAGAGGTTCCCGAGGAGGCCCGTCTCGACCGCCCGCCCCAGCCCCGACCGTAGAAAGGAGCCGTTGATGGCAACTGAGACCAAATACGTAGACGCAGGCGCGGCCGTCGACTTCAAGACCCTCAGCACCATGGTCGGGAGTGCGCCGCCGGCGGTCAAGGACCTCGCGTACGATCGGATTCTCAACGCCCGCGAGGAACCGCACAACTGGCTCACCTACTACGGCGCGTACGATGGGCAGCGCTACAGCCCGCTGGACCAGATCAACACCGGGAACGTCAAGAACCTGTCTCCCGCGTGGGTCTTCCAGTGCGGCTCGATGGGCATGCACTCCGGGGCGTCGACGTACTCGTTCGAAGCGTCCCCGCTCGTCGTCGACGGCGTGATGTACGTCACCGGATGGGATGGCTGGGTCTGGGCGCTGGACGCCAAGAGCGGACAGGAGCTGTGGCGCTACAAGCACGCGTCCCCATACGACGTGTCGCTGTGCTGCGGCAACGTCAACCGCGGCTGCGCCGTGGCCCAGGGAAAGGTGTTCGTAACGACCCTCAACGCCCACGCGCTGGCGCTCGACGCCGAGACCGGCGAGGTGGTCTGGGACAAGGTGTACGGCGACGTGCGCGCCGGTGAGAGTGCAACGGTCGCTCCGCTGATCGTCAAGGACATGGTCATCGTCGGGAGCTCCGGCGGGGAGTTTGGGGTGCGCGGTCACGCCGACGCGTTCAAGCTCGAGACCGGAGAGCGTGTCTGGCGCTGCTACATGGTGCCCAAGCCCGGTGAGCCCGGGTCCGACACCTGGCCGGCCGATGGTGAGGCGTGGGCGCGGGGTGGCGCGAACTGCTGGATCACCCCCACGTACGACCCGGACCTCGACATCCTGTTCTTCAATACCGGCAATCCGTGCCCCGACTTCGACGGGGGCGTCCGCGAGGGCGACAACCTCTACACCGACTGCGTCGTCGCAGTCGACCCTGACACCGGCGAGATCCGCAACCACTATCAGTACACGCCACACGACGTGTGGGACTACGACAGCACGATGGAGAACATCCTGTTCGAGCTCGACGGGCAGAAGCTGCTCGGGCACTTCGACAAGAACGGGTACTTCTTCATCCTGGATCGCACGGACTGCAGCCTGGTCCGCGTGGTGCCCTTCGTCGATCGCATCACCTGGGGCGAGATCGACGCCAAAGGCAAGGTGACGCCCAGGCTGTTCCCAGAACAGGAGGGGGACCCGGTCCACTTCTGGCCCGGGCCGGCCGGCGCCAAGGAATGGACGCACGCCGCCTACAGCCCGAAGACGGGGCTCTTCTACGCGCCGGTGCAGGACATCGGTGCAACGGCCACGCGCCGGCGGCGGGAATTCAAGGAGAGCATTCCGTACTGGGGAGCGGGCGTCGCCGTGGATACGGAGGACGTAGCCGGTTACCTGTCCGCCTTCGATCCAGCCACGGGCCAGGAGAAGTGGCGCTGGCGCAACGAACAGCCGATGTGCGCCTCGGTACTGGCCACGGGCGGCGACCTCGTGTTCGCCGGTGCTCCCTCCGGGGAGTTCAGGGCATACAACGCGAGCAATGGGGACATGCTGTGGCAGTTCCAGTGCGGAAGCGGCCACCACTCAAGCCCCTCCACCTACACCGTCGACGGCAGGCAGTACATCGCCGTGCCGACGGGGTGGGGTGCCTGGACCGAAGGGTTCCTCCCCGGGATGCTGGGGGCGGCCGGTGGAGCCGCGCTGCTCGCGTTCGCGCTGCCGGAGGGATAACGCCGACAACAGAGTGGTTGGCGATCTGCCACGTTCCCACGGGACGTGGCAGATCGGCCCACGGGCGCGATGATCGGCAGTCTCCTCCTCATCGGATTGACGCTGAGCCTGGACAACTTCCGGACGGCGGTGGCGCTCGGAGCCATCCGCATGAGCTGGCGTCGTTCCGTGCGGGTCGCGGTGACCTTTGGGTTCTGGGATGGCCTGGCACCGCTGGTCGGCATCCTGATCGGGGACTACCTGGGCGAGAAGATCGGCTCGACGGCCGACTACGTGGGGGCCGCCGCGTTGGGCGCCTACGGCCTCTACCTCGTGGCGCAGGCCTGCCTGACCTCTGAGCCGGAGGACCCGGATGTACGTTGGGCGCTGCTCGGCCTTCCCCTGCCGTTGAGCCTGGACAACGTCGTCGCCGGCACGAGCCTGGGCCTGCTGGGGTTCTCACCGTGGCTCGCACCCCCGCTGTTCGGCCTCGTAACGGCCCTCATGTCGCTCGTTGGGTTGCAGCTGGGGCGCGCCGCCGCGCATCTCATCCGCATTCGCTCTGACCTGGTGACGGGTGTGGCGCTCGTCATCATGGCCGTGCTGTTGGGGCTGGGGCTGTTCGGCTAGCGTCGCGCTCCGCGAAAACGGTCTACCGCGTGCGGTTGATCCGCCACTCGACGGTACCGCCGCTGCCGGCTCGTGCCGACAGCGGCGGGTACCGGTGGGTGAACTGCGCCCCGTTCCTTAAGCTCCGTCGCCTCGCCGTGTGAACGTGGGGCTCCGCTCCTCGTTCGGGCTTCGCTCCTGCGGCGTGACATCGGTCGTGTCCCGCGCCGGGGCGGGTCTCATCCGCTTGGCGCGTCTGTACGCGTCCTTGGCCGCACCGCGCTCCCCGAGGTCCTCCAGCAGCGCCCCGAGGTTCGCGGCGCCGTTCGGGTCGCCGCGCTGCTCGGCTCGTTCGTAGGCCGCGCGGGCGTTGGCGATCTCCCCTCGGACCTCCATGAGGACCCCGAGGTTCGTCGCCGCCTTCGCGTGTCCTCGCTGATCGGCGCGTTCGTAGGCGTCGAGGGCGCCCACGGCGTCACCGCGCTCGTCGAGGAGACACCCCAGGTTGAACGCGCCGTTGGCATCGCCGCGCTCATCGGCGCGGGCATAGGCCGCCCGCGCCGCCTCCATGTCGCCATCGAGCTCCATCATGACTCCGAGATTGCAGGCGGCGCCGGCGTGACCGGCGCTGTCAGCATTCTCGTACGAGGCCCTGGCGCCGGCTCGGTCGTTCTGCTGTTCCAGGCGAACGGCCCAGTTGAACGCCTTGAGCGCTTCGGCACGCTCGTCGGCGCGCGCGAACTCGTCCTCGACGCGAATGGGGGGCACTCGGCTTGGCTCCAGTGACGGTCCGGCCGCGGCAGGGGCCGGCTCGCCGGACTGAGGTGGCACCGGGCCGGACTGAGGTGGCACCGGGCCGGCCTCAGGTGGCACCGGGCTTGACTCAGGACGCACCGCACCGGCTGCGGGGGGCACCGCGGTGGCTGCCGCGGTTGTCTCGGCCGGTGCGGCATACCGCCGGTTCGTTGGTGTTGCGTGAGGCTGCTCCCCGCGACGCCGGAGCAGGCACCACGCGCCGGTGAGAAGCAGGAGTCCAGCCGCTGCGATCTCGGCTGGTAGCTCCCATCCATCGGAGGTTCCCGTCGCCGGGCGGGCGTGCGGCTGCCCGGTGGTTGACGGATGGCCTGGGGGCGACGGATGGCTGGTCCGCCGAGGCACCGTTGTCCGATGCGGGGGCCGCGAGCGGGAGCGCGACGGCTTCGGCCGGGTACTTGGCTGGTGCGGGGAACCCACGACCGGTTGCGGTTGCAGCCTCGCGATCGTGCGCGGTCCTGCGATCCCGTCCGTCTGCAGGCCGTGAGCGGCCTGGTAGCGGCGCAGGGCCCGCTCCGTACCCGGACCGAAAATGCCGTCGGTGGGGCCGGGCGAGTAGCCGGCTCGCGACAGGCGGCGTTGGAGGGCGCGGACGGACGCCGCGCCGCCCGTGGCCGTCCCGGCACCGAGATAGACAACGGGGGTTCGTGCGGTCAGCTCGCCGAGCGTCCGCGGCCCAGCGACACCGTCGGCAGGCAGACCGTAGGCCGACTGAAACGTCCTGACGGATGCCTGTGTCCGGGGGCCGTAGAAGCCGTCGATCCGTCCGGGCCTATAACCACCGTGTGCCAACTGGATCTGCAGCGAGCGGACCAACGGCGAGCCTGCGGCTGTGCCATACCCGCTGCCGCGCCCGAGGACGACGCCGCTGTCGCGCCGCAGCTCCCGGAGGAGACGCACACGCGCAACGGTGACGCGGTGCACGTCCGTCGCCCGTGCGCTGACGGTGGTGGCGGTATGGCGGATTGTGGAGTTGCGATCAGTCGAGTGTGCATGGCGGTCCGAGCTCGCGAGCGCTGCAGGTGCCGTAGCCAGCGGCACGATGGCAATCGCGATCCGAAGCAGCCCTCTCTTCGATGGGCGCGAAACCCCCAGGCTCGGGTGCGCGAGGCGTCCTCGATGCACCAGCCTGGCTCGCGTGCTTGCGCCGCCCGCGATGGCGGTGGCAAGCGCGGAGGGTTCCGCCAACGCCCGGCAAGAGCGTGACATGGATTCTCCTTGAGTGCTGTGGGATCTGGCACGCGGCGCTGGTCAGCGCGGCGTGCGGCAACGGATGAGCCGGCTAGCGGCTAACCGGGGCGATCCAGCAGCAGCACGAAGGCCAGCGGCGCGCCGCGCTCGCGAATCATGCGCAGGCGACGACCGATGGCCGGCAGCGCCAGGCCCAGCCAGGCCAGGGTCGCTGCAAAGAGGAGGAAGAACACGCCAGGGGCTCCACCCGCCGACGACTCACCGCCGCCGAGTGGTCCCCGCTGCGCCGGAGGAACCGGATGTTCCGTTCCAGCGGCCGTCGCTGCGGGGTGGGCGGGAGGGGAGCTCAGCGAGCGGGTCAGCCCGCTCAGGAGCGAGGTCAGACCGGGTCCCACCGGAGTCCAGGCATTGGTGAATGCGGCGGGGACGGCCGGCGCGATCGACGTGGCTGCCTGGACGGCCGAGCGCGTGCGAGCCTGAGGTGATCCCGAGGCCTGAACGCCATTGCTGGCCGCGGCGAAGTGGGAGGGCTGGCTGCCGCCGGCAACTCCCACCACGCCCAGTGCGCCGCGGGCGACTGCGGGGGCCGTGTTTCCTGCGGCTCCATTCGAGCTTGTGTTCCTGGCGGCCTGTGACCCAGGCGAGGTGGCCAGCAGCTGCGACGGGACGGGGCCGAGGAGCGGCTGGGGAAGGCGAACGACCGGACCTCCGAGCACCTGCGCGCTGCTCCCAACCGACCCGAGGACTTGGTGGACGGCAGTAGGCAGCGAGCCGGTGCTCGGTGGGATGTTGGCGGAGATGGTGCCGGTCGCGGCCTGCAGCCCGGATGCGAGGGTCTGGGTGAGTTGGGGGAAGGTTCCGGCGATCACGCCCGCGGGAGTCTGAGTGACGGTGGGGAGCGCTCCGGCGACGACTCCGGTGAGGGTCCCGAGGGTCCCGGTGACTGCGCCGGTCACGGGTGCCAGGGGGCTCGTGGGCGCGGGCGCTGTTCCCGTGAGCGTGCCGGCGGCGGTGGGGACAGCGGTCGTCACCGTACCCGCGACGTTGCCGATGGTAGATGTCAGCCCCCCGAAGGCCAGGCTCTGATCGACGATCGCGGCGACCGGAGGAACGACCGCAGTCGCCGCGCTGCCGGCCTGAGTCGTGACCGTGTCGACGCTGCCGGTCACAGGGGTAGCGACCATATTGATCGCCTGACCGAGCGCAGACGGAGGGTTCGTCACCCGCTGAGTCACCGATCCGGCGGTGCCGACAGTGGAGGCCACGGGGGTCTGGGAGACCGTATTCGTGATGGATGCGGTGGCCCCGGAGAGGGTCTGCGCGCCGGTGGCGGTGGTCTGCGCGGCGGTGTTGGTCACCGTCGGCGTCGCCTGCTTGAGGAGCTGTGTCGCGGTCGCGACAGCGCCTATGGTGGTGTTGGTCGCGGCCGTCGGCGCGGTTTGAGTGGTGGCGTTGGCGACCGTCGCGGCCTGGGTCGCTACCTGGCTGACGGTGTTCGGCGCGGTGGCGCCGCTGTTCGGCGGGGGGGTGGTGTTGGTCGCGCTGGTCACGGGCGCGGCGGTGTTTGTTGCCGTGGTGGTGACGGGCGCCGCCGCCTGCGCGGCCGGAGCGCTCGTCGAGGTGGCCGGTGTAGTCGGCTGCTGGGCCGAGCCGGTCGCCGGGGCGCTTGCGGTGGTCGTCGAGGGGCTGGCGGGCGCCGGCGGCGTGCTCCCCGTTCCAGCTGCCCCGGTCGTCTGAGTGGCAGAGCCGGTGGCGGATGACGCCGCTCCGGTCGCTGTCTGAGTGACCGACTGCGTCGCGGTGGCCGTGGTGGTGGTCGGCTTGGCCGTGGTGGTCGGCTGGGTGGCCGTGGTGGTCGGCTGGGTGGCCGTGGTGGTCGGCTGGGCCGTGGTGGTGGTCGGCTGGGTGGCCGTGGTGGTCGGCTGTGCCGTGGTGGTGGTCGGCTGGGTGGCCGTGGTGGTTGCGGTCGTGGCGACCGTGCCAACGGCTGAAGAGAGGCCGTCCCCGAAGGCGCTGCTCGTGCCGAGGGCGAGGAAGACGGCGAGGCACGTCACGAGGGCCAGCACACCGGCGAGGCGGGTGGAAGTGCGGACCCGGCGATGACTCATCGCGTAGCGAGCCTCCGGTGCGCTTCGAATGGTCCCATCCCGATCCTGCCTCTCTAATCCCGGTCCGTTCTGGAAAACCCTGTCCGGGTGGATCGATTTCAAACGGCGCAAAGCGTACAAATCCTGGCGAAATGTAAGATGAATGACATCAACTGGTGAAAGTTGGTCAATGCTCATCCACGAAGGTCACGGAGCGCGGAGCTGCGCATGGCGTGGATCTGACCAGCGCAGCTTTGGCCGTCGTAAAGCCGCCCGTGCGGCGGCCCCGCCCGCGGGCGGATGTCTGACTGAAACCGTGTCATGGCGCCGGGATAACGGGCGGCGCGGCCGCGGCACCAGATGAGGCCGGCGTCAGCAGTTCCACTGGCGAGACCACGATGCACGTTGCACAGGGAGCAGCGACGACACCATTGCGGCGTCGACCGGACCAGCTCATGACGGCGTGAGGCCGATCAATCGGCGCGTTGTGCCACGGAGTGACCATGTCACTCACGGTCGAGGTGCCGATTGTTGGCGCTTTGTCACCCAACGGCCGGGTGAAACCACACAGCTGTGGCGGCCACGACGCGCAACCACCGCCCGCCAGGCCTCCAAGAGGTTATTGGGCAGGAATGAGCGCGTTAATACCGCATAGCTTGTGCGCAAGTGGGTAGAACCTCTCAAATCGCAACGGGGGAGATGAGTTGATGTCTTCAATGGATGAAGCGGTTGCGTTGGGGCTGGCTGCCGAACTGGCGGCCGTTGCGGAAGCCGCGGGTAGCCGGTTGCGGGCAGAGACTGACGCCCATGCCGAGGCCGCCAAAGTCGCGGGCGGGGCAATGCTGAGCGCCGCGACAGCGGCGATGGCTGCTGGCCACTCGCTCAGTGACATCACACAGGCCGAGGCTCTCGGTCAGGACCGAGTGCGGGATGCTCTTCGCCCGGACACGTTGCGGGACGTGAAGAAGAGTGGTCGGCGGGCGCACGAAGCGCGGTTCGAACACCATCAGGCCATTGCCCGCGCAATGCGTCTAGGTCTCTCCACGCGGGAGATCGCCACCGCGGCTCGCGTAACGCACGGGACAGTACGGGCGATCAGCAACCGGATCTCCCGAGGCGGTCCGGATGCGGCCTCGCAGGATGGCCAGCCGGATGACATGAACTCGTAAGCATTCGTAGCCGGCCGAAGCGCCACCACCGCGGCCTCGGCGCAATCAGCTGCCCGCGCAAGCGCAAAGTCCAGCCCGTCGTTGCTGGGCAGGGCTGTCACGGGTGGCGCACGGCATGTTCTAGGGCCGTCTGGTCAGCAGGACCGACCTATCCTCGCTGGGCAGGGCTGTCACGGGTGGCGCACGGCATGGCCTTGGGCCGTCTGGTCAGCGTGATCGGTGATGGCTGAGGACGTGTCAATTTGGGGATCGGCAGCGTCAGGCATGGCCGCCAAGGGGGAATGCGGGTTCGTGCACGTTCACGCAGAAGCGTGTAGAATCACGCAAGCGTGCTGACCGACGAGCGCCGCCACCGCATCCTGGAGCACCTGCAGGTTCACGGGCGGGTTCTGGCCTCTGACCTGGTGGCCGAGTTCGATGTCTCACCGGACACGGTGCGGCGGGACCTGCGCGAGCTCGACGAGGCCGGGATGCTGCGCCGGGTTCATGGCGGCGCACTGCCACGGCCCGGAGACACCGATCCGCTGCCGGTGCGCGCGCGCCGCGCGCCCGAGGCGAAGGCGTCGATCGCGCGGCGGGCGGCAGAGATCGTCCGCGATGGACAGGTCGTCATGCTCGACGGCGGCACGACCACCCTGGAGGTGGCGCGAGCGCTGCCGGAGCGACTGAGCGCGACCGTCGTCACCAACAGCCTCCCGATCGCGCTTGCGCTTGCCGACCGACCGCGGATCGAGGTCGTGGTGGTTGGTGGAAGCCTGCGTGCCAGGGCCGGGGTGACGGTGGGCGCCGCGGCAGTCGCCGCGCTTGCCGCAGTCCGCCCGGACGTCCTGTTTCTCGGCGTGTGCGGCCTGCATCCAGAGATCGGCGTCAGCGTCGATGACGCGGAGGAACGGGAGGGCAAGCGCGCGATGATCGCCGGGGCGGCTGAGGTCGTCGGCCTGGTCGATCACGACAAGCTTGGGACCGCGCTGCCGTTCGTGGTCGCGCCGCTGAGCGAACTGACGATGCTCGTCACCGACTCGTCCGGCGACGAGGTGCTGGCGCCCTACCGGGCGCTCGGCATCGAGGTGCTGCAGGCGTGAGTGCGCGCCGGGCGATCACCGTCGTGTTCTTCGTTGACGGCGCGCTGTTCGCGACGTGGGTGTCGCGGATCCCCGCCCTGGCGACCAACGTCGGCGCCAACAGCGCGACGCTGGGGCTGGCGCTTCTGGCTCCGGCCATCGGCGCACCGGTGGCGATGCCGGCGGTGGGGCGGTGGCTGCCCGGCCGCTCCAGTCGTTCGTTCTGCCGCGCCGCCACCGCTGGTCTGGCTGTCGCGGTCATGCTTCCGGCTCTGGCCGGCTCGGTCGCGCTGCTCGGTCTGGCGCTGCTGCTGGTCGGTCTCGCCAACGCGACCCTTGATGTGTCGATGAACGCGCATGGAGTCGCCGTCGAGCGCCGGCTCGAGCGGCCGGTCCTGTCGTCGCTGCACGCCGCGTTCTCATTCGGTGGTTGCGCGGGGGCGGGACTCGGCGGGCTGGCGGCCCTGGCGGGAATCGACGCGACCGCCCATCTCGCTGGGGCCGGGCTGCTGTTCGGCGTCGTCGGCCTCGTTGCCTCCCGGTGGCTGCTGCCGGTCGACGGCACGTCCGAGGGAGGCACGGAGCGGCTGCGGATCATGCGGCTGCCCACCCGCCTGGCCCTGCTCGGTGCCGCCTGCTTCTGCTCATTCCTCGCCGAGGGGGGAGCAGCGGATTGGAGCGCGAAGCTCGTCCGCGACGACCTCGCTGGCAGCGCGGCGCTGGGCGCGATCGCCTACGCCACGTTCAGCCTGGCCATGGGATCAGGACGGCTGCTCAGCGACGCGATCTGGTCGCGCTGGGGGCCGGTCAGGCTGCTGCGGCGCTTCAGCCTCCTGGCGTCGACCGGCTTCGCCGCCGCCCTGCTCATCGGCAGCGCGCCGGCGGCCCTTGCCGGATTCGCCGCGCTGGGGCTGGGCCTGTCCGCCGGAGCGCCGACGCTGTTTCGCTCGGCGGCCGGACAGCCCGGCGTCGCCACCGCGCCCGCCCTCGCCATCGTCAGCATGCTCGGCTACACGGGCTTCCTGGCCGGGCCACCGATCGTGGGGGGGCTGGCCCAGCTGACCTCGCTCCGGGTCGCGTGCGGCCTGTTCGTGCTCGCCGGACTCCTCGTGCTCAGCCTTGCATTCGCCGCACGCCCGTTGACCCACGACCCCCGCGACGTGCACGCCGCGGCCGCGCGATGAACGCGCGCGGCCTGATCGAATCCGCCCACGGGCTCCTCGTCGATCTCGACGGGACACTGGTCGACTCCACCGCTCCGGTCCACCGGGCGTGGAGCCATTTCGCGGCCCGGCACGGGCTCGATGCCGAGCATGTCCATCGGTTCGCCCAGGGACGACCGTCCCGGGAATCCGTCCGTCTGCTCGTCCCCGGCGCCAACCATGCTGCCGAGGCCGAGGCGCTTGAACGGGCCGAGCTCGGCGACGTGGACGGCATCGTCGCGCTACCCGGCGCCGCCGAGTTGCTGAGCGGCGGGTGGCGGCTGGCCGTCGTTACATCCTGCTCCCGCGCGCTGGCGCACATGCGTCTCCGTGCGGCTGGTCTGCCGATCCCCACGGCGCTCGTCTCCGCCGACGACGTGGAACGCGGCAAGCCGGATCCGACGTGTTATCTCCTGGGAGCCGCCCGCCTGGGGGTCGACCCGGCGGGCTGCGTCGTGCTCGAGGACGCTCCCGCCGGCATATCGGCCGGCCGAGCTGCGGGAGCACGGGTGCTCGCCGTGCGCACGACGCATGCCGATCACGATCTGGGCGACGCCGATCTGATCGTCGATGACCTCAGTCAGATCGGCCGGGGCCACGACGGAAATGGGGCGCGCTGCGCCGCTGCGCCCGACTAGGGCAGAACCGCCCGCAATCAGCCAAGCGTCAGCGGCGGCGCGCCCGGGCGCGGACCAGCCGAGCGGATGCGGCGTCCGCCGGGCCGCCGGCCTCATCTGCCTCGGCGGCGGCGATCAGCGCCTTCAGCTCACCGATGTCGATCTCAACGGTGTGTGCCTCGCCGTCGATGACGCCCGAGTCCGCGGGCGCCGGAACCGCAGCGATGGCTCGGCCACGACTCGCAGCCGGCTGCAGGTGCCGGGCCGATGTCAGCTCGGCGTGGAAATCCAGCTGCGTGCCGGACTCGCCCCACTCGATCAGGAAATGTCCCTTCAGCCGAGATCCGATCCACGCCACCAGCACCATCATCACGCCGGCAATCACCAGCGGCAGAGTCCAGACTGAACTGGGCAGAAGCACGACGGCGAGGAACAGGAGGACCACGCCGGCCGCAGCCAGCCGCACCGGCGGGCGTGCCAGCGACGACCCCAACCGAGTGCCGGCGGCGTCCAGACGGCTCAGCCACGCGGTCGTCCGTCGATCATCCGACGGATGTTGCGGAGACGTGGAGGCGCCGGCGCTCGAGGTCTCGCC
>DASZMK010000090.1:0-19344 GCA_035551855.1 Solirubrobacteraceae bacterium
ACCGGCCGGTCGTTCTTCCCGAAGCTGATCGAGGCGCCGTTCCGCATCGGCCTACACGAGGCGTTTGCGTTCGCGATCGTCGCCTGCCTGGTGGCGGCGGTGGCCTCGTTCTCCCGGGGCGGGCGTGCCGCCGACGCCGACACGGGTCAGCCGGAGCCGTCCGGCAGCTCCTCCACGGGCGCTGCCGCGCGCGACGGGAGGGCGGCCGAGCCCGTCGCCCGCTGACGGCGGACCCCGGGGCGCCGGCGACGGGGGCGGGTGGCCTTGGGGCGACGGGGGCGGGTGGCGTTTGGGCGGCGGGGGCGGGTGACCCCGGAGCGGCGGCGCTCGGCGCGCGCCACCGCGATCATCGCCCGGGTGCCCACCAGGCCGAGGACGAGCGCCGCGATGGCGACCGTCTCACCCGGGCCGGCGGCATCGCCCTGCGGCAGGTTCCCGGGGACGCCGGCCCCAAGCGCTCCGGGAGCCGAGCTCGGCAGGGTCGACGGCGGGCTGGTGAGCTGGATGATCACGAACACCAGCCCGCCCACACACGCCAGCCCGGCCGCCCGGATCAGCCCGACCCGGTTCATGACGGCGGCGAGCACGGTCAGGGCGGACACGGCGGTCAGCGCCACCGCCGCGACCGCGAAGCTCTCCCAGGCGTTGTGGGTCAGGGAGAGCCCGGTCAGGCTGCCGTTGGCCGTCACCGCCAGCAGCGCCAACTGCCGGAGCGTCAGCCGGCTCCAGCCCAAAAACAGCGAGGCGAACATCGCCGGCCCGGCGGCGACCGTGAGTGCGCGTGCCCCGAGGCGTGCGCGGTTGACCGTCAGGTGCGCCATCGTGGGCGACGTTCTACCCAGATGCGGCCGAACAGTCTCCAGGCTGGCCAGCCAGCCAGTAATATCGGCGGGGTTCATCGGCCCGTGAGGAGGAGCAGGGTGACATCGATCCGCAGCGACCTTGATCAGGTGCTCGTCACCGAGCGCGAGCTATGGCAGGATGGTCCGCCGCACGAGCTGTTCGCACGGCTGCGCGCCGAATGTCCCGTGCATTGGACTTCGCGGGTGGCGGAATATCCGACCGAGGCCGGCTACTGGTCGATCACCCGGGCCGACGATGTCCACGCCGTCAGCCGGGACTGGCGGACGTTCTCCTCGGCCAGGGGCATCACCGCCGTCAGCGACCTGATGCTCGAGCTCATGCAGGCGATGTTCATCGGCATGGATCCGCCCAAGCACGACCGGCTGAAGATGCTCTTCCAGGCCGGGTTCACGCCGCGCCGGATCGCCGCCCACGAGCCGGCCATCCGCCAGATCGTCGTCGACGTTCTCGGCCGGCTCGACGGCGCGGAGACGTGCGACCTCGTCAACGACGTCGCCCAGCCGGTCGTCAGCCGCGTGATCGGCAGCTTCATGGGAATCCCGCCGGAGGACGACGCCGTGTGGGCGAGGCTCATGAACTCCTCGCTGGCTGCCGGTGATCCGGATCTCAATCCCGCCGGCCTGGAGAGCATCCTGGCCAACGAGATCCCGGAGATCTTCCGGCGCTGCTCGGAGATGATCTCCCGGCGACGTGAGAGGCCGACAGATGACCTGACGAGCGTCCTCGTCAACGCCGAGATCGACGGGCACAAGCTCGACGAGCACGAGATCGTCATGGGCTTCTTCCTCCTCGTCGCCGCCGGCAACGACAGCACGAAGGCCACCTATTGCAGCGGGATGCGCGCGCTCATGGAGCATCCGGACCAACGCGAGCTCCTCCTCGCCGACCCGTCGCTCACTCCGAGCGCCGTCGAGGAGTCACTGCGCATGTTCCCGGCGTTCGCCCACTTCCGGCGCACCGCGACCGCCGACACCGAGATCGCCGGCCAGTCCATCCGCCAGGGGGACAAGGTCGTCATGTGGTACGTCTCCTCCAACCGGGACGAGACGCGCTACGCCGATCCGGATCGGTTCGATGTGCGGCGCAACCCGGAGCATCAGGCCTTCGGCGCCGGCGGCCGGCACTTCTGCCTGGGAGCCGCGCTGGCCCGGCTCGAGCTGCGGGTCATGCTGGAGGAGACCCTGGCGCGCTATCCGCGGATGGAGATGGCCGGCCGGCCGACGGTGGTGGAGTCCGGGTTCATCAACCAGCTCAAGACTCTGCCGGTCAGGCTCAACGGCGGTTGAACGTAGCGCCGCTTCACGCGCCCCGCCGGGGCTTTTCTGATTGTGTTGGCTTTTCTGACCGGGTTGGAGCCAGGTGACCCCGGCGAAACGGCTTTGCCCTTGAAAAAGGGGGGATGGTGCGTCGGTGGCTCGTCCCGGGGCCGGGGGGGCATGCACCATGCGACAAATCCCAACCGCCGGCGGTGATTTGGCGCAGATATGAGGCTGTGCATGCGTCTGGCGACAAACCTCTGAGCGGGTGCGAGATTTGGCGCAGGGTGCACGCCGGAAACCGGAGCAACGGGGGGTGAGGGGCGTGACACCGGCCGCCCGCGCCGCGTCGGCGACGACCGGGCGCCGCGTCGGCGACGACCTGGCCCGCCGCGGCATCCGGCCCCCGCACCTTCCTCAGCCCATGCCGTTCTCGTCGGGCTGCCTGCGCTCAATCAGGGACGTGCGGCCCGTGTCGCCAGGGGGAACGAGCCGGCGCCGGCGCCGGTCAGTGCCACTCCGCCCACGGCGACCGCGACTCGGCCAGCTGCTCGTCGGCGCGGATCACGTGCATGACGGCGTTGATGAGCGCCAGGTGGGTGAACGATTGCGGGAAGTTGCCGAGGTGGCGGCCGGTGACCGGATCGAGCTCCTCGGCGTAGAGGCCGAGCGGGCTGGCGTAGCCGAGCAGGCGCTCGCACAGTGACCGGGCCCGGTCGATCTCGCCGATCTCCGACAGGGCCGAGACCAGCCAGAACGAGCAGATCAGGAAGGTTCCCTCCTTGCCCTCGAGGCCGTCGTCGGTCTCCTCGGTGCGGTATCGCAGGACGAGCCCGCCCTCGGTCAGCTCGTCGGCGATCGCGAACACGGTGGCGCGGATGCGCTCGTCGTCCGGCGGCAGGAAGCGCATCAGCGGGAGTAGGAGCAGCGCCGCGTCGAGCGCGTCGGTCTCATAGTGCTGGACGAACACGCCGCGCTCGTCGACGCCGTGCTCCAGGATATCGGCCTTGATCTCGTCGGCGGCCTCGCGCCAGCGCCTGGCCCGTGTGAAGTCCTCGCGCAGCTGGGCCAGCCGCGCACCGCGATCGCAGGCGACCCAGCAGAAGACCTTGGACGAGGTGAAGTGCTTGGGCTCGCCGCGGATCTCCCAGATGCCGCGGTCCGGCTCGCGCCAGTGCTCGATCGCCTGCTCCACCTGGCGTGAGAGGATCCGCCACACACGGTCGTCCAGCGAGTCCCGGGAGCGGGTGTGCAGGTAGACGGCGTCCAGCAGGGCGCCCCACACGTCGTGCTGCTCCTGCTGGTAGGCGGCGTTGCCGGCGCGCACCGGTCGCGCGCGCTCGTAGCCCTCCAGGTGCTCGAGCTCGTACTCCTCCAGCTCGCGCTCGCCGTCGAGGCCGTAGATGACCTGGAGCTTCTCCTCGCCGGAGGCGACGTCGGCGATGAAGTAGAAGAAGTCGTTCGCCTCCCACTCAAAGCCGAGCGACAGCAGCGCCCACAGCATGAACGTCGAGTCGCGGATCCAGCTGTAGCGATAGTCCCAGTTGCGCTCCCCGCCGGGCGTCTCCGGCAGCGATGTGGTGGCGGCGGCCAGCAGCGCGCCGGTGGGCGCGTAGGTGAGCCCCTTGAGGGTCAGCGCCGAGCGCTGCAGGAACGTCCGCCACGGATGGTCCGGGAAGCGGCCGCGGTCAAGCCAGTGCTGCCAGTGATGCGCCGTCCACACCAGGCGCTCGTACGCTTCCGTGACCTGCTGGGGCGGAGCGTGCTCGCTCCAGGAGAGGGCGCAGAAGACCGTCTCACCCTCCTTCATCAGGTGACGGGCGACCGCGCGGGATCCCTCGAAGCCGAGCCGCAGGTCGGTCGACAGCTTGAGCTCGACGCTGCCGTCCGAGCTCCGGGCGCTCCCCTCGAAGTAGCCGTCGCCGCTGTACTCCCACTGCGCCGGGTCGCGGCCGTAGTCGAACTTCGGCTCGCAGTCGAGCAGGAGCTGGACCTCGCCGTTGACGCAGCGCACCGTGCGCAGGAGGACGTGGTCGGCGTCGTAGTCGGTGGGGGCGCGGCGGTGGGTGTGGGAGCGCTCGTGCTCGTGATGCCAGTTGCCGATCAGCAGCACGTCGCGCACGATGATCCACCCGGATCCCGTGCCCCAGCTGGTCTCCAGCACCATCGTGCCCGGTAGATACCGGCGGGCGGCGGGCACGGTCATCCCGTCAGGGCCGAGGCGGAACGACCCGGCGTCGCGATCGAGCATCGCACCGAACACGCTGGCGGAGTCCACCCGGGGCAGGCACATCCATTCGACCGCTCCGGAGGGGGCGACGAGCGCCACCGTCTCGCAGTCCGACAGGAACGCATACTCGGCGATCGGTGGAAACGTGCTCGTGCCCAGCCGCGGGTCGGCCTCCCGCTCACGCGTGGGGAGGGCCGGGGCCGAAACCGGGCTCAGGTGGCCGTCGGCCTTGGGGCTGTTGGCTTCCTCTCGCAGGTGAGCAGTATCGTCAATAGGCCGTCAAAGGCAAAGCTCCGGTCGCATCCTGTCAGACCGGCGTCCGCCGCTGAGGCGGGTGCTTGGGTCAGCCTCCGAGGCCGCCGAGAACCGAGAACGGGCTCCACACGCGGTGATCGTAGATCGCCCGGCGATTGCGTTCCACGCCGATGATCGTCCCCGGCGCGACCTCTCCGCGCAGCCGGGCGGCCAGCGCCTGGGCGCTGTCCTCATCGGTGGCGCCGATCAGAACGTAGCTGTGGCGGTGCAGGGTGGGGATGTTCTCGGCCTTGAGCCGCTCGGCGAGCTCCGCCGCCTCGGCACGTGACCGGCACTGGACGCGGATCTCCATCTCCGGATATCCCTGCACCGCTGACTCCTCGCGCTCCTGCTCGACCCGCTCCTCGCGTTCATCCTCGACGTCGGCGGGGGTCGACGGCTCCGGAGCGTCCGGATCCTCCCACTGCTCGGCGGTGGGGTGCCAGTGCGAGAGCTGGACGTCGATCGGCCAGCCGTGGTCGGCGCTCAGCCGGCGGATCAGCTCCTCGGCGCGCTCCGCCTGTCCGCGCGTGCCCGTATAACAGAAGACCTCGCTGCCGCTGACCGAGACGACAACGCGATCGTGAAACGAGCGCTCCAGGTCATGCTCGATCTCCTCCGCCCGGAGGAGCTCGCCGAGCTGGTGCGCAAGCCCGTCGTCGCGCAGGTTGATCGTCAGACGCCAGTCGTCGTTCATCGCCGACACAGTACCGCCCCGCCGGGCACTCTCGCCGGTGCGTCATCATGAGAGCGACGATGAGTACCGGACACGGAGGACTTGCCGCATCTCAGGGCGTCGCCGGCAGCGGCGGCATGCGCGCGCTGCGCGGATCCGACAAGAAGCCGCCCCCGCTGATGGACCCCAGCCGCAAGCGCGACGGCCGCCGGATCCTGGCGCTGTTCCGACCCTACCGGGGCCGCCTGGCCGCGGTCCTGGTGATGATCATCATCTCGGCGGGGATCAGCATCCTCAACCCGTTCCTGCTGCGCGACGCGTTGGACCACGGGCTTCTCAAACACAACGGTACGGTGCTGACCCTGTCGGTGCTGGGGATGATCGCGGTCGCGATCTTCTCCAACGCGACGAGCGTGTGGCAGACGTACATGTCCAACGTGGTCGGCCAGCGAGTCATGCACGACCTGCGGGCCGCCGTCTACCACCGGCTGCAGAGGATGTCGCTGGCGTTCTTCACCCGGACGCGCACCGGCGAGATCCAGTCCCGGATCGCGAACGACATCGGCGGCCTGGACAGCGTCGTCACCACCACCGCCACGACGATCGCGCAGAACGCCACCACGGTCATCGCCTCGCTGGTGGCGATGTGCATACTGAATCTGCCGCTGGCGCTGATCTCGCTCGTCTTTGTCCCGCCGTCGGTGTGGATGACGCGGCGCGTCGGCAAGATCCGCCGGCGGATCACGACCGAGCAGCAGCGGCGGCTGGCCGACATGTCGGCCCTCGTCGCCGAGTCGCTGTCGGTGTCCGGGATCATGCTCGGCAAGACGATGGGGCGCGGCGACGACCTCGCGGAGCGGTTCACCCAGGACTCGCGGGGGATCGCCGACCTCGAGGTCCGCAGCCGGATGACCGGCCGGTGGATGATGGCCACGATCCAGTTCATCTTCGCCGTCCAGCCGGCGATCATCTACTGGCTGGCCGGTCAGGCGTTCCTGGGGAACGCCATCTCTATCGGAACCATCGTCGCCTTCACCACCCTCCAGACCCGCCTGCTGTTCCCCATCAACTCGCTGCTCGGCGTCCAGGCGGACATGGAGTCCTCCCTGGCCCTGTTTGACCGCATCTTCGAATACCTGGACCTGCCGATTGACATCGTCGAGGCGCCCAACCCGGTGGAGCTGCGCCCGGACGAGCTGCTCGGCGAGGTGCGGCTCGCAGACGTCTCGTTCCGGTACGGCGGCCCGGGAAGCGGGCGGGGCTCCGACGTGCCACCGCGGGGCGCGAGCTCAGCGCCGGCCGATTTCGCAATGGATTCCACGGCGTCAGCGGATTCCACGGCGTCAGCGGATTCCACGGCGCCAGCGGATTCCACATGGACGCTGCGGCATGTGGATCTGACCGTCGCCGCCGGGACGCGGACGGCGATCGTCGGCGAAACCGGATCCGGCAAGACGACGCTCGGCTACCTGGTGGCGCGTCTCTACGAGCCGCAGGAGGGCGCCGTATCGATCGACGGCATCGACCTTCGCGACGTGTCGCTGGCGTCGCTGGCCGCGACCGTCGGCGTCGTATCCCAGGAGACGTATCTGTTTCACGCCAGCGTCCGCGAGAACCTGCGCTTCGCCTGTCCGGAGGCCAGCGACGAGGAGATCGAGGCCGCGGCTCGCACCGCCCGGATCCATGACCTCATCGCCTCTCTGCCCGAGGGTTATGACACCGTCGTCGGCGAGCGCGGCTACCGTTTCTCCGGCGGGGAGAAGCAGCGAATGGCGATCGCCCGCACGGTGCTGCGCAACCCGCCGGTGCTCGTCCTCGACGAGGCCACGAGCTCGCTGGACACGCAGACCGAGTACGCGGTGCAGGCCGAGCTCGAGCGCCTGGCCGAGGGCCGCACGACGATCACCATCGCCCACCGCCTCTCGACGGTCCGCGACGCCGACCAGATCGTCGTGATCGACAACGGTCGGATCGTCGAGCGCGGCACCCACGAGGAGCTGATGGAGCGCGGCGGCGCCTACGCCGCGCTCGTCGCTCGTGACGTCACCGAGGACCCGGTTACCTGACCGACACCTCGGAGATGTCCGGCGTGCCGGCACCCGTCCCGCCCGGGAAGTCGAGGCGCACGTACTGCGCCTGGGTGGGTGAGAAGGTGACGGTGTCGGTGCCCGTCGAGCTGGACGGTGCCGTCCCCGCGGCGTGCCAGGTGCTGCCGTCGGTCGACGTCTCCACGCTGTAGCCGTACGGCGCCGTGCTGCCGCGGGTGACGGTGACCGCGCTGATGCTGGTCGCCTTGGCCAGTTGCACGGTCAGGGTGGCCTTCGGACCCGTGGGGATCCACGGCGTCGCCGTGCTGCCGTCGACGGCCGCAACGGGCTCGTTGCCGGGCACGTTGGAGCTGGCGGTGATCTGCTGGCAGCGCGCGAGGTCGGTCGTGGGCTGCTGGTCCGGCCGGCGGGTGGGGATCGTCACGCTCTGCCCGGGAGCGACGGACTTCTGCCCGCCGGGTGTCTGCACGGGAAGCGCCGACCCGGAGGTGAGGCTGACCCGTGTCGACTGAGGGCCGACCGCCACCGTGAACACGCGTCCCTGCCAATGGAGGTTCTTCAGCGTGACGCCGGGCAGCTGCGGCGGCAGGCTGGGGTCCAGCTGGATCGCCGCCGGGGCGAAGCGCAACCCGGAGAAGCCGTACTCGAACACCTGGAGAAACCCGCCGACGCCGGTGAGGAAGTTGAACCCGGTGTTCGGCCCGGTGCGGGTCTCCGCGAATTGGTCGTACGGCGCGCGCAGGAACGGCTCATAGCTGCGCAGCATGTACGTGTAGGCCGAGCAGCCGGCGGCGTTGAGGGTCGAGGCGTCGATCGAGTGGATGGCGTCCGTCATGGCCGGCCCCTGCAGGTCGGTGCGCGGCGCGTAGTAGTTGAGGTCGTTGAGCCCCACGCCGCTCGGTACGGGGAAGTTGAGCGGGTACGTGAGCATGACCGTGTCGGCCTGCTTGATCTGCTCGCCGTTGTAGCCCGCGTACTCGTTGTAGATGTTGAGGCTCGAGTTGAACGGCATCGTCTGGGTGACGCCCTTGGCCACCGTCGCCCACGTCGCCGGCGGCGTCTGGCCCAGCACGTTCGCCGCCTTGATCGCGTCGTTCAGCGCCGTGGCCGCCGCCGCGTTGGTGTACGCGGAGTTGTTGACGCCGGTGTGGTACTCGTCCGGCGGCTGGATGGTGTTGAGGTCATATCCCCCCTTGGGATCCGCAACCGCCTTGCTGACCCAGAACTGGGCCAGGGCCTGGAGCACCGGCCAGCCGTGCTGTTGCAGCCATGTCCTGTCGCCGGTGGCCTGGTAGTACTCCCACTGCGACATCGCGATGTCGGCCTGGAGGTGGAGCTCCTCGCTGCAGCTGAAGTTGGGGTCGGACGTGATCTTGTCGTTGGCCGCCGTGGTGGTGCCGTAGCAGTCGTTCCCGGTGTAGCCGTCGTCACCCGCGGTCCACGGGAAGAACGCCCCCTGGTAGCCGTTGGCCGCGGCGTCATGCTCCGCTGCCTTCAGCGTGTTGAAGCGGTAATCGACGGCGGCCCGCGCGATCTCCGGATGGGTCGCCAAGATCGCCGGATACATCCAGATGTCGGAGTCCCAGAAGATCATGCCGGCGTAGCCGTTACTGGACAGCCCGCTGGGGCCGATGGCGTCCGGGCTGTCGCTGCGAATGCTGGCGTACAGGTCATAGGTGTTGGCGTTGATCGCGCGCTGCAGCGGCGCGTCTCCGCTCACCAGGACGCGGCTGTTCCAGATGCCGGCCCACGCGCGGCCGTTCTCCGACTGCAACGCCCGCTTCCCGCGCCGCGCCGCCTGCAGCGAGGCTGCGTACGCATCGGTGCTCGGACGCTTGGAGTCGCGGCTGGTGACGACGGCGACGTACTTGGTGAAGGTGTACGTGCGCCCGCGGTGAGCGATGAAGGTGATCTGCTCACCCGCCGTCTGGGATCGCTTCCGCGCGATCGCGCCGTCGCGAACGAGCGTGGGTGCGAACCGGAGCGTCGACGACTCCGCCACCCGGAAGCGCGTTCCGATCGCGAGCGAGTTGACAAAGCTCGTGTGCGTGCGCCGATTGACCCCGGCGCCGGCGGGCAGCAGGTGGCTGGCGCCGCGGCCGTCGAGCAGACCCGTCACCGTCGTGCGGCCGTTCCACTGCGGCGTCAGAGTCAGCGAGACGACGCCCACGTGCTTGCGAGACAGGTCGGTGAACAGCTGGTAGGTGAAGCGCGCCCGCTGGCCCCGGGGCGACCGCCATGTCCCGGTCGTCGTGACCGTGCCCGCCTGAAGGTTCTCGGTCTGGCGATAGCGGCTGATCTGCGAGGCCCTGACGGTCCGCGGTGAGTAGGTGTCGCCCCGCGGCGTGGCGAACGTCAGCGTCGACCACGTGGGGATGAGCGCGATCACCTGCTTGGTCTCCGTGGGGTAGTAGGCGACCGACGCGTTCGTCCTGGCGTACAGGCCGGCGGCGAGCGCCTGGGTGAACCGCGGTGTTCCCAGCGGCCAGCCGATCTTCCCCAGGCCGGTCAGCAGGCCCATCCCCGCCGCGGGCACCCGCTGGCTGAAGTAGCCGTTGCCGACGTAGGGCTCGGCATCGAACCGGTTGACGAACTGCGAGGTGGAGATCGACGTCGTCGACGGGGTGGTCGCGGCGGTCTGCGCGGCCCGGGCGTTCGCCGCCGGCGGGCCGGCGAGCGCCAGGCCGGCGATGAGCGCGGGCAGCCACCATCTCACGGGTCCCAGCCGCCGAATCGAGGCGCACCTCTGCATAGTCTCCTCCCCAAGATCTCGCTTGCCACCTGCGGCGGCACCGCCCTACGTCGTCCGAGCGCCGCTCCCCAGAGGTACCCATGCAGCGCAGACCCAAACCGTGAATCGCGCGGAGCGGCCAGATGAGGGCGGCCTCTCAGCGGAGCAGCCCGCGGGAGATGACCAGTCGCTGGATGTCGGATGTGCCCTCCTCGATCTCCTCCAGCTTGGCGTCTCGCATCCACTTCTCGACCGGGTACTCCCGCGAGTAGCCCCAGCCGCCGAGCGTCTGCACTGCCGCCCACGTGCACCACATCGCCGTCTCGGAGGCGTGGAGCTTGGCCATCGCTGCCTCGGTGGTCGCCCGCTCCCCCCGGTCGAGCATCTGTGCCGCGCGCCAGGTCAGCAGCCGCGAGGCGTCGACCCGGAGCGCCATGTCGGCCAGGCGGAAGGCGACCGCCTGATGCTCGGCGATCGGCTTGCCGAACTGGACGCGCTCCCGGGCGTACTGCACCGCGTACTCCAGCGCCGCCCGCGCCAGGCCGGTCGCCGAGGCGGCGAGGGTGACGCGGCTGCGATCGAAGGTCTGCATCAGGCCGGCAAAGCCCTGTCCCTCCTCGCCGAGCCGCCGGTCTGCGGCGACGAACACGTCATCGAGGAACACCTCGGTGCTGGGGATCGCCCGCTGGCCCATCTTGCGAATCGGCGGCCCGCAGCGCAGCCCCTCGTCGTCGTCGCAGACGAGGAACGCGGTGATCCCGCGGTATCCGGTGCCGGGCCGGACGGTCGCGAACACGACGTAGTAGCGGGCGATGCCGCCGTTGGACGTCCACGCCTTCTGACCGGACAGGATGTAGCCGCCGTCGACGCCCCGGGCGCGGGTCCGGATCGAGGCGGCGTCTGACCCGGATTGCGGCTCGGTCGTCGCCAGCGCGGTGAACGGCGGGTCCTCCTCGCCGAGCGGGGCGAGCCACCGGCGCTTCTGCTCCTCGTCGCCCAGGGCCAGCACCGGCTCGGCGAAGAACCCGTTGGACGTGATCAGGTTGCCGATGCCGCTGCACCCCCACGAGAGCTCCTCCTGCACGATGCACGAGGTCAGGCAGTCGGTCATCCCGGCGCCGCCGTGGGCCTCCGGGAGCATGAATGAGGTCAGGCCGAGCCGCGCGGCTCTACGCCAGATCTCGCGCGGCACCTCGGTGTCGGCCTCGTCAACCGCGTGCGCGATCGGCCGGATCTCCCGGGCCGCGAAGTCGCGGCAGACCTCCTGGATGGCCCGCTGCTCGTCGGTGAGCACGCTCATGGCGACCACCGCTCCGACAACGCGCCGGAGGCCTCGCCGGTCTGGGCCAGCATCCCGTAGGCCAGCCGCTCCAGCGCCAGCCCGGACGTCCGTGACGTCTCCGGCAGTGCGTCGATCACCTGGCGCGTGACGCTGACCGCCAGGCGCGGAAGGCGGCTCAACCGCTCCGCCAGCGCCAGCGCCCGGTCCAGCGACTCGCCCTCGCCGACCACCTCGGTGACGAGCCCCAGCCTCAGGGCGTCGGCGGCGTCGACCTGCTCGCGCAGCAGGATCACCTCCTTGGCCCGTGCCGGACCGAGCAGGCGCACGAGCCGCTGGGTTCCGCCCCAGCTGGGCAGGATGCCGAGGGCGACCTCCGGCAGCCGGAACCCGGCGCTCGCCTCGGCGATGCGGAAATCGGTGGCCAGTGCCAGCTCGACACCGCCGCCCACGCACCATCCGGCGATCGCGCTCACCGTGGGCATCGGCAGGTCGGCGACGCGCTCGGCGAAGTCGCCGGTCGCCCGGTAGGAGGCGATGATCTCGGCCGGGGTGTAGTCGCGCCACTCGGTGAGATCGGCTCCGGCGGAGAACACCCGCGGGCCGCCGGTGAAGATGACGCACGGCGCCTCGCGGACCGCGGGCGCAGCCAGCGCGTCGCACAGCTCCCGCTCCATCTGCTCAGAGATCGCGTTGAGCTTCGCCTCCCGCGTCAGCCGGACGATGCAGGCGTGCTCGGACCGCTCGACGGCCACCACCTCAGGCATGAGCCGCCGCCTCCGGCAGCGCCGCGCCGTACTGGAGCAGGCCGCCGAGACCGCGCTTGCGCGCTTCCCCGGCGATGATCATCCGCTGGATCTCCGACGTGCCCTCCCAGATGCGGTCGACGCGGATGTCGCGGTACAGGCGCTCGACCGGATTCTCCCGCATGTACCCGCGCCCGCCGAAGATCTGCAGGGCCCGGTCGATGACGCGCCCCGCGGCCTCCGACGCGGTCAGCTTGACCATCGCCGCCTTGGCGTGCAGCAGCTTGCGCGGCATCCCGTTGTCGGCCTCCCAGGCGACCTGGTGGGTCAGCGTGCGGCAGAGCGCGATGTCGCAGACGCTGTCGGCGATCATCGCGCCGATCAGCTGGTGGGAGGCGATCACCCCGCCGGACTGCACGCGGGTGTTGGCGTGCTCGTTGGCCAGCTGCAGCGCGCGCTCGGCGGCGCCCGTGGCCCGCGCGGCGATCATCAGCCGCTCCTCGACGAACCAGTCCCGGGTCAGGTCGTAGCCGCCGCCGACCTCGCCGAGCACCTGGTCGGCACCCACGCTGACGGCGTCGAAGACGAACTCCGGGTGCTCGAAGACGAACGTGTGCATGTACGCCGGAGTTCGCTTGACGCTGACGCCCGGGGAGTCCTTGTCGACGAGGAACAGGGTCGGTGCGCGCTCCGGGCCGGCGAGCGCCTGCACGATCAGGAAGTCGGCGACGTCGCCGACGGTGACAAACCACTTCTCGCCGCTCACCCTGAAACCATCGCCGTCGCGCTCGGCCACGGTCTCGATCAGCGACGGGTCCGATCCGGCCTTCTCCTCGGTGACGGCGAAGCAGTCCCGGCGGTCGCCGTTGATCGCCGGAATGAGATAGCGCTCGCGCTGTTCCGGCGTGCAGTGGCGCAACGCGTTGGCCGGGCGCCACACGGCGTCCCAGAGGGCGTTGGTCAGCCGGCCGAGGCGCTCCTGGACGATCACCTGGTCCAGGATCGACAGGCCCTGGCCGCCCCACTCGGCCGGCATGTTGATCGCGTTGAGCTCGTGCTCCAGCGTCACCCGGCGGATCTCCGCCAGCGATTCGGCGGGGAGCCCGCGGGCCGCCTCGCACGGCTCCTCGAACGGGATGATCGCGTCGGTCAATCGCTGGGCGCGGTCGCGCAGGGCGAGCTGCTCAGGCGTGTAGGTGAACTGCATCCTCTCGGCTCCTCGGTGTGGGGGTGGCTCGGACGACACGCGTGTCGAGGGCGACGGCCCCGGCGGGCGTGACCAGCAGTGGGTTGACCTCGATCTCGGCCAGCTCCGGATGGACGGCGGCGACGCGGGAGAGCGCGGCGAGCGCGGCGGCCGCAGCCGCGACGTCGACGACGGGGCGTCCTCGAGCGCCGAGCAGCACCGGGGCGACGCGCAGCGAGCGGATCATCGCCTCGGCTTGGGTCTGGGTGACGGGTGCCAGCGCGACCGCGGTGTCACGGAGGATCTCGGCGTGGACGCCACCGCTGGCGGCCACGGCGACCGGGCCGAAGCGGGCATCCCAGCGGGCGCCGATCAGCAGCTCCACGCCATCGGCCAGGGGCGCCATGGGCTCGACCGAGCAGGCCGGCGGCGCCCGGCGCGCGGCGATGTCGCGGTACGCGCGCTCAAGCTCGGCCGGACCCGCCAGCCCCACGATCACGCCGCCGCCCTCTGACTTGTGCAGCGAGCCGAGCGCCTTGAGGACCGCCGGGTAGCCGATCTCGGCCGCGGCGGCAAGGGCCTCCTCGAGGCTGGTGACCGTGCACTGCGCCACGCACGGGACACCACCGCCCTGCAGGAGCGCCCGCGCCGTGTCGTAGGCGTCGCCGAGCACCGCCGGCTCCGGCGGGGGCACGGCCGGCACGCCAGAGGGGTCGCGCGCGCCGTGATCGGCCAGGCGGGCGACGGCGCCCGCCGCCTGCTCCACGGATTCGTACACCGGGACGCCGGCGGCTCGCAGGGCGAGTGCGGCCGGGCCACGCGGATACATGGTGTGGACGACGATCGGCCGGGACGTCTCGGCGGCGACCTGACCCAGGAGCTCTGAGACCCGCAGCTCCTCGGTGGCCGTCTCAGGCCCGTATTCGGCGTATCCACCGAAGTAGCCGGTGATCAGCAGCGCGTCGGCCTCGTCGCCGCGGAGCAGCTCGAGCGCGATCCGATCGAACGCGTGAACGTCCTGCTCGGCGCCTCCGGCGAGATCGACCGGGTTGGTCACGCCCGCGGCCGCGGGCAGCTGGGCGCGCAGCGAGGCGGCGGTGTCCGGCGAGAGCGCCGGCAGCTCGAGCCCCAGATCGGCCGCCACCGACGCGGCGATGCTTCCGTGCCCGCCGCCGTCGGCGACCACCGCCACCCGCCGTCCCCGGGCCGGTCGGCAGCGCAGGAGCGCCTGGGCGGCGTCGACGAGCTCCCGGGGGGTGCGGACGCGCTCGATGCCGGCCGCCCGGCAGGCCGCGTCGATGGCCGCGCCCTCGCTGGCCAGCGCGCCGGTGTGGGAGGCGACCGCGCGGCTGGTGGCCGCGCCGCGCTCGATCGCGAGCGCGATCACCGGCTTGCCCGTCTGGGCGGCCGCGGTCGCCGCGGCGGTGAAGTCGCGGCCGTCGCGGAAATCCTCGACGTACAGCGCGATCAGGCGGGTCGCGGCGTGGCCGGTGAACGCGCGCACCAGCTCGGCGGCGCCCAGGTCGGCCTGATTGCCCAGCGACGCAAACCGGGAGAAGCCCAGGCCCTCCCGGGCGGCGAGCAGGCCGAGCTCCAGCGCGAGGTTGCCGCTCTGTGAGATGAGGCCGATCGATCCCGAGGGCAACGGGTTGGAGGTGAGCTCCAGCTGCTCGCCGGAATCGAGCACGCCCAGGCAGTTGGGGCCGAGCATCACCGCGCCCGCGGACACGACGCGGGCGGCCAGCTCGGCGTCATTCCCCACGGCGCCGGCGCTGATCACCACGATGGCGCGGGCGCCCGCGTCGAGCGCCGCATCGACGGCGCCGTCCAGCGCCGCGAACGGCACCGCGATGACCACGAGATCCGGACGGTCCGGGAGCGCGGCCACCGAGGGATAGGCCCGCCGGCCGAACAGGTCGCCCGCCCGGTGGTTGATCAGGTACACCGGTCGCCGGGACTCGCCGCGCAGAGCGCCCCGGGCCAGCCAGTTGCCCCATTTGCGCGGATCCTCGGAGGCGCCGACGACGGCGACCGACTCCGGGCTGAACAGCGGCGCGAGGGAGCGGCTCCCCCTCACCGCGGCGGGGCCTCCGCCAAGCCCCAGGCGTCGGCGCCCCCGTCGACGGCGATCGTCGTCCCGGTGATGTACGCGCCGCCGGGGCTCGCCAGGAACGCGACCACCCCCGCCACCTCGGCCGGGGTCCCGATCCGGCCCAGCGGGATCGCTCGCCGCCAGCGCTCGATCTCGTCCTCGCCGTACTGATCCAGCCCCTCGGTCAGGATCGTCCCCACCGCGAGACAGACGCTCCGCACGCGGTGCCGGCTCCACTCCAGGGCCAGTCCGGACGCGAGGTTGGCGACGGCGGCGCGGGCCGCGGCCGCGTGGGCGAAGCCCGGAGCGCCCCGGAGCGGGCTGAAGCCGATGAACACGATCAGCCCCTCCCGGCGCGGGATCATCGACCGTGTCGCGACCTCGCGGGTCACCGTCCAGGTCGCGTCGACGGCGAGCCGGTGCACCGCGCGCCACCCCCGGTCGGTGATCTGCTCGGCCGGCGCCGTGAACTGGCCGCCGGCGTTGTTGACGAGCACGTCGATGTGTCCAAAGCGTTCCAGCGCGGCGTCGATCACGCGGGTCACCTGGTCCGGCTCGCGGATGTCGGCCGCGATCGCCAGGCAGCCGCCGCCCCGGGCGACGAGCTCCTCCTCGGTCGCGCGCAGCGGCTGCTCACGGCGGCCGCAGATGACCACGGCCGCTCCGGTGGCGGCCAGCTCGAGGGCCGTCGCGCGGCCGATGCCGGTCCCGCCGCCGGTGACGAGCGCCACCCGGCCGGCGTTGGCGTCAGCGCGCAGCGCCGAGCGATCAGCGGATGACATCTCCCTCACGGTCCATCGCGGCGGTACTATAACCCTGATTTGAATTCACTGTTTGAAGTCACCGTTTCAACTTGGGAGGGGCCACAGTGAGCACGGCACCACGGACGCGGCCGCGTCGCCGGCTCGATGCCGTGCGCCGCCCGCAGATCCTGGAGACGGCGATCGAGCTGGTGCGCGAGAAGGGCCTGTGGAGCGTGCGCATCTCCGACATCGCCAAGCGGGCCGGCATGAGCCCCACGAGCGTCGTCTACTACTTCGGCACCAAGGACGACCTGTTCGCCGAGGCGATCTCCGGCGTCGACGACGCCTTCTACGACGACGTGCTCGCCGAGCTGGCCCGGCTGCCGAGCGCGGTCGACCGGTTCGCCTGGCTGATCGTCCGCTCGAGCGCCGCCGACTGGCTGCTCTGGATGGAGCTGTGGGCCTACGCCCGCCATCACCCGGACACCGGTGCCGCGCAGCGGCGCTTTCACGGGCGCTGGCGCCAGGCGATCCAGGACGTCGTCGAGTACGGGACCGAGCACGGCGAGTGGCGCGCCGCCGATCCGTCCGCCGTCGCCCAGCGGTTGTGTGCGCTTACCGAGGGGCTCGCCGTCCACATGGTCCTCGGCGACCCCGACCACACGCCGGAGCGCTACGTCGAGATGACCCTGGCCGCGGCGGCGCTGGAGCTGGATCGCGACGTGGCCGAGCTTCAGCGCGCCGCCGGCCGCGCCAGCGCGGCGTAGGGCTCGCGACCCTCGAGCACGGCGGCGACGGCCTCGCCCGCCATCCGGTACGGCGCGGTCGCCGACTCCGGCGAGTACCAGGCCGAGTGGGGGGTGATGACCGTCCGCGGCCAGTCAAATGCCGGCTCGCCGGGGTCCGGCGGCTCGGTCGGCAGGACGTCGAGGGCACACCCGCCGAGGTGTCCGGAGCGAAGGGCGTCGCCGAGAGCGCCGTGGTCGACGAGCGCCGCGCGGGCGCAGTTGACGAGGTAGGCGCCGGGCCGGCACCGGGCCAGCTCCCGGGCACCGACCATCTCGCGGGTCTCCGGCGTGAGCAGCGCGTGGAGGGTGATGGCGTCAGACCGCTCGAGCAGCTCGTCGAGGCCGACCAGCTCGGCGTGCTCGGCCCCGGACAGAAGCGGGTCGTGGGCGAGCACCCGCATCTCGAGCGCGGCCGCCCGCCGCGCCACCTCGCGGCCGATCCGCCCCAGCCCCACAATCCCCAGCGTCGACCCCGCGACCCGCCGCGGCGGGCTCGGCGTCTGATCCCACACGCCGTCTCTGGCCGAGCGGTCCAGGAGCACGACGCCGCGCAGCAGCGCGACGACGAAGGCGAGGGCGTGCTCGGCGACCTCCGCGTCGCAGTAGCCGGGGCAGTGCGTCACCCAGGCCCCCGCGGCTGCGATGGCCGCCGCGTCGAGATGATCAAACCCGGTGGCGGTGGCGGCCACGATGCGCAGCCCGGGCAGCTGCTCCAGCGCCGCCGGACCGACGGGGATCTCCGGCGGGACGAGCATGCCGACGACGTCGGCACCCGCCGGCGGGGCGTCGGCGCGCTCCACGTCGAGGTCCGGATGACCGGCCAGCGCCTGCGCGACCGTCTCGAGCTCGCCGGCCGGATCGAGCAGGACGACGCGGGTCATCGCCGGACCTCGGCCGCAAGGCGCTCGCCCACGCTGTCCATCAGCCGCTCGTCGCCGGTCGTGACCCGGACATGGCCGGAGAGGCCGAACCCGTCGTGGGTCCCGCCGCTCATGGCGTCGGCTGGGCGGCGGCGAGGCGCGTGCGCAGGACGACCACCGCCGGGCCCGGCTGCGCCAGCGCCCAGGCCAGATGCTCGCCCATGTCCTCCGGGGTGGCGGCCCGCGCCGGCACGCCGAACGCCGCGGCGACCGCCACCAGGTCGGTCCCGGGAAGGTCGACCGACGTCGTGTCGCCGAACGCGTCGCGCTGGTACTCGCGCAGGATCCCGTACCCCCCGTCGTCGACGACGAGCAGCGTGGCGCCCAGCCGGTGCTGGGCGGCCGTGCCGAGCTCTGCCAGGGCGTACTGCAGGCCGCCGTCACCGACGACCGCCAGCGTCGTTCGCCGGGGGTGGGCGAGGCTCGCGCCGAGGGCCGCCGGCCAGGCGTAGCCGAGCGTCCCGGAGCCGAGCGGATACAGGAACTGCTGACCAGCTGTCAGGTGCAGGTGGGCGGCCGCCCAATAACCGAGGATCGTCATGTCCCACACGGTGACCGCGTCGCCGGGCACGCTGCGCTCGATCGTCTCCAGGAGCCCCAGCTCGGTGCCGACGTGCTGGGCTCCGAGCCCGCCGCGGATCCGGCGGAGCAGCGTGGCCACCCGCGCGGCCGCACCGGTGCCGGACCGGGCCGTGACCTCTGGAAGGAGCGCCTGGAGGGTCAGCCGGGCATCGCCGACGAGCGCCAGCGCGGGGTAGGTGGCGCCCACGCGGACCGGCGCGGCATCGAGGTGGATCAGCCGGCCGCCGAACCGGAGCCCGTACTGCCCGGTCGTTTCGGCGCCGAGCTCGGTGCCGATGCAGAGCACGACGTCGGCATCGGCAAGAAGCTCCTGCAGCGCCGCCTCGTCGCAGCCACTCCCGGCGGCCAGGGGGTGGTCGTCCGGTAGCGCGCCCTTACCCATGTACGTCGTGGCCACGGGCGCGTCGAGCCGCTCGGCGAGCTCGCGCAGCGCGGCCTGCGCGCCGGAGCGGATGACGCCGCCACCGGCCCACAGCACCGGGCGCTCGGCCGCGTTGAGCAGGCCGGCGGCGCGCGCCGTGGCCTCGGCGGGGGCGGGGCGCGGAGTGGGCGCCGCGGCGAGCGCACCCACCGGCGTGCCGTCGACGGGCTGCTTGAGCAGGTCGACGGGAATCTCCGCATAGACCGGTCCGCTGGGAGGCTCCACCGCGACGCGCCACGCCTCGGCCAGGATTCCGGGAATCGACTCGGCGCTCTGTGCCCGCACCGCGTGCTTGACCAGCGGGCGAAACGACGCGAGCTGGTCGGTGAGCTCGTGCAGGTAGCCGTGTCCGCGGCCCACCAGGTCAGACGGGATCTGGCTGGAGATCGCGACCACCGGCACGTGCGCGCTCGCGGCCTCCATGATGGCGGTCAGCGAGTTCAGCGCCCCGGGGCCGGTGGAGAGGAGCAGCGGGGCCGGGCGGCCGG
>DASZMK010000091.1:0-7701 GCA_035551855.1 Solirubrobacteraceae bacterium
GGTCGGCGACACCTCCAGCCGGGTCACGCAGCTCGGCTCCAGCCGCCCCCTGTACTGGCATCAGGGGCTGCAGGTGGGCGAGCACGCGCTGCTCAAGGGGGCCGGCGAGCTCGGCTACGGAACCGCCCGGCTGCAGTACACGGCCAACCCCGCCAAGAGCGACCAGGCGCACAGCTACCTGGTGCAGACCTTCGCCGACCTCGGAGTGATCGGCCTGCTCATCACCGTGGGACTCCTGGTCGCGTGGGGGTGGGCCGCCCTGCGCCCTCTTCGCGTCAGGACACCCTGGAGACGCCTCTCGCCCGCCCAGGCGAGCGAGCGCCAGGGGCTTGTCGCGCTGGCCGCGGTGGTCGTCGCCTTCGGCGTCCAATCCGCGCTCGACTGGACGTGGTACTTCCCGGGAGTGGCGATTGCGGCGCTGCTCGCCGCAGGCTGGCTGGCGGGGCGGGGGCCGCTGCTGGAACCCGTGGGGCGGCTGCTCACCCGCCGGCCACTGAGCCAGCGTCCGGCCGCGGGGGCGGCCATGGTGTTGGTGGCGGCGGTCGCGTTGATCGGGGCCTGGGTGATGTGGCAGCCGTTGCGCTCCGTCCAGGCGCTGACCGCCGCCGAAAACACCTCCTCCAACGCGACCGCGTTCGCCGATGCCCGGACTGCGGCCGGAGCCAACCCTCTCTCGATCTGGCCCCTGCTCTCCCTGTCAGATCTCTACCACGGCATCGGCGACAACGTCTCCGCCCGGGCGCAGTTGGTGAAGGCCACGCAGCTCCAGCCAGACAGTCCGTATCCGTGGGTGTCGCTCGCGCAGTTCGACGCGCAGAATGGCAGGCCGCGTGTCGCGATCGCCGAGGCCGGCCGGGTGCTCGCGCTTGACCACACGCCGGATCCGAACACCCAGGCAGCCGCCGCCACGATCACCGAGGCCAACGCCGTCCTTGCCCGCCGTGCCGCTCAGCGCACGGCGCGCGCCAGGAGCAGGCTCCGCCACAGAGGCCATCCGCCCGCGCCGCGCAGCTCGACCTGATCGAAGTCGAAGTCGGTCAGCAGGTCGCGCAGCGACCGGGCGGTGTACAGGTGCAGGTGATCGCCCAGCGGCTCTGAGTAGCGCTCGATGCCGCCGACGGCCAGCCGCAGCCGCCCGTGGCTGGGCGTCGTCACCAGCAGGCGGCCGCCCGGGCGCAGAACCCGCCGGACCTCGGACATCCACCGCGCGGTGTCGGCGACGTGCTCGATCACCTCGCTGGACCAGACGACGTCGAACGAGTTGTCCTCGACCGGCAGGCGGCCGTCGATCTCGGCCCGGAGGAAGGAGACCTCCGGGTGGCGCCGGCGGGCGCGCTGCAGCGCCGTTTCGGCCACGTCGACGCCGACGACCGAGGCCGCCGCCCTCCGCAGGTCGCCGGTCAGGCTCCCGGCGCCGGAGCCGAGATCGAGCACCCGGTCCGATGGGGAGATGTTGGCCCGGGCAAAGCGGCGCCGGAGCTCCAGATCCGGCGCGTCCGGATCATCCGGCAGGCGCTCCCACAGCTCCTCGTAGTAGTCGCGCACGGGCTGCAACGTAGCGGCCCTGCCTGATAGCGGTTCCTCGACAGTCGGCCCGCGATGATGTACCGCATGGCGCATTGCTTTCGATGGCAGACCCTCGGGTCGATCTAGCGTTAAGGCCAGATGACTCAGACGCCCAGCAACCGCGGGCCCGGGCGCGTCCGGCGCGTCCGGCGCGTCGGCCACAGCATCGTCAGGGCCGGGGCCGGCCTGGAGGATCTGGAGCGGCGACTGTCCGGGACGACCTGGGACATGGTCGAGCTCGATGTGCTGCGCAGCGGCGGGGAGCTGGTTGTGGCCCACGACCCGGGCGACCTGCAGCATCCCGGCCAGATCCCGTTCGCCGAGGCCCTGCACTCCCTCCGGGAGCTGCTGCCGGCGTCGGTCGAGATCGACGTCGACATCAAGACGACCGGCTACGAGCTCGAGGTCCTCGAGATGCTGCGCTCGCTGGACCTGATCCCGCGCACGCTCGTCTCCACGATGGAGGTCTCCAGCCTCCGGATCCTGCGCGAGGCGGCGCCGGAGCTCCGCCTCGGCCTCTCGGTGCCCAAGGTCCGGCGCAACTACCTCGCCCATCCGCTGACCCGGCCGGGGGCGTACGCGATGCTCGCCTACCTCCGGCGGGCGCTGCCCCGCCAGGCCGCCGGGGTGCTGCGCTCCGGCGCCGCGGACGCGATCATGGCTCATTGGGGCGTCGTCAACCGGCAGCTCGTCAGCGTCGTCCAGTCGCTGGACGCGGAGCTGTACGTGTGGACGGTCGACGATCCGGCCCGGCTCGTGGCGCTCGAGAAGCTGGGGGTGACCGGCGTCATCACCAACGACCGCGAGCTGTTCCGCCGGGCCGGATTGGACGCCGCACCGGCGTAGGGGTCAGCCCGTCTCCAGCAGCAGCGTCACCGGCCCGTCGTTGATCAGCTCGACGGCCATCATCGCGCCGAACACGCCGCGCCTGGCGTCCAGCAGCTCGCAGAAGCGCTCATACAGCGGCTCGGCCACCTCCGGAGGCGCCGCCGCCACGTAGCTCGGCCGGTTTCCGCGGCGGGTGTCGCCGTACAGCGTGAACTGGCTGACGCAGAGCACCTCGCGGTCGCCCAGCGGTTCGTTCATCCGCCCGTCGCCGTCGGGGAAGACGCGCAGCGCCCGGACCTTGTCGGCCAGCCGGCGGGCGTCGGCCTCGGAGTCCCCGTGGGTGATCCCCAGGAGGACGAGCAGTCCGGGGCCTATCTCCCCCACACGCTCCCCGCCGACATCCACCGAGGCGCGGCTGACCCGCTGGACGAGCGCGCGCATCAGGCCGGGAACGGCTTTGGGGTCGGTTTCGACCACTCAGGCATCGCGCAGCTCGGCGGCGGACCGCTCCGGGGCCACGATGTTGATCCCCACACCGGCCCCCAGCTCGACGCCGGCCAGGTGGGTGAGGCGCGGCAGGATGTCGATCCGCCAGCAGAAGTGCTCGGCGCCGCGGGGCGCGGTGCGCACCCAGAGGTTCAGCGGCGGGCTGGCGCCAAAGCGCCGGCGCAGCCGGCCGAGCGCGTCGTGCAACAGTGCTGCCCCGGTCGGACCGTCGTCCTCGAAGCGCGGCCGCGGGGTGCGGGGTACGAGCATCAGCTGATACGGCAGCCGGGCGCCGTACGGCGCCATCAGAACCGCCTCGGAGTCGATGGCCACGATCCGTTCCCGCAAACGCACCTCCTGCTGCACCAGGTCGCCGAGGAGATTGCCGCCCATCGTGCGGGTGGTGTAGGCGCCGAAGCGCTCCCGCTCCCGGGCGATGGCCGCGGGCACGAAGTCCAGCGCATACAGCTGGGCATGGGTGTGAGGCAGCGATGACCCCGCCGTCTCGCCTTCGTTGAGGATGAGATGCAGACAGGCGGCGTCGGCGTGGGCGCGCATCCGCTCGCGCCAGACGTCGACGGCGAGGACGACCTGGTCCGCTGCCAGCTCCCCCAGGGAGGCGACCGGCTCCGGCGCGTTGATGATGACCTCGTGGACGCCCCTGGCCGCCGTCGCCCAGAACAGGTCAGGATTGCCGCTGGGCGCAGGGGGCTCCGCGTCCGGCTCGAGCACCGGGTACAGGTTGGGCACGACCCGGACCCGCCAGCCGGGCGCGTTCGGCGCACCGCCGTCCGGGCGCACGGCGAACAGCTCCGGGGGCGTGCTCGCCTCGTGCCCTTCGGCGAACGGGTCGTCGCCGGGATCCGGCCGGACGGTCGGCGCCCATGCCGGCAGCGCTCCGGGGCGGTCGGCCCGTCCGTTGGCGACGATGGACCGCAGGCCGGTCAGCGGATCGATGCGGATCTCCGGCAACGGTCGCTCAGGCGAGGTGCTTCTCCATCGCGATGTGCTCGATCCCGGCCTCCATGAAGATCCGCCCCCGAGGCTCGTAGCCGGCCGCGTCGTACAGGGAGCGGGCGTATGTCTGGGCGTGGAGCACCAGGCGCCGGGCGCCCCCGGCCCGGGTCTCGTCGTCGGCGAGCTTGAGCAGCGCCGTCGCGATCCCCCGCCGTCGCGCGTCCTGGCGGACCGCGAGCCGGCTGAACTGGACGGTCGGCCCCACAAACAACAGCCGGCACGTGGCCAGGAGGGCGCCGTCGGAGACGGCGACCAGGTGGAGGGCCTCTCCGTCCCGGCCGTCAAGCTCCTCGCGGACCGGAACCCCCTGCTCGACGCAGAACACCTCGTGGCGCAGCTCCAGCGCGGCAGCCATCTCATTCTCGCCCCCGACCCGGCGGACTTCGTAGGCCAGAACCTCGGTCATCGCGGCTGATACCTCACAGATCGACAGCTTGCCATACGGGTCATTGATCGCATCTGCTTAAATAGGCGATATCCTTTTCGGGCACGAGGCCGGGGGGACGCTTCTGAGGTTTTTCTCGCTGTGCTCGGCCTCATGCCGAGACTGCTGCGCCGCTACGCCCTAACGCCGCGGCTCGCTCATCCTGACGCAAAGCTCTAACCACCGATGGGTGTGATCACCCCCTTTCCCAGCCCTGACGCCATCGCGCGCGCCGAGTTGCTGACGCGCGAACGCTTCGTCTACGACGGCGAATCGCTCGAGGAGGCCCTGGCCCCCGGATCGCCGCGCCGGCGGGCACTGGACGCTGCCATCGCGGAGGTTGACGCGGGGCACAAGGTCCCGTCGATCGAATGGCGTCGTCACTTCTCGCTCCTCCTGGGCCTGGAGCGGCTGCTCTCCGAGGAGGAGCCGCACCTCGTCGACGGCACCGTCCTCTCCGCCCACCAGGTCGACGCTCTCTCCGGCACTCTGACCGCCCTGCTGGCCGAGAGCCAGCCCGCCAACGGCTCCGCTCCCGGCCCCGCCGCCGGCGGGGAGGCGGAGGGGAGCGGCAACGGGCAGGCCGCGGCCGCCGTCGTGCGCGCCGCCCAGCGCTCGGCCGCGGCCACCGCCGCGCCGGCGCAGAGAAACGGTGCACACGCCGACGAGGACGAGGACGAGGACGAGCTCGAGGATGTGGCCGAGGACGACGACGTCGAGGACGTCGAGGACGTCGAGTCCGACGAGGAGCCCCAGGACTGGCAGGACGATCCGGACGAGGACGAGGGGCAGCTGGAGGAACAGCCAGAGGATCCCAACGCCGCGCGGCGGTTCTGGTTCGAGCACGCCACCGGCGCCGGCAAGACCGTCGCGGCACTCGGATTCGTTGAAGCCTCCCGGACCGGCGGGGTCCTGATCCTCACCCATCGCCGCAACCTCGTCGACCAGTTCCACGGCGAGCTGCGCGACCGCGGCTATCGCGACCGGATCTGCGCCCCTCTCCTCGACGATCACGATGCCGCCAACGGCCCGGTCACGGTCGAGACGTATCAGTGGTTCGTCCGCAACGCCGGCCGCATCTCCGACGCCTACACGATCGTCATCTGTGACGAGGCGCACACCGCGCTCGGCGAGAAGACGTCGGCGGCGATCCGTGCGTGGGCCGGCCCCGTCTTCGTCGGCATGACGGCCACGGGCGCGCTGATCGCGCGTCACGTGACCGACCTCTTCCCCACCCAGACGAGCCGGTTCGACCTCGCCCAGGCCGCCCGCCGCGGAGTGATCTCGCCGCTGCGCTGCATCCGGATTCCGCCGGGACCGGGCGTGCGGACGATCGCCAAGGTGCCGCTCCGGCGTGGCGAGGTCGACACCGAGTTCGACCAGGAGATGCTGGCCGAACTGCTGGATCAGACGCCGTTCAACCTGGCGATCGCCGACCTGTACAAGACGCGCTTCAACGGGGTGCCCGGTGTCGTCTACGCCGCCGGCGTGAAGCACGCGTACAACGTCGCCCAGGCATTTCGCGATCTCGGCATCAAGGCCAAGGCGGTGTCCGGCGAGACGCCGAAGCGCGAGCTGGCACGGGTGCTCGCCGAGTACGAGTCCGGCAAGGTCGACGTGCTCGTCAACGCCCAGCTGCTCGCCGAGGGCTGGAACAGCCCCCGGGCGACGATCTGCATGCACCTGGCTCCCACGGCGTCCAAGCGCATCTATCAGCAGCGCGTCGGCCGGGTGACCCGGCGTCACCCGGGCAAGGAGGCCGGCATCGTCATCGATTTCGTCCACCCGGCGACCAAGCACGACGACCCCGTCGTCACCCTCCACTCGCTGCTCGACCGCGACGTCTACCGCGGGGGCGCGATCGTCGTCGGCCCGGTCCGCCGCGGCCGCGGCCGGCGGGTCCGGGTGGAACGCCGGGTCCTCCCGGTCACTCCGGACCCGGAGCGGCGCGCCGAGGTCTTTGAGCGTGAGCTGTGGCGGATCGCCGTCGAGCACCTCGACTACGGCGAGCAGCACGTGTGGGCGGCACTGGCGGGCGCGCGCGTCGCCCCCAACGGCTGGCGCCGGGCCAAGGCGATGCTCCACTTCGACCGCGGCGGCGAGCTCAAGCGCCGGTTCCTGCTGACCGCCGTGCAGCGCAACCGCAACGCCCAGCTGCGGCTGCGGGCGCTGCAGGAGATCGCCGCCAGCCGCGACGCCGAGGCGTTTGATCAGGCGATCGACATCATGGGCGGCTGGCCACGCGACGAGCGGCGCGAGGGCGTCAAGATCATGCTCCAGGCGCTGGCCGAGCGGCGCATCGGCCGCCGTGACCAGGCCAACGCGTGGATCTGGCGGATGGCCGAGTACACGCGTGAGGTACACGAGGAGTACGCGGTCCAGCGCTGGCCGGAGACGAAGCGCCTGCTGGGATTGCTGGTGAACTCGAGCGGGTCGGCGCACGCGCGCAACGCCCGGCGGCTCGTGCATGCGTCGCGCAAGGAGGACCGACGGCTCTCGGCCGCGCTGCTGGCGGCCGCCCTCGCCCACACCCCGGAGGCCGAGGAGGCCCTGCGCGGCGCCCGCACCCGGATGGCACGCAAACCGGCGGCCCTCGCCCGCGAGCTGTTGCGCAACTTCCCCAAGGGCCGCCGGAGCTCCAAGCGGCGGCGGCGCAAGGGCTCGGCCGCGGGATCCGAGGCCAACGGCGCGACCGAGACGAAGCAGACGACGCTCGCGCTCACCGAGGCTGACGAGAGCGTGGACGACGAACTGGACACCGAGGCGGAGACCGGCGCCGGGGAGCCGGAGCCCGGCGAGGACGTCGCGGTGACGGCTGAGGCGCAAGGCGACACCGGCGGCGAGCCGGAGTCCGCCTCCGAGGAACGCCCGGACAGCGCCGAGCTGGCTCAGGACGCCGGCGGAGACGAGGCCCCCAAGCCGGCGCGCCGCTCCCGCCCGGCGACGGCCAAGCCACGGGCCAAGGCGCCCGCCAAGCCCCGCGCGAAGGCTCCGGCCAAGCCGCGGACGAAGGCACCGGCCAAGCGCGCCGGCACGCGGGCCAAGGCGCAGGCCGACGGCGGCGGAGACGCCACGGCCACCCAGGCCGAGGGGACGCCGGCGGAGGGCTCCGGTGACGTGGCGGATGCCCGCGTTGATCAGATCAAGCCCCCGCGCCGCAGCCGCAGCCGCAGCCGGGCAGCGCACGACGCCGAAGAAGCCGCCTAGCTCGGGTTCCCCGGGAGCGATGCTCCGGGTTTCAGCGTGCAGATCGTGCCAAATCACGCACCTGCCGGATGATTTGTCACCACCCGCACGCACAGCCTTCAATCTGTGCCACATTGCCTGAGGCCGCCGCGATTTGGCACGTTGTGCAGGTCGCGCAGTCTCGATTCCGCCGG
>DASZMK010000092.1:0-12248 GCA_035551855.1 Solirubrobacteraceae bacterium
CGAAGGCGCGTTCAACAAGAACTCGCTCGGCGCCGTGTCCGAAGGCGCCAAGCGCGCCGCCGAGATCGGCGGCGAGTGCCACGCCGTCGTCGTCGGCGGCGAGGACCTGACCGACGAGCTGTGCGCGACCCTCGGCGCCTATGGCGCGACCAAGGTGTTCCGCGCCAGGGGCCCCGAAGGGCTGGCGCAGCCCGTGATCGACGTGATGGCCAAGGTGATCGAGGAGCACGGGCACGGCTACGCCCTCTTCGGCGGGGGTCTGCTCGGGTTCGAGATCGGGGCCGGGCTCGCGGCGCGGCGCAACGGCGGCGTGACGATGGAGGTCACCACCGTGCGGGCCGAGGGCGATGAGCTCGTGGCCGAGCGTCCGATCCTGGGCGACTCCAAGATCTCGGTCTCGCACTACCGCGGCGGCCTCGGGATCATCATCGGCCGGATCAACGCGTTCGAGATCGCGGCCCCGAGCGACGCCGCCGCCGCGGTCGTCGAGGTCGAGATCGAGTACTCGCCCTGGTCGACGCGGGCGAAGATGGTTGAGCGCGGCGAGCAGCGCGGGGCCGACGTCGACATCGAGGGCGCGGACGTGCTCGTGGCCGGCGGTCGCGGCCTCGGCAAGGCCGAGGGCTTCAAGCTCGCCGAGGACCTGGCCGCCGCCTTCGGCGGCAACAGC
Organism: Solirubrobacteraceae bacterium; assembly: GCA_035551855.1. Taxonomy (GTDB): domain Bacteria; phylum Actinomycetota; class Thermoleophilia; order Solirubrobacterales; family Solirubrobacteraceae; genus Palsa-465. Next base: position 671 of record DASZMK010000092.1, read on the forward strand.
GCCGTCGCTGCCACCCGCGCCGTCGTCGACGCGGGCTGGTATCCGTACGCGGCCCAGATCGGTCAGACGGGCAAGACGGTGTCCCCCAAGCTCTATCTCGCGGCCGGAATCTCCGGCGCCATCCAGCACAAGGTCGGCATGCAGTCCTCGGAGAACATCATCGCCGTCAACAAGGACGCCAACGCGCCGATCTTCGAGTTCTCGGATCTCGGCATCGTGGGCGATCTGAACAAGATCCTGCCCAAGCTGACGGAGGCGATCAAGGCGAAGAAGGGAGCCTGACCCCGATGTCGAGCAACGGTAAGCATCCGCACGCGCCGATCGAGTTCCCGCCCCCGGTGGACTCGGTCAAGGAGTTCGTCAAGCGCGGCCTCGACGGCGAGGACGAGCGGATCGATGTCGGCGTCGCGATCGTCGGCGGCGGCACGGCCGGCCTGGCGTGCGCCAACCGCTTGCTCCAGCTGCTGGGCGACGACGAGGCGCTGATGGAGAGCCTGGGCGAGGTGCCGGTGGCGGTCATCGAGAAGGCCAAGACGTGTGGCGGCCACAACCTCTCAGGCGCGGTGATGCGCCCCAAGCCGCTGCAGGAGCTGTTTCCGGAGCTGTCCCGTGAGGACTGGCGCCGGGAGCGCTTCGCCTTCGGCGAGGTCACCAAGGAAGCCGTCTACATGCTGCCCAACGGCAGGACCAAGCTCCGCATCCCGCCGCCGCCGCCGTTCCGCAACCACGGCAACGAGGTGGTCTCCGTGGCCGCCCTGGCCCGCTACCAGGCGGCCCAGGCCGAGGAGGGCGGTGCCTACATCCTGACCGAGACCTCGGCGACCCAGCTGGTCGTCGAGGATGGCCGGGTGGTGGGCGTGCGCTCCGGCGACAAGGGCCGCGGCAAGGACGGCGAGCCGCTGGGCAACTTCGAGCCCGGCACCGACATCAAGGCCCGGTTCACGGTCCTGGCCGAGGGCTGCTGGGGCCATTTGACCGGTGCCGCAATCCGGGAGTTCGATCTGGCACAGGGCCGCGAGCCCCAGGTGTGGGAGCTCGGCGTCAAGGAGGTCTGGAAGGTCCCCAGGCCGCTTGACCGCATCATCCACACCATCGGCCCGTGGCCGCTGAAGATCTCCGCCAAGTACGGCCAGATCGGCGGCACGTGGCTGTATCCGATGAAGGACGAGAAGTCCGGCGACGACCTGGTCTCGATCGGCTTCGTCGTCGACCTCGAGTATGCCGACGCCACCACCTCCGCCCATGACCTGCTCCAGGAGTTCAAGCTCCACCCGCTCGTGAAGGGGATCCTGGAAGGCGGCGAGCGGGTCGCCTGGGGCGCCAAGGCACTGCCCGGCGGCGGCTACTGGTCGATGCCCAAGCTCTCGATGCCCGGGGCCCTCCTCGTCGGCGACTCCGGCGGGATGGTCGACACCGTCGCGCTCAAGGGCGTGCACCACTGCATCCAGTCCGGCCAGCTCGCCGCGGAGGCGATCTACACGTCGCTCAAGGACGGACGCTCGCTGGAGTCCTACGAGCAGGCGGTCGAGGAGTCCTCGATCGGCCAGGAGCTCTACCAGGTGCGCAACACCCGTCAGCCATTCTCCAAGGGCTTCATCAAGGGCGCCCCCCTCGTCAACCTGGCCATCGCCACCAAGGGCAAGCTCCCCCGCGGCCGCCTCGCCTGGCATCGCAACGACCAGCAACCGCTGTTTTTGGGCGACACGCACCGCGACTATCCCAAGCCGGACGGCAAGTACACGTTCGACAAGCTCTCAAGCGTCTACATCAGCGGCAACGCCACCCGCGATGACGCTCCCAACCACATTCGGGTGCACCGCAACGTCCCGCGGGAGATCGCCGAGGGCTGGCGCTGGATGTGCCCCGCCGGGGTCTACGAGATCCCGGAGGACGCGCCCCAGGACGGCCCGGTCGACGTGACCGTGAACTACACCAACTGCGTGCAGTGCGGCGCCATCACCGCCAAGGGCGGCCGGCTGACCCCGCCGGAGGGTGGCGACGGGCCGCTGTACACGATCACGTGACCTGACATCCCGGCGCGGTGCGGCGGGCCGGCTCAGTCGGTGCTGCAACTTCTGGTGCAGTTGACGGTTATAGATCTGCATATGAGGTTCCTGCGCCTGTGTATCGGTGGCGCCGGCGCGCTCGCGGTGGCCGTGGCGGCCCTCGCGGTCCCGGGAGCGGCTGGGGCGGCCGGTGCTCCCAGCCCTCCTCCGCGCGCTCAGCTGGCGCAGTTCTCCTGCGGCCACGCGCTGGATCCGGCCAACCGGTCGGTGTCGGTGGAGGCGGTGATGCGGCCGCTCGTGGCGACGAGGCGATTCTCGGTCAAGTTCGAGCTGCTGCAGCGGGCCTCCGGCGCAGCAACATCGACCGCGCTGCGGGCCGGAGACCTGGGCCTGTGGCTGGCGCCCGCCACTCCCACGCTGGGGCAACTGCCTGAGGATGTTTGGCGGCTGAACAAGACCGTGTTGAACCTCGTCGCGCCCGCCGCCTACCAGTTCCGGGTGACCTTCCGCTGGACCGGCGCCAGCGGGCGGGTGATCGGCTCGGCGGTGCGGTTCAGCCGCGTCTGCCATCAGCAGGAACTGCGTCCGGACCTGGCGGTCAAGTCGCTGACCGTCAGTTCTGTCGCCGGCAACCCCAATCAGGATGTCTACACCGCGCTCATCACCAACCGCGGCCTGACCGGCGCCGGCCCGTTCGAGGTGCTGTTCGTCCCCGGAGGCGGCGCGGTGGCCGCGACCCTGAGCATCCCGTCCCTCGGCGCCGGCCGGAGCCGGACGGTCTCGTTCACCGGTCCGGTGTGCGATCCCACCGATCCTCCGACCCTCACCGCCGACGCCGCCCACGAGGTGGACGACTACACCCGGTCAAACAACTCAGCGACCGCCGTCTGCCCGGCCGCCGGAGGGTCCTGAACGCCTCCGAGGGCGCCGAGGCGGCAACGCTAGACTTTCTCTGACGATGAAGACCGAGATCCACCCCACCTATAACGAGGCCCACGTGCGCTGCACGTGCGGCAACGAGTTCACGACCCGCTCGACGCAGTCCGAGATTCACGTCGAGATCTGCTCGGCGTGCCACCCCTTCTACACCGGCCGCCAGAAGCTGGTCGACACCGGCGGACGGGTGGAGCGCTTCCAGCGCCGCGTCGCCAAGGGCCGCCGCAGCGCGCGGACCGCGGCCGGCTGAGCCGCTCCGCGCCGAGATGACCGAGCGCGGGAGCGACGTACGTGAGGAGCCGCTCATCGTCTCGCACGACGTCGCCCCGCTCACGGCCGCTTCGGTGACGGTTCCGCCGGCGGCCGCCCCGCTGACCCGCGCCCGCGAGGGCCGGCTGACGGCCTCGCGAGATGCCCCGCTCGGTGGTCAGGCCGTGCTGGAGGGAGTGATGATGCGGGGGGTGTCGACCTGGGCGGTCGCCGTTCGCAAGCCCGCCGATCCGGCGCCCGGCAGCGCTGAGCCCGCGCTCGGCGAGATCGCAGTCACGTCATCGCCGATCATCCCCTGGTCGCGGCGGCGCCGGCTCTTCCGGCTGCCGGTGATCCGGGGCGTGGTGGCGCTCGTCGAGTCGCTGAGCATCGGCCTGCGTGCGCTGAGCATCTCCGCCAATGCGCAGATGCCGGACTCCGAGCAGGAGATCTCCAGCGGCGCCTGGTTCGGGACCGTTCTGGTCTCGCTCGTGTTCGCGATCGGCCTGTTCTTCGTCGTCCCGGTCGGCGTGACGAGCCTGATCAAGAACCAGCTCGGCTCCTCGGTCCTGTTCTGGCTCGTGGAGGGGGTGCTGCGCACCGGCATCTTCCTCGGCTACCTGACGCTCCTGTCCCGCGTCCGCGATCTGCGCCGGGTGTTCCAGTACCACGGCGCCGAGCACAAGGTGATCTCCTGTTACGAGGCCGCCGACGAGCTGACGCCGGCCCGGGCGCAGCTCTACTCGCGGCTCCATCCCCGGTGCGGAACGAGCTTCCTGCTGATCGTCATGATCATGGCCATCTTCGTGTTCGCGCCGGTCGGTCTGCCCGCCTGGTGGATCCTCGTGCTGACGCGGATCGTAGGGGTGCCCCTGATCGCCGGACTCTCGTTCGAGGTCATCAAATGGGCGGGGCGCAACCGCCGGCGGCGCTGGGTGCAGGTGATCATGTACCCGGGCCTTCAGCTGCAGAAGCTGACCACGCGCGAGCCGGACCTCGACCAGCTGGCGGTGTCGATCGCCGCCCTCGAGGCGGTGCTGGCGGTCGAGACCCCCGGGGCGGCGTCGGCCGACGATCTCATCGGCGTCGAGGTCGTCGCCTGAGGTCGCGGAGCCGCCTTTTCGCCCGGCAGCCGCGCGGGTATCCATGGGACACAGCTCTTCTCTCAGCGAAAGGACCAGAGCATGACCGGTGGCGACACGGATAAGGCGACGGGGAAGGTCAAAGAGGCGGCGGGCGATCTGACCGGCGACGAGAGCCTGAAGAACGAGGGCAGGGTCGACAAGGCATCCGGCAAGGTCAAGAACGCCGTCGGCGCCTCGGCCGACAAGGCCAAGGACGTCGTCAACCCCAAGGATTGACCCGCGGCGCGCGGTGTGGGAGCCTCGCGGCTCCTACACTCGCGTGCATGATCGACGATCTCGTCGCGCAGCTGGAAACCCGGTTCGGAGGGCTCGAGTCAGAGCTCTCCGACCCTGAGGTCATCTCCGACCGCGAGCGCTTCGCGGCGACCAGCCGCGCCTACCGTGAGCTCGAGCCCGCGGCGCGTCTCGCCGGCGAGTACCGCCGGGCCGCCGACGACATGGAGGGTGCGCGCGAGCTGCTGGCCGAGGACGGCGACGATCCGGAGATCCGGGGGTTGCTCGACAGCTCCCGCCGGCGGCTGGAGGAGCTCGAGGACGAGATCCGCCTGGCCATGGTGGAGCGCGATCCCAACGACGACAAGAACGTCATCGTCGAGATCCGTCCCGGCGCAGGCGGAGACGAGGCCGCCCTGTGGGCCGGGGACCTGTATCGGATGCTCACGCGCTACGCCGAGCGCCGCGGCTTCAAGGTGGAGCCGCTGGCGATCGGCGAGGGCACGTACACGTTCGCGGTCAAGGGCGATGGGGCGTACTCGGTGTTCAAGTTCGAGGGCGGCACCCACCGGGTCCAGCGCGTCCCGGAGACCGAGTCCCAGGGCCGGGTCCACACATCGACTGCGACGGTTGCCGTGCTCCCGGAGGTCGAGGACGTGGAGGTGCAGATCGACCCCAACGACCTGCAGATCGACGTCTACCGCAGTTCCGGCCCGGGGGGCCAGTCGGTCAACACCACCGACTCGGCAGTGCGGATCACCCACAAGCCGAGCGGCATCGTCGTCTCGATGCAGGACGAGAAGTCCCAGCTGCAGAACCGCGAGCGCGCGATGCGCGTGCTCCGGGCCCGGCTGTACGAGCGGGCCCTGGCCGAGCAGCAGGCCGAGATGGGCGCCAGCCGGCTGGCCCAGGTCGGCACCGGGGACCGGGCGGAGAAGATTCGCACCTACAACTTCGGCGAGCGCCGGGTCAAGGACCACCGGATCAACCTGCTGGTCCACAATCTCGACGAGATCCTCCTGGGGGAGCTTGACGAGCTGACCGACGCTCTCCAGGATGACGAGAAGCGCCGGCGCCTGGAAGACCGCGCCGTTGGTTGAGGTGGGGCCCGCCGCGGGCCGGTCCGTGGGGCTGACACTGGCGCGCGCCCGGGATGTGCTCACGGCCGCCGGATGCGACACCCCCGGGCTGGACGCCGAGCTGCTGCTGGCCGAGGTGCTCCACGTCGACCGCGGGCGCCTGGTGATCGATCGCGACCAGCCGGTTGATGGCGCGACCGCCGAGCGATTCCGCCGGCTGCTCGCCCGGCGGGAGGCCCGTGAGCCGGTCGCCTACATCCTGGGTCGCCGGGCGTTCCGTCGCCTGACCCTTCGCGTCGACCAGCGGGTCCTGATCCCCCGCCCGGAGACGGAGCTGTTGGTGGAGGCGGGGCTCGAGCTGCCGGCCGGCTCGCGGGTCGTCGATGTCGGCACGGGAAGCGGCGCGGTCGCCCTCGCGCTCAAGGACGAGCGAGCGGACCTGCGGGTGCGCGGCACCGACGTCAGCCCGGGCGCGCTGGCCGTGGCCCGGGCGAACGCGGTCACGCTCGGTCTGGAGGTCGACTTCGCGCTCGCCGACCTGCTCGAGGACGGGCCGGCCGACGCCGTGCTCGCGAACCTGCCGTACGTGCCGGACGGCGCGGCGCTGCCGCCGGAGATCACCCGGTTCGAACCGGGGGGCGCCCTGTTCGCGGGTGCGGATGGGCTTGATCTCGTCCGGCGCCTGGTGATGGCGGTCGGCGGGCGGGACGTCAGGATGCTCGGTCTGGAGATCGGCGGCGCTGATCAGGCGGCCGAGGTTCGGCGCCTGCTGGCCGATGCCGGATGGGGGCGGGCGGAGGTCCGGCGAGACCTGGCGGGGTGCGACCGCGTCGTGGTGGGATGGGCGTGACGGCGGGCGCGCAGGCCGAGTCCTTCGAACGCTGCATGTCCGTCGGCGGCGTGGCCGTGTTTCCCGCCGACACCGTCTACGGGCTCGCCTGCGACGTCCACAACCGGATGGCCGTCGAGCGGCTGTACCGCCTCAAGCGCCGGCGGCTCGACAAACCGTCGGCCGTCATGTTCTTCGACCGCGATCTGGCGCTGGCGGCGCTGCCCGAGCTGGGTGCGCGGACCCGGTCGGCCCTGGAGCGCCTGCTCCCGGGGGCGGTGACGGCTCTGCTGCCCAATCCGGAGGGCCGCTTTCCGCTGGCGTGCGGTGACGATCTGAGCACCTTCGGGCTGCGCGTGCCGTTTGTGCCGGCTCTGTCCGGGGTCGCGTGGCCGGTCCTGCAGTCGAGCGCCAACGTCGCGGGCGGCCCGGACGCGCGCCGGCTCGACGAGGTGCCGGAGGCGATCCGGCGTGCTGCCGATCTCCTCCTCGAGGGCGGCGCGCTGCCGGGGACGTCGTCGACGGTTATCGACCTGCGCCGCTACGAGGCCGAGCACCGCTGGGAGATCGTCCGCGCCGGAATGGTCTCCGAGCGAGAGGTGGCCGCGGCGCTCGACTGGCAGTTCCACTTCGACCCGTCGACCTACACCGAGATGATCCGCGAGGACATCCCGGTCTACGAGGAGCTCCAGGAGACGCTCGTCCGTGCCAGTGGACGCGGGGCCGGCCGGGTGCTGGAGCTCGGAACCGGCACCGGTGAGACGATGCGCCGGCTGCTGGAGCGCCATCCGGACGCAGATGTGGTGGGCATCGACGAGAGCGAGGCGATGCTGGCCGAGGCGCGGCGCCGGCTGCCGCCGGACCGGGTGTCGCTGCGGGTCGCCAGGATCCAGCACCCGCTCCCGGAGGGGTCGTTCGATCTCGTGGCCAGCGCCCTGTGCATCCATCACCTGTCCGGCGAGGAGAAGCGCGAGCTGTTCGCCCGAATCCGGGAGGCGCTGTCGCCCGGCGGGCGGTTCGTGCTCGCCGATGTGATCGTGCCGGACGATCCGGCCGAGGCGGAGATCTCTCTGACTCCCGGCTGGGACCACCCCAGTCCGCTGGAGCACCAGTTGCGGTGGCTGGACGAGGTGGGGTTCGACGCGCGGGTTGTGTGGGAGCACCAGGACCTGGCGGTGATCACCGCCGAGGTGCGGGGCTGAGGGCCGGCGGTGGTCACCGCCGAGGTGCGGGGCTGAGGGCCGGCGGTGATCAACGCCGAGGTGCGGGGCTGAGGGCTGGCGGGTCCCGGTCGACCGGTAGCATGCTCGCGATGAGCGCCGATCTGCCCGCCGACTTCTTCAATCGCCCCCTGGCCGAGGTCGATCCTGAGATCGCCGACGTGCTCGCGCGTGAGCTGGAGCGTCAGCAGCGGACGCTGGAGATGATCGCGTCCGAGAACTTCGCCCCGGTGGCGGTCCTCGAGGCCCAGGGGTCCGTGCTCAACAACAAGTACGCCGAGGGCTACCCCGGCCGGCGCTACTACGGCGGCTGCGAGTTCGTCGACATCGGTGAGCAGCTGGCGATCGACCGGGCCAAGTCCCTGTTCGGCGCCGAGCACGCCAACGTCCAGCCGCACGCCGGCGCCCAGGCCAACACCGCCGTGTACCACGCCCTGCTCCAGCCCGGCGACACCCTGATGGGACTCGAGCTCTCCCACGGCGGCCACCTGTCGCACGGGATGAAGATCAACGTCTCCGGCCGCCTCTACAACATCGTCGCCTACCACGTCGACCGCGAGACCTCGCTGATCGACATGGACGAGGTCGAGCGGCTGGCGCACCAGCACCACCCCAAGATGATCATCGCCGGCTGGTCGGCGTACCCGCGCCGGCTCGACTTCGAGCGCTTCCGCGCGATCGCCGACGCCGTCGGCGCCTTTCTCCTGGTGGACATGGCCCACTTCGCGGGTCTCGTGGCCGCCGGCCTGCATCCGTCGCCCGTGCCGCTGGCCGACGTCGTCACCACCACCATCCACAAGACGATCGGCGGTGGCCGCGGCGGCATGATCCTCTGCCGGGAGGAGTACGCGAAGAAGATCGACTCGGCCGTCTTCCCCGGCCAGCAGGGCGGCCCGCTTGAGCACATCATCGCCGGCAAGGCCGTGGCCCTGAAGATCGCTCAGTCCGAGGCCTTCCGCGAGCGGCAGCGGCGAACGGTCGACGGCGCCCGGGCGGTGGCGTCGGAGCTGCTGTCGGCGGGCGGCGGTGTGTCGGTGCTGACCGGCGGTACCGACGTCCATCTGGTGCTCTGCGACCTGCGCGACTCCTCACTTGACGGCAAGCAGGCCGAGGACCGCCTGCACGCGATCGGGATCACCGTCAACCGCAACGCGGTCCCGTTCGATCCCCGGCCCCCGGCGGTCTCATCCGGACTGCGGATCGGCTCACCCGCGTTGGCCACGCGCGGGCTCCAGGTCGACGACTTCGTCGAGGTCGGCAAGATCATCGCGGCCGCGCTCGTCGCCGGTGACACGTTCGACGCCCAGCGCGCCGACCTGTCCGAGCGGGTCGACGCGATCGCCGACCGCTACCCGCTGTACGCCAACCTGGGCAGTCCCGCCGTCGTCTGAGGGTTCCGCCGGGCGCGGCCCGGTGGGCGCTCGTCCCCGGGGTGGGGCGGCGAGGCCCGGCATCGAATGGGGTGAAGGCGCGGGCGCGGCGTGGGGGCTGTCGGCGCGGCGTGGTGGGCTGTCGGCGCGGCGTTGGGGGGCTGTCGGCGCGGCGTGGGGGGCTGCCCGGCGCGGCGTTGGGGGGCTGTCGGCGCGGCGTGGGGGGCTGTCCGGCATCTTGTCCTTCATTTGAGCCGTTGCACCGGTTTCCAGCGTGCACGATGTGCCAAATCAGCGGTGCCGCTGACGATTTGGCACCACGTGCAGGCTCAGCCCGGATTCTGCGCCAGATCTCGCAGGAGGAGTGGGATTTGGCGCACGGTGCAGGTCGCGCGCGCCGGGTTCGGCCGAGGTCCCCGCGTTCGGCCGGGGTCCCGGGTTCGGCCGGCGTCCCCGCGTTCGGCCGGGGTCCCCGGGTTCGGCGGGCGTCCCCGGGTTCGGCCGGGGTCCCCGCGTTCGGTCGGGATCCGTGGTTCGGCGGGCGTCCCGGGTTCGGCCGGGGTCCCGGGTTCGGCGGGCGTCCCGGGTTCGGCCGGCGACGCCTCGGCCGCCCCTCCTTCGTAGCCAGACGTTCGTCAACCGGCGACGCTTCGCGGCTCCCCGGACCCGGCGCCCCCGGCCCTGTGGCCTCACCGCGCGCGTTGCCACATCTGTGCTGCGGGAGTGCCACCGCTTTGTGCCGACGAGACCCTGCGGGGGAGTGGAAGGGCGCGGGGGCGGCTCGTACGGGTGTGACCACGTCTCAGCAGCATGCATTTCGTGCCGAATCTCACGTCCGTCCGGAGGTCTGGCGGATTCTTGAGGCGGAGCCTGCACTCCGTGCCAGATCAGCGCGGCCAGCCCGGATCCGGCGCGTTCTGCAGGTGGAAGGACGGGGTGAGCGGGGCTTGGCGTCCGTGGCGGCCGCCCAACGCGGGCTGGTCCATCGCTCGCAGATCCTGGAGGTCGGCATCGGACGTGGATCGATCGCCCACCGCATCTCGGTGGGCTCGCTGCACCGCGTGTTGCCGTCGGTGTTCGCGGTGGGGCATCCCGCGCTTCAGCCGGGGGCGTTTGAGACCGCCGTCCTCCTGTTCTGCGGCGACGACTGCGTCTTGAGTCACGGCACGGCGGCGGCGCTGTGGGGGATGGTGCCGGCCGCGCCGCCCGCGGTGTCGGTCACGGTGGTGCGCCGCCACCTTCGCCAGCCGCCAAGCGTGCGGGTTCATCGCGTGGACGAGCTCGACTCACGTGACATCAGGTTCAGGGACGGTCTCCCGGTCACGGCTCCGGCGCGCACGCTGATTGACTTCGCCGGGGAGGCCAGCGGCGGTGCGCTGGAGGCGGCGGTCAACGAGGCCCGGGTGTTGCAGCTGGTGACCGACGAGCAACTGGAGCAGGCGATGGACCGGTGTCCGTTGCGCACCGGGGTGGGACATCTGCGGGCGTTGCTGACCGGAGAGCGTGGACCCGCCCTGACCCGGTCTGAGGCGGAGCGGCGGCTGCGCCGGATGGTCGAGCGTGGTCAGCTGCCGTGGCCGCAGTTCAACGTGTGGCTTCACGGGCACCTGGTCGATGCGCTGTGGCCGGCGGCGAAGCTGGTGGTGGAGGTCGATGGGTACGGCGTGCACGGGCACCGGCACGCCTTCGAGTCCGACCGGCGGCGTGATCAGCGGCTCGCCGCCGAGGGGTTCGTCGTCGTGCGCATGACGATGCGCCAGTTGCGCGACGAGCCGATGGCCGTGCTCGCGAGCCTGGCGCAGGCGCTGGTGGCCGCGGCCGCGCGGCAGGCGTGAAGGGGACCCCGTGACCGGCATTGGTGAAGAGGACGGGTGCCGGCGTTCGTGAAAGAGGACCGGTGGCCGGCGGGCGTGAAGTGGACCCGGTGACCGGCGTTCGTGAAGAGGACCCGGTGGCCGACGGACCGACGAGCGAGCCACCCGGGCCGCGGTCCTGGCGAGGAGGAGAACAACGCCGCAATGACGGGAGCCGGGTCCAAACGCCCAATGCTCCGGATTTCACCGTGCACCGTGCGCCAGATCCGAACTCGCTCCGCCGATTTGGCACAGCGTGCAGGCACAGCGGCGAGTTTGCGCCAGATCGCAGCCGGCGGTGACGATTTGGCGCATGGCGCATGGCGCATGGCGCATGGGGCATGAGGCATGGCGCAGGTGGCGCGTGGGGCCGGCGGGAAGGGCCGCGGGAGGAGCGGGGGAAGGGGCGCGCGGGGCAGCGGGGGGAGGGCCGCGGGGGAGAACCGGGGGAATGGGGGCGAGCGGAGGAGCCGGGGGCGAGCGGAGGAGCCGGAGGCGAGCGGAGGAGCGGGGGACGACCGGAGGAGCGGGAGGCCAGGCCCGCGGGTGCACAGCGGACGGCAAATCGGCCCCCGGCAGCACCCGTCGAGGGCGGCTGGCATGCTTGTGCGGCATGCGGTATCTGGATGCCGGGCTTTCGTTCGTGGTCGCTACGGCGATTGCGGCGACGTTGACGCC
>DASZMK010000093.1:0-36983 GCA_035551855.1 Solirubrobacteraceae bacterium
TTGGCGAGGCCCAGGTAGCTGTTACCCGCGGTCAGGTTGGCGCTCGCCACGGACGTGGCCGTTCCCGTCGTCGGAATCGCCGCCGTATTGCTGGTGGTGCCGACCTCAGCGGGCATGGAGTTGGTGCACTTCGGATCGCCGTTCTGGTTGGCCCCGAACATCACCTGATTGGTCCCGCACACCTTCCAGACGCGCTCCTGGAGCTGCCTGACATTGGCGCGCACGTTGCCCACCGCTCCGGGCTGGATTTTCTGGTAAGTGACCGCACCGTTGCGCAGCTGATACGAGCCGACGCTGTTCTGCGGCAGCTGTGTGGCGGCGTAGCCGACACCGCCGAGGGACATGAATAGTGCGACCGATGAGATCACGATGGCCGGCGACGGCCGTCGATGCAGGAATCGCAAGGGGGTACCTCCCTGGTTGGAGTGAAGTGGCGCCGGACCCGGGACTGGACTTCCCCGCCCGGTGCTATTCGGTCTCAACACAGGCGCGCCTGCCGAAGTCGCGCCGGACGGTTATCGCCCTGACACGGGACTTATGTCTGCAGGAAAACGTTCAGGCGCGCGCGAGCTCGAGCCTGAGCACGTGGCCTCTGACCTGGGTGCCCCCCGTCTCGCGCACCACCCGGTCGGCCTCGTCCTGCGGCACCTCGACGAATGCGAAGCGTTCCAGCACCCGCACGTTGCGCACCGACTCCCCGTCCAGATCGGTGGCCGAGGTGATGGCGTGGATGATGTCGGACGGCTCGAGGCCGGCCGCACGCCCCCCGGACACGATCAGCTTGCTCGACGGCCGGTCGCCATTGGCCGAAACGCGGGGCTTGGAGTGGCGGCGCGGCGGCGCCGTGACCGCCGTGGGAGCGACGCGAGCGTCCTTGACCCAGGGCGAGAGCTTGACCCCGGCGTGGCGCTCGATCGCCTGGATCTCCCGGGCCTGACGATGCTCGAAGAAGGTGATGGCGCGGCCGCTGCGGCCAACGCGGCCGGTGCGGCCGATCCGGTGCACATAGACATCCGGTGAGGTGGGAACGTCGAAGTTGATGACGTGGGAAACGCCGGAGATGTCCAGCCCGCGGGCCGCGACATCGGTCGCGACCAGGAACGGCACGCTTCCGCCCTTGAACGCGATCATCACCCCGTCGCGGGCCCCCTGGGTCATGTCGCCGTGCAGAGCCCGGACGTTCAGGCCGCGGTCGCGCAACGTCCGATAGAGCTGATCGGCGCGGATCTTGGTGCGCGTGAACACGATTGCCTGTTCCGGGCGCTCGGCCTCCAGCACGTCGACGAGCGCGTCGTTCTTGTCCCGGGAGGCGACCTCGAGCGCGAACTGCTCGACGGTGTCGACGGTCAGCGTCGCGGTCTTGACCTTGATCGTCACCGGGTCGTACAGATACTGGTCGGCGAGGCGGCGGATCTCCGGAGGCATGGTCGCCGAGAACAGAGCCGTCTGCCGGCTCGACGGGGTCAGCGAGAGGATCCGCTCCACGTCCTCCAGGAAGCCCAGGTCGAGCATCTCGTCGGCCTCGTCGAGAACGACGAAGCGGGCCGCGTGCAGGACGAGCGAGTGACGGGAGATCAGATCCTTGACGCGTCCGACCGTCCCGACGACGATCTGGCCGCCGGCTCTCAGCTGTGCCTGCTGGCTGCGGATCGGAGCACCGCCGAATACGGCGACGACGTCCACGCCCTTCCGCCGGCCGTAGGCCCGCAGGGCCTGGGTCACCTGGATGCAGAGCTCGCGCGTCGGTGTCAGCACCAGCCCCTGGACGTCGTCCTCATCCGGATCGACGTACTGAAGCATCGGCAGGCCGAACGCCGCCGTCTTGCCGGATCCGGTCTGTGCCTGGCCGATGACATCGAGGCCCTCCAGCAGCGGCGGGATCGCCTGCTCCTGGATTGGGCTGGGAGCGTCGTAGCCGACGTCGTCGAGCGCCTGCAGGAGCTCGGGCTCAAGACCGAGGTCGGCAAAGGTTGTCATCGGCCAAGGAAGATAGCTGCGCGACAGCCGACAACGACTTGACATGAGATTTTTCGGTTCCTAACCTTCGGTTCCGAATCTTTAGGTCCTCCCCCGATCTGCCGAGAAACTGCCCCATGAGCTCGAACTCGTCCCCGGACCGGATTGACGCCTACGTCTGGCGCGTGAGCGCGGTCGTCGTGATCGGATCGATCATGTCGATCCTCGACACGACGATCGTCAACGTCGCGCTGGAAACCCTCAGCCGCGAGCTGCACTCGACCATCGCCAGCATCCAGTGGGTGGCCAACGGCTACCTGCTGGCTTTGGCGGCGGTGATCCCGGTGACCGGCTGGGCCGCCCGGCGCTTCGGCGCCAAGCAGGTCTACCTGACGTCGCTCGTCCTGTTCACGGCCGGGTCGGCTCTGTGCGGGCTCGCCAGCTCGACGTCGGAGCTGATCGTCTTCCGGGTGCTCCAGGGCATCGGCGGCGGGATGATCCTTCCGGTCGGCCAGCTGATGATGGCCGAGGCCGCCGGACCGAAACGGATGGGCCGCGTGATGAGCATCGTCGCCGTGCCGGCGATGCTGGCGCCGATCCTCGGCCCCACGCTCGGCGGTCTGATCCTGGACAACGTCAGCTGGCGGTGGATCTTCTTCGTCAACGTGCCGATCGGCGTCATCGCCGTCATCGCCGCTCTGCGGGTCCTGCCCACGGTCGACCGCCAGAAGACCGATCCGCTCGACTTCCTCGGCCTCGTGCTGATGGCCGCCGGCATGCCGCTGATCACGTACGGCCTGACCGAGATCGGCACCACCGGCGGCTTCACGTCGCTGAAGGTCGTGATTCCCATCGTCCTCGGCGTCGTGCTGGTGGCGGGCTTCGTCCTCCACGCACTGCGAGCACGGCGACCGCTGCTCAACGTGCGCCTCTACCAGAAGGCGACATTCTCGTCGGCGTCGATCGCGATGTTCTGCATCGGCGCGGCCCTGTTCGGAGGCATGATCCTGCTGCCGCTGTACTGGCAGGGCATCCGCCATGAGAGCGTCCTCGTCACCGGGCTGTTGACCGCCCCCCAGGGTCTGGGCGCGGCCCTGATCATGCCGATCGCCGGCAAGCTCACCGACCGGGTCGGCGGCGGGCCGCTGGCCCTCCTCGGTGTGGTGCTGACGGTGGGCGGCACCATTCCGTTCGCGCTGATCGGCGCCCACACGTCGATCCTCACCCTCTGCATCTGGATGCTCGTGCGCGGCTTCGGCATCGGCTTTGCCTTCATGCCGGCGATGTCGGCGGCGTTCGCCGCGCTCCGCCGCGATGAGCTCTCCGACGCAACGCCCCAGCTCAACGTGCTCCAGCGGGTCGGCGGGTCGATCGGCATCGCGGTGCTGGCCGTCGTGCTCCAGCGCTCGCTGGCGGGCGCTCACACCCTGGCCGCGCAGGCGTCTGCCTACGGCAGCGCGTTCTGGTGGGCGACCGGGCTGACCGCGGTGGCGATCGTGCCGAGCATCATTCTGATTCGAGCCGAGCGGACGGCCCGCCGGCGAGGCGGCACCGGCGCCCCTGACGAGGGCGGCCTGACGGAGGCGATGGCGGCATGACGGCCGCCGGCCCCAGAGCGCCCGCCGACGACGCCATGCGGGCCGCCAGCGTCGAGCTCGGCCGGGCGTTCAAGGGCTGCGTCGGCGCCGTCAGGCGGCTGCGTGGTCGCGAGACGCGCTGTTCCCCGGGCGAGCTGTCAGACGCGCAGTACGGCCTGCTGTTCGGACTGCGTGACCACGATGCGCTGCCGATGAGCGAGCTGGCGCTCCTGGCCGATCTGTCGCCGGCGACCGCGACCGAGATGCTCGACGGGCTGGCCGCCTCTGGACTCGTGTCGCGCGTGCGCTCCCAACGCGACCGCCGCGTGGTGCTGACGTCGCTGACCGACCGAGGGCGCGCGCTCGTCGCCGAGCACCACGCCCGCTTCGCCTCGCGGTGGGAGACCGCCCTGGCCCAGTTCAGCAACGACGAGCTGGGCATTGCGTCGGCCGTCCTCGATCGCCTGCATGCGATGTTCGACGAGATCAGGCCCGGCGCCGAACCGGACCCGCCCGCCCCGCCACGGCGAACCTGATCTGCCCGTCGAGGTGCGGAGTGCCGCGCCTCGCGTCGCGGACGCCGAAGTCGATCCCGCTGCGCCGCGCGGTCTCGGCGAACTGCACGGTGGCCGGAAGCAGGATCGGCCGCCGGAAGGCGACGGTGACCGTGTAGCGGTCGCTCAGCTGGGGCCCCACCGCGGCCAGACACCGCGCCTTCGTCCACATGCCGTGCGCGATCGCGGTCGGAAAGCCGAACAGACGGGCGGTGAGCGGGTGGACGTGGATGGGATTCAGATCCCCGGAGACCGACCCGTACCGCCGGCCGAGGTCGCCCTTCAGCTTCCACGTGGCGGTCGCCGGCAGGTCCTCGGCCGACGGCGGTCCGGAGCTCGCGGCGCCGTCGGTGCCACCGGGGGGTGGGTTGGTCCGTTTCAGGTTGGTCGACGACTCCTCCCACACGAGCTCCTCCCCCACCCGCGACTCGGTGCGGATCGTGAACTGGCGCCCGCGGGGATGCGGCTCCAGCGGCGTCGCCCAGACCCGCAACGACAACCGCTCGGCGGCCGTGATCGGCCGATACACGGTGATGGCGTTGGCGACGTGCACCAGTCCGATGGCCGGTAGCGGGAAGCGTCCATCGGTCATGAGCGCCAGGTGCATGGGAAACGCCAGCATGTGGGGATAGGTCGGCGGCAGCGTGTCCGACACGTCGAATCCGCACACCCGGTCGTAGGCGGCCAGGCGCGAGCGGTCGACGGCAACGTCGTCGCGAACCAGCGTCTGCTTCGGAATCTCCCCGCCGCCACCGCCGACGAAGGGCAGCCGCGAGGCTCCCGGGAGCATCGAGACGCCGGCCCGGGCGAACAGCGGGAGCATCGACGGAGCGGCGGGCAGCCGACGATCCGTCATGCGCCGATCAGCGCCTGGCCGCACACGCGGACGATGTTCCCGGTCACGCCGGACGAGGCCGGCGCGGCGAGCCAGGCGATCGTCTCGGCCACGTCGACCGGCAGGCCGCCCTGCGAGACGCTGTTCATCCGGCGGCCGGCCTCGCGGATGGCGATCGGCATCGCCGACGTCATCCGCGTCTCGATGAACCCGGGGGCGACGGCGTTGACGGTGATGCCGCGCTTGGAGAGCTCCGGGACCGAGGACTCGACGAAGCCGATGACGCCGGCCTTGGACGTCGAGTAGTTGGTCTGGCCGGCGTTCCCGGCGATCCCGCTGATCGACGAGACCCCGACGATCCGCCCGTTGCCGCGGACCGCCTCCCGCTCGAGCAGCGTCTGGGTCATCCGCTGGGGAGCAGTCAAGTTGATGGCGATCACCTGGCTCCACTGCTCCTCGCTCATCCGGCCCATCGTCTTGTCCCGGGTGACGCCCGCGTTGTGGACGACGACATCGACGCCCCCGTGCTCGGTGAGCAGGTGGTCGGCGATCACCGACGGCGCGTCGGCGTCGGTGATGTCGGCGACCAGCGAGGATCCGCCGATCCGGCCGGTGACCTTCGCGAGCTCGTCCGCCATCGGCGCCACGTCGAGTCCGACGACATGGGCACCGTCGCGAGACAGGACGTCGGCGATGGCCGCGCCGATCCCCCGGGCGGCGCCGGTGACGAGCGCCACCTTGCCGTTGAGGGGGGACTCCCAGTCGATCCGGCCGTGAGGGGCGACCCCCTGCCGGATGCGCACGACCTGACCGGAGACGAAGGCCGACCGCGGAGACAGGAAGAACCGCAGCGTGGACTCGAGCTGGTTCTCGGCCCGGGGCCTGACGTAGATCAGCTGGGAGGTCGCGCCCTTCCTGACCTCCTTGCCGACCGCGCGCTCCAGCCCCTCGAGCGCTCGCTGCGCGATGGCCGCCTCCGGCGCGGCCGCGTCCTCCGGCGGCGTCCCCAGGACGACGACCCGGCCGCTGGGCATGACGCGGCGGATCGACGGGTGGAGGAACTCCCACGCCCGGACCAGCTCGTCGCTCGAGGTGATACCGGTCGCGTCGAACACCAGCGCCTTGAAGCGCTGATCGACGGCGGCGGCGTCGGGATTGAAGATGCCGGCATCGAGCTTGGACTGCGCCGCGGCGGTACGCAGATCCTCATCCATCGGCGTCTGGACCTCGGCACCGACCGAGGCGAGGACCTTCGTCACCGGCTTGGCCAGCCGCCCACCGGGCCCGCCGAACAAGATGGGACCGGAGATGACCGGTTGTCCGGGCCGGTATCGCTCCAGGCGGGGCGGTTGGGGCAGGCCGATCTGCCTGGTGACCAACTTGCCGATGGGCGTGTTGACCAGTTGCTGGTAGCGGTCCGTCATTGAGCTGCCTCCATGATCGCGGTGACACCGAGTCCGCCGGCGGCGCAGATGGAGATGAGGCCGCGGCCGGAGCGGTTGTCGGTGAGCGCCTTCGCCAGCGTGGCGACGATGCGGCCACCGGTCGCGCCGAACGGATGGCCGGCGCCGAGCGAGCCGCCGTGGACGTTGAGCTTGTCGCGGTCGATGGCGCCCAGCGGGGCCTTCAGGCCGAGGCGTTCGGAGCAGAACACCGGGTCCTCCCACGCCTTGAGCGTGCACAGGACCTGGGCGGCGAACGCCTCGTGGATCTCGTAGAAGTCGAAGTCCTGGAGGGTCTGCCCGGCGCGAGCGAGCATCGTCGGCATCGCGTAGGCGGGAGCCATGAGCAGCCCCTCGCCCTTGTGGACGTAGTCGACCGCGGCGGTCTGGGCCTCGGTGAAGTACGCCTGCACCGGGATGTCATGCGCGTTCGCCCACTCCTCTGACGCGAGCAGGACGGCCGAGGCGCCGTCTGACAGTGGCGTCGAGTTGCCGGCGGTCATCGTCCCCTCCGAGCCGCCGAACACGGGCCTGAGCTTGGCCAGCTTCTCGACGCTGGAGTCCGGCCGGAGGTTCTGATCGCGCTCGAGTCCCAGGAAGGAGACCACCAGGTCGTCCAGCCAGCCGGTGTCGTAGGCGGCGGCAAGGCGGTGGTGACTGGTGACCGCCAGCTCGTCCTGCTCCTCGCGGCCGATCCCCCACTCACGGGCCATGATGGCGGTGTGCTCACCCATCGACAGGCCGGTGCGTGGCTCGGCGTTGCGCGGGATCTCCGGCACGAGCTGCTGCGGGCGCAGCCGGGCGAGCGTGCGCAGGCGCCCCGTGTTCGACTTCGTCCGGTTGAGCGCGAGCAGCACGTCGCGCAGGTCCTCGTTGAGCGCCAGCGGTGCGTCGGACGTGGTGTCGACACCGCCCGCGATGCCGCACTCGATCTGGCCGAGCGCGACCTTGTTGGCCACGAGCACAGTGGCCTCGAGTCCCGTCCCGCACGCCTGCTGGACGTCGTAGGCCGGCGTCTCCGGCGCCAGCTGGGAACCGAGCACGCACTCACGGGTCAGGTTGAAGTCCCGGCTGTGCTTGAGCACGGCGCCGGCGGCGACCTCGCCGAGCGTCTCGCCCTCCAGCCCGAACTTCCTGACCAGCGAGTCGAGCGTCGCGGTCAGCATGTCCTGGTTGGAGGCCGTCGCGTACGGGCCGTTCTGGCGGGCGAACGGGATGCGACTGCCCCCCAGCACCGCCACGCGGCGGGCGGTTGAGTTCATCTCTGGCTGCTCCTGGTCGGTTAGTTACGCCACCGTAGCTTACCGGTGAGTAGCGTCTGAGAAATCAGTTGCTCCCTCGTCGGTCCCCCGGTCGCCGGACCCGGATCGTGCCTGGGCGCCGCAGCGCGGAAAAAGGTGCATCGAAGGGGGTGGCCTGGCCGCCGAGGCGTTTCCGGTGACCTCTGAGGGGTTTCCGGGCGCTCCCGCCACGTTGCCCCGGTTCTCAGCGTGCGGAATGCGCCAAATCGCGGAACCGCCTGATGATTTGGCACCAAGCGCACGCGTGGCCCCAAGAACGCGCCAGATCCCAGCGCCGCGTCCTGATTTGGCGCGTGGTGCACGGCGCCAGGGGCGGGCGGGTCCGGATTCGCCGGCGACGTTCCGTCCCACCCTCCTTCGCTGCCGGCCGTTCGTCCGGCCGGCAACCGCGCCGCAACCGCGCGACCGGGCCGCACCAGGGGCGGCCCGGTCGCATCGGAGTCGAACTCGCGCCTACGGCTGGGCCTTGGCCAGCAGTCCGTCGGTGTTGCCCGCCGAGTCGGTGTAGAAGCCGACGAGGGTGCCCCGGTCGTTGACGCCGTTGAGCGTGGTGGCGCCCACGCCGTTGGGGTCGTTGACGGTCTGGAAGCCGAAGCCGGGGGCCCAGACGAATCCGAACGTCCTGGCGCTTGCGCCGGTGCCCACGGTGTAGTCGCCGACGACCTCGTCGCCGTCGTTGACGCCGAACGCCTGGGTGCCGGCCGCGCCCGGGACGACGAGGTGGAACACCTTGCCGTCGGAGCGCCGGAGGAAGCCCTCGGTGGTCCCGGCCGAGTTGGTGGCGAAGCCGGCGGCGTCGTTCTCGTTGTTGATCGCCGTCGCGGTCACGCCGGAGTCACCGCCCACGTTGACGGTCTTGAACTTCTTCTTGGCGGTGTTGTACTCAAAGCCGTGCGGGGCGCCCTTGCCGTCGTTGTAGAAGCCGACCGTCATACCCGCGTCGTTGATGCCGAGCAGCTGGTCGAACGTGGGCTTGGCGTTGTCGCCGGTGGGGGAGTCGACGGTCCTGGGCTTGTGTCCCTTCATCAGGTAGAAGCCGTGGTTGGCCCCGTTGCCGTCCACCCAGAAACCGACGGTGTCGGCGGCGTTGTTGATGCCGGTCACCTGCGTCTGGGCGGAGCCGGGGAAGTTCTCGTTGCGGTAGTTGCCCTGGCCATAGTGGGGTGAGACGGCGTAGCCCTTGTTGGGATGCCCCTTCTGCCCGGAGCCGAAGTATCCGGCGACGACGCCGGAGTTGTTGATGCCCAGCAGCTGGTTGAAGGTGGTGTCCCGGTTGTCGTTGAGCGTCTGGAACGCGTAGTTGGTGCTGATGTCCGGCGGCGTCGTCGCCGCCAGCGCGGGTCCGGCCAGCGCATCGAAGCCGCCGAACGCGCACGCGCACGCGGCCACGGCGCAGGCCCCTCGGCCCCATCGCCCGGCGCCGCCGCGCGTGCGCATTGCCGGCGGGCCCGTCTCGTCTGCTGCACGGCGCCTGGGAACGCCCCCATCATTCCTGCTTAGAACAGGCTCATCTCTACCTCCGACTGTTGAGGAACGGTCACCGGCGAATCCACCCTGATTCGCCAAGCGCATCCTCGCGCCAACCACCGCGCCGTGCCAGTGGGCATGCGCACAGATCCTGCGTCCCGGCGTTTAGCCGTGGCAACGCGATGTTTAGGGGCGGCCGGTCGGTATTTACGGCCGGCCGGTCAGTCGCCGGCGCCCGCGGCGGGGGTGAATGCGCCGCCGGACACCGCGCCGCGCACCAGGCGCGGGGCGAGGATCCGCAGCGCGGCGAAGATCCAGTAGTACCGGGGCGCGTAGCGCTCGGCCCGTCCGCCCGGGCCCGCCTCCATGATCGCCTCGGCGACCACCTCCGGAGCGGACACCAGCCAGCGGGTCGCGGCCCGAGCCACCAGTTCGGCGGCGGGAAACCCCTCCGTTGCCACGTAGCCGGGCAGCACCATCCCCACGTGGACCCCATGCGGCCGCTCCTCGGCATGCAGGCCGTCGCTCCAGCCGGCCAGCGCGAACTTCGACGCCGAGTACGCAGCCGCGCCCGGCCGCGCCACCCGCGCGGACGTGCTCGCGACGTTGACGATCGACACGCGTCGCCCGCCGGGCCGCCGCGCGGTCGCCCGCAGGACCGGGAGCAGGGCCTCCGTCAGCCGCACCGGAGCCTCGAAGTTGAGCTGCATGTGGCGCCTGACACTGTCTGATCCGGCATCGGCGAACGCGCCCGGCCATCGGGCGCCGGCGTTGTTGACGAGCATGTGCAGCGCGCCGTGCTCACGCTCGACGACCTCGCGCACGCGTGCTGCGGCACCCGCGTCGGTCAGGTCCTCGGCGATCACCGTCGCCCCGCCGAGCTCGCCGGCGAGCCGGCGCAGGCGCTCCTCCCGCCGGGCGACGAGAATGAGCCGGGCATCCGGCTCGCCGGCCAGCCGTCGCGCGGTCGCCTCGCCGATCCCGCTCGACGCGCCGGTGATCAGGGCCACGAACGCCATCCGGCCGCCGAGCGTACTCAGATCAGGGAGTGCGAGCAGCGGCGGCGGCCTCAGTCCGGCGCCGCGGCGGCGATTCGCACGGCCAGCTCGAGCTCGAAGCGGCCCTCCGGGTCGTCCAGCAGGTCACCGAGGAGCTCGCGCAGCTTGGCGATGCGGTAACGGACGGTCTGAGGGTGGACGTGGAGCTCCGCCGCCACCTGCGGGGTGTGGCGCTGGTGGGCCAGCCAGGCGCGCAGCGTCTGGTGCAGGCGCTCGCGTTCGCCGGCGGGGAGGCCGGCGAGCGGCGCCAGCCGAACCCCGGCCAGGGCCATCGCGAGCTCGCGATCCTGGAGCAGGATGAGGGTGCTCAGGTGATCGGCCGCGCGGGGGGTTCCGCCGCCCGCGGCCAGCGCGCCGTCGCCGATCAGCGCCAGCGTCAGGCGCGCCCAGCGCAGGGACCGGGGCGCGTCGGCGGGTGCGACGGTCGGCCCCAGCGCGGCCCCCTGACCGTCCAGCGCCCGGTCGACAGCCGTGGGCCGGCCCGGGCCATCCGGGTCCGGCAGCACCAGCCACGCACCCTCCGCATCGGCGCCGCCGAGTACATCCAGGTCAAGCCGCCGGGCGACGGCGCCCGGGTCATCGCCGCCCAGCGCAAGCACGGCGAGCCGGCGTGGCAGCGGCCACTGGGCCAGCTCGGCCCCCCGGGCCACCGCCTCGGCGTCGTGGCCGGCCGGATCCATCAGCACAGCGGCGAGCCGGCGGCGGCGGCGCTCGCGCTCCCCCGCCTCGTCGGACTGCATGCGCAGGTACCCCTCGACGACATCGGTGGCCAGCTCGTCGCCGTAGACGAAGATGGACTCGGCCAGCGCGATCGCCACCGGGGCCGAGACGCCGGCGCGGGTGGCAACGTCGGCGGCGCCCCGCCACGCGGCGCGAATCCCCAGCCGGAACGCGGCGCGGAGGTCATCGAGGCGGCGTCCGGACTGAAACTCCGCCTCGCCGAGCCGCCGCCACAGTTCGTCGGTCTCTGAATTGGACCCACCCGCCCGCTGGCCCCGCTCGGCGGCGTCCAGGAAGGCCCGGATCGCCTGCTCGACGCCAAGCTTCAGCGCCATCCCCTCCGGCGCGTCGAGCACCTCGCCGTAGACGGGGCTGCCCGCCTGGACCGCGGCGATGATGCCGTCGACCAGCGTTCCCAGCCGCGCGCGGACGATCGCGACCGTCTCCGCCGGCAGCGGCTCCGCCGTCCATTCGCTCATTGTCAGATTGTGACAAAAGAACCGCGCCAAGAAGTGGTGTGAAGGCGCAGACACGCACCGGAGTGCAGGCGTAGGGTCACCGCCACGATGTCCCGCCGAAGCATCACCCAGACGCACGAGCGCATCGCCCAGCTCGGCTGGGAGCCGGAGTATCACCAGCCCGCGGTGCGCTACCCCACGCGCTACCGGTTCCCGCACAGGGCGAAGGACCCGATGCGCCACATCATGCGCGAGTACCTGCCGATGGAGCTGGAGAAGGACGACCGCGTGTACGGCGGTCACGACGCCGCGGTGCGCGCCGACATGCCCCACAAGGCGCACGAGCGGTGGCTTGAGATCCTCAAGCCGTTCATCGTCATCACCAACTACGCCGAGGTGGCCGCCGGTCGGTGCATGTCGATGCTGATGAGCGCGGTCCCCAACAACGAGCTGCGCAATGGCTACCACGTGCAGTTCGTCGATGAGATCCGCCACACCGGGATGCAGATGGCGCTGGCCCGGTGGTACGCCCAGAACGTCCCGGACCCGGCCGGCTGGCATCTGGGGCCCAAGGCGTTCAGCGGCTCGGTGCTCACCAACCCGGGGCTGAACATGCTGTCTCACTTCATCGTGGGGGACCCGATCCAGTGCGCGTTCACCCTCCAGGTGGTGGCCGAGACGGCGTTCACCAACGTCGTCTTCGTGGCCACCCCGGACGTCGCAGCCCGCAACGGCGACTTCACCCTGCCCACCACCTACCTGAGCGTGCAGTCCGACGAGGCGCGTCACATCTCAAACGGCTACGCGACGCTGCTGACCGTGCTGCAGGACGACCACAACGCGCCGCTGATAGAGCGTGACCTGCAGCAGGCGTTCTGGATCAACCACGCGTTCATCGACGTGTTCTCCGCGGTGGTGATCGAGTACTTCAGCCGCGACCGCTCCGACCGCGAGTCGTTCATCGACAAGTGGGACCGGTGGATCCGCGACGACTGGCACCGGGCCTACATCATGAAGCTGGGGAAACTGGGCCTCGACATCCCGCCGGACATGTTCGAACGGGCCCGCGAGCGCTTGGTCGCCGGGCTCCACCATCGCCATGCGATCCTCGCGTTCGCCGCCTGGCCGCTCAGCTTCTGGCGCTTCGACCCCCTCGACGAACGCGACTTCGAATGGTTCGAGGCCAAGTACCCGGGCTGGTACGCCGAGTACGGCGCGTTCTGGGAGGCGTTTCGCCACGGCGCCGATCCGCGCCACGGCTTCCTCCCCCTGGACTTCATCAACATGTCGCCGCCGTTCTGCTGGACGTGCCAGGGGCTGTGCGTCTCCGGGGCGGACCGGGTGCACCGAGTCGTCGGCCACCGCACACGCTTCTATTGCTCGACGGAGTGCCGCTGGCTCGACGAGTCCAATCCGGGCCGCTACACCGGCGATCGCAACTACCTGGATCGCTATCACGGATGGGAGGCGTCCGACGTCGTCCGCGACCTGGGGTTCGTGCGCGCCGACGGGCAGACGCTGATCGGCCAGCCCCATCTGCGCAACGAGCATCGGTGGACGTTGTCGGACATCCGCGCCCACGGCTGCGCGCTGGTCAGCCCCAACATCCGCGTGGCCCGCGAGCTGGGGCTACCGAGCGGCGACTGGTCCGACGCCGTCCGCACCGATGGCGCCGTCCCCCTGGATCTGGCGAACACCCTGCTGTGAGCCCGCGCGTCCGGTTTGAGCCGCTCGGCGAGGAGATCGAGTGCGGGACCGGTGAGACCATCCTCGACGCCGCCTTCCGGCAGGGCTACAACCTGGCCCACGGCTGCCGTGAGGGTCAGTGCTCGGCGTGCAAGTGCTACCTGCTGGCGGGGGAGGTCGAACTCAAGCCGTACTCCACCTTCGCACTCTCCGAGGCCGAACGGGGCAACGGGTACACGCTCATGTGCCGGGCTCTGCCGGAGGCCGACCTGACGATCGAGCTGCTCCACTACGACCCGGAGAACCGCCGGCTCGAGAATCCCATCAGCGAGCGCTCGGCCCGGGTGGCCGCGGTGACCTCCCTGACGGACGAGATCGTCGCGCTGACTCTGACGACCGGCGACGATTTCACCTGGGTGCCCGGCCAATATCTGGATCTGCACGCGGGCGGGGTGACGCGATCGTTCTCGATCGCGAACCTCCCCGGCTCCAACCGCATCGAGCTGATCATCCGGCGATACCCGGCCGGCCGGCTCTCCGGCCTGCTCGGCGCCGAGCTCCGGGCCGGCAGCGAGCTTCGCTTCACCGGCCCGTACGGGGCCCTGCGCCTCCGCGACCCGGCGCGGCCGATCATCATGATCGCCGGCGGCTCCGGGATCGGCCCGGTCCTGGCACTGACGCGCGAGCTCGCCGCCGCCGGCCGGCGGCCGGAGCGCCTGTACTTCGCCGCGCGCGAGCCGTTTCTCGTCGACGAGCTGCGCCGCCTCGGCGCCGAGCCGCTCCTCGTCCGCGGCCGGGACATCGCCGACGTGCTCGACGTCGAGGGTGACCACGATGTCTACATGTGCGGGCCGCCGGTGCTGCTCGACGCCGCCGAGGCGGCGCTGACAGCGGCCGGGATCGATCCGGGCCGGATCTTCATGGATCGATTCACGGCAAGTGCTTCGCCGAGCGAAACCCCGGTCCGTCCGCGCGACGAGCGGGAGTTCGCCTGGTTTGAGCCCGCCGCGCGGCGCGCGACCCTGTACGAGGACGTCACCATCGACACGCAGCCGTCGATCCACCGCCACCTGCGCCGCGGCTGGCCGGTGAGCTTCCCGGACGGCCGCGGCACCTGGAACGACGCGTCCACCGCCCTGCGCAGCCCGGACTGGTTTGCCTTTCGCGATCCCGGCGAGCAGTGGGAGCGCACGTTCTACCGGGGGGCCGCGGCGCTCGAGCACCAGTTGGAGGGAGCGCTGCGGTCCGCCGCCGACCAGGGAGTCATCGACGACGTCTCTGCGCAGTGGCGAGAGCTCCTGGCCGCCAACCTGCAGATCCCGGCGTTCGTCGAGCATGGCCTGTGGTTCGCCCTCGCCACCGCAGGACGCGACTGCCTGTCTGACTCGGTGGCCACCTGCGTATGTCTCCAGGCCGCACACAAGCAACGCTCCGCGCAGGCGATCGTGCTCTACGCGATGGATCTCGAGGCCCGCCTGGGCACCGAGATGCCGATCGCGGCTGCGCGCGACATCTTTCTGCGGGACGCGGCGTGGCAACCGACCCGGCGATATCTCGAGCGCCTGGCGGCGACCGCCGATTGGGGCGAGGTGGTGATCGCCGCCAACCTGTGCTTCGAACCGGTCGTCGGCACGCTGATCCGCCGTGAGCTCGGCACCCGGTGCGCGACCGCCAACGGCGACGTCGTCACCCCGGTGCTGGCGCGGGCGGCCGTCGAGGAGTGGATGTGGGCTCGTGACTGGACGGTGGCGTTCGTGCGGTTCCTGTTGCCCGAGAACCGCGCGGTGATCGACCGGTGGGTCGACGACTGGATGCCGGAGGCGCTCGAGGCCGCCGCGGCGCTCTCTCCGGACGCGTCCGGCTCCGTCCGAGCGTACGCTGAGGCGATGCTGACCGAGGCGCTGCGCGAGGGAACCGAGCCGGCGGCGGCGCCGATGAGCTCAGCGGAGGCTCCGCGCCCGGTCCGCGCTCCGGCCGAGGCTCGCGACGGCGCCGCCGACCACGTCGGGATCGTCATGGCCAAGAGGGCCGAGGGCGATGCCGTGGCGCGGTTCTTCACCGGGCGCGCCGAGGTGATCGAGCAGCCGGCGTTCTGGGAGATTCGCGCCCACGAGCGCCTCGTCATCCCCTACGCGGAGGTCTCCGAGGAGCTGGGGTACGCCATCGACGCGTACTCCATCCAGCACGAGATGTCCACGCACTACGGGCGGATGGTCGCCACCGACGGCGCGCTGATGCTGTTCTCGGACCCGACCGAGGCGATGGAGCATCTGCTGTCGTGAAGAAGTGGCTGGGGCAGCGGCTGATCGAGCTCGATCGCAACCCCGTCGTGCACTGGCTGCTGATGCGGGTGATCTCCCGGGCGATCGCGATGCGGTTCGACCCGTCCGCCTCCGACGGGCTCGAGGCGACGCTCGAGCTGGCCCTGCGCGATCCCCACGGCCGCCCCACCTCGCGATACCGGTTGCAGATCTCCGGCGGGCGCTGCCGGGTTCAGCCCGGAGCCGCGGGCGAGACGGCCGCCCGGGCGACGGTCGGCTCAGATGACCTCATCCTGCTGGCCACCGGCGCCGTGGCCTGGCCGGAGCTGTTCTCCAGCGGGCGCTTCGATCTGACCGGAGACCCGTTCCTGGCTCTGCGCTTCGCCAGCCTGTTCCGCCTCCCCGTCGTCCTGGACCCGGTCTGATCGTCAGCCGAGGCCCTGGGAGAACAGGCCGTTGGACTCGCCGCCGGCGGGCACCACGCTCTGGGCGAGCGGCAGCCGGGGCTTGACGATGACGCAGTAGTAACGCGGGCGGTAGAGGCTCGGCACGCACGTCCGGTAGATCACCCCGGTCTGGATCGTGAACGTGTCGGTGTGGTTGGCATTGGCCCGGAACTCCGCCGGCGCGCGGTCGCCGATGAACGCCTCGGCGCGAACGATCGCGTCGTCGAGGACGCGTTGATCGCTGATGATCGCGGCGTGGCGCACCTCACCGGCGGCGAGCATCCCGGCGCTGATCAGGACGACCACGAGCGTCCCCCCGTAATTGCGGGCGACCTGCGCCGGCATATCCGCTCGCCAGCGGTGGACGGCGGCTCCGAACAGGCGCGAGAGCAGGAGCACGCCGAGAAGGTTGAGGACCATCCCGGCCAGGATGCCGCCACCGAAGCTCTGGCTGTCGCCCACGAATGGCCGGAAGCGGGCGATCGCCCCGTCCACGAACACGGCGACCGCGAACGTGGGCCACAGGAGCGCGCCCCGCCAGCGCCAACGAGCCCGGTGCAGCCAGGCAGCGTCCATTCACCGAAGATTAGTGCTGCCGCCTGCCGCGCCGAGCATCCGGCGTCCACCCGGCCGGTTGGCGGAACTGCCTTTTACACGAGCTTGACAAAGCTGGCTATTCCTCACTAACGTTCTCCTTCGCTCACCATGAAGCGCAACGGGGTCTGGGCCACCAGGCCAGGGGACCGGGGGATGAAGGACACGGCTCCACGTCAGCTGTACAGCGCCGGCGTGCACGCAGGTCACTCACCAGACGCCGAGGCACGTCCGCAGCCGTGGCCGGGTGCCGCCGAGACGGGGCCGCAGCGGCTCGGCCACGAATCGAGGCCGCCGGTGGCGCCGGTCCAGGTCGCGATCGCCGACTGCCGGCCGCTGATCGCCGACGCCCTGGCCGCCCTGCTCGCCGCCCGTGAGGAGCTCGCCGTCGCCGGTGTCATCGCCGGCAGGGGTGAAATCGATCGGATCGCCGAGCTCGACGCGGACATCGTGCTCGTCTGCATCGGCGCGGATCGCCGGCCCGGCATGGAGCTGCTGACAGCCCTCCGGGCGCACCTGATCAGCGTGAAGTTCGTCCTCATTGCCGAGGTCCTCGTGCCGGAGCTCGTCAACTACGTGCTCGACCACGCTCTCGGCGGCCTGCTCCTGACCGACACGCCGGCCGGCGACATCGCCGCGAGCCTCGATCATGTCGCCCACGGGCGGGCCGTACTGCCTCCCGGATGGCAGAAGGCCCTCGCCGAAGCACGCAACAACCCGGTCGACCACCTGAGCAGCCGGCAACTCCAGGTGCTCAAGCTGCTCGCCGAGGGCTACTCCTACGAGGAGATCGGTGCCCGGCTGTTCATCAGCCTGAACACCGTCAAGTTTCACGTGCGATCGATCTTCCATCGCCTGGGTGTCCGAAACCGCATGGCTGCCGCCCGCATCCTGGCGAATCGGTAGTCACTGTCCGTTCGCCGGACGCATGGGTGTCAGGTCTGACCGGTCCCCGGCGAGGAGTAAGCTCGCGTTTTCGCCCATCGGCGAGCCCGCCCGGAGATCCCGGAAGGCTCGAACAGCGGGCCCAGCGGCAATCCCGCGCCGGCCCCGAGAGGAAAGCGAGCAACGAAAAATGGCGACCGAGACGGCCCGGCCGGCCGCGACCGCCGACGAGACGGCCCCGCCCAGCCGGCACGAGCACCTCCAGCTCCAGGACCGGATTTGGCTGCTGCGCGCGATGCTGCTGATGCGGGGCATCGAGGAGCGGGCGATGAGCCTGTATCGCCAGGGGAGGGTTCCCGGCTCCTTCTATGACGGTTACGGCCAGGAGGCGGTGTCCGCCGGCGCCGCGTTCGCGATGGCGCCTGAGGACCGGCTCTGCATCCTGCACCGGGACCTGGCGGCACATCTGATCCGGGGTGTCTCGCCCGCCCGCATCCTGGCTCAATACATGGGTCGCGCCGCCGGAGTCACCCGCGGGCGGGACGGCAACGTGCACTTCGGCGACCGCCGCCTCGGCTGCGTGGGGATGGTCTCGATGCTCCCGGACATGATGCTGGTCGCGACCGGCATGGCCATGGCGTTCAAGCTGCGGGGCGAGCGGCGGTGCGCGCTGACCTGGTTCGGAGACGGCTCGACCTCCCGGGGAGACTTTCACG
This sequence comes from Solirubrobacteraceae bacterium, assembly GCA_035551855.1. Lineage (GTDB taxonomy): Bacteria > Actinomycetota > Thermoleophilia > Solirubrobacterales > Solirubrobacteraceae > Palsa-465. The sequence goes on from DASZMK010000093.1 coordinate 17,957, forward strand.
AGGCGATGAACTGGGCGGGCGTGCAGCGGCTGCCGGTGGTGTTCGTGCTGGAGAACAACCAGTACGCCTACTCAACCCCGCTGGACAAGCAGTTCGCCGTCGACCCGGTGCAGAGAGCGGCCGCCTACGGCTTCGCGGGCGTGACCGTGGACGGCAACGACGTGGAGGCGGTGTTCGACGCCACGCGCGAGGCCCGGGAGCGGGCCGTTGGCGGCGGCGGGCCGACACTGATCGAGGCCGTCACGATGCGCATGCACGGCCATGCCGCCCACGACGACATGAAGTACGTCCCCAAGGAGCAGGTGGAGGAGTGGCGGCGGCGGGATCCGGTGGAGCGCCAAGAGCGCCGCCTGCGCGACCTCGGTGTGGACGTCGACGCCGTCCGGGGCGCCGTGGCCGAGGAGATCGAGGCGGCGGCAGCCGAGGCGCTCCGGGGGCCGATGCCGTCGCCGGACGAGGTCCTGGAGGGCGTGTTCTGCGAGGGCGAGGCCGAGCCACTCGGGGACGGGCAGGCGCCGTGGAGCGGCTTTGCCCGAGCGGGGGGTGACGCCTGATGCCGGTGATGACCTACCTGCAGGCCATCTCGTCCGCGTTGCGCGACGAGCTTCGCGCCGACGAGCGGGTCCTCGTGATGGGGGAGGACATCGGCGTCTTCGGCGGCGCGTTCAAGGTCACCGATGGGTTCGTGGACGAGTTCGGCACCGAGCGCGTGATGGACACGCCGCTCGCCGAGTCGGCGATCATCGGCTGCGCCATCGGCGCCGCCGTGGTGGGGATGAGGCCCGTGTGCGAGATGCAGTTCGCCGACTTCATCTCCTGCGGATTCGACCAGCTCGTCAACGTGGCCGGCAAGATGCATTACCGCCAGTCGCTGGCCGTCCCGCTCGTGGTGCGGCTCCCGTCCGGCGGCGGCTTCTCCGGAGGGCCCTTCCACTCCCAGAACCCGGAGGCCCTGTTCATGCACTCCCCGGGGATCAAGGTGGTGGCGCCGTCGACGGCGCAGGACGCCAAGGGCCTTCTGCACACCGCCATCCACGACCCCAACCCCGTGTGCTTCATGGAGCACAAGCACCTGTACCGTCGCGTGAAGGGCGAGGTGCCGGACGGGGTGTTCGAGACCCCGTTCCGCGCCCGGGTGGCACGGGGTGGCTCCGACCTGGCGGTGATCGCCTACGGGGCGATGGTCGATGTCGCGCTCGCGGCCACGGAGGACCTCGACGGGGCGTCGGTGGAGGTCCTCGACCTGCGCTCGCTCGTCCCGCTGGACGAGGAGGCGGTGCTGGAGTCGGTGGCACGCTGCTCGAAGGTCGTGATCGTCGACGAGGCCAACGCGACCTGCGCGGCCGGCGCGCAGGTGGCGGCGCTGATTGCGGAGAAGGGCTTCGAGGACCTCGACGGCCCGGTGGTGCGGGTGGCGACGCCGGACGTCCCCATCCCGTTCTCACCGCCGCTGGAGCAGGCGGTCCTGCCGGGCGTCGATCGCGTGCGGGAGGCGTGCCGTGAGCTCCTCGACTACTGAGACGACCGGACTGACCGACGTGACGATGCCCCAGATGGGCGTGTCGGTCGCCGAGGGAACGGTCGTCGCCTGGCGTGCCGGCGTCGGCGACCGGGTCGAGGCCGAGCAGACGATCTGCGACATCTCGACGGACAAGATCGACACCGAGGTGCCCGCGCCGGCTGGGGGCGTGGTCGCCGAGATCCTGGTGGCGGTGGGTGAGACCGTGGACGTGGGAACCGTGCTCGCCCGGCTGTCCGTGGGCGACGCCGGGGCCGGGGAGGGCGTCGGCCCGCCACCCGCGGCGCCGGCCCAAACCGGCCCGGGCAGGGTCCGGCGGTACTCGCCGGTCGTGTCCCGGATCGCCGCCGAGCACGGCATCGATCTGAGCGCTGTCGTCGGCACCGGACGCAACGGGCGGGTGCGCAAGCAGGACGTGATGGGGTTGGTGACCGGCAATGGGGACGGCGGGGTGTCCGATGCGCCCGCGGCTGCCGGCGAGCCGCCGCTGCACATCGAGAGCCCGTACCGGCCGGATCCGGCCTCGCCGGCCCCGCCGGCCGCGCCGCCCCGGCCGGACGGCCCGGATCCGGCCCCGCCGGCCCCTCCGGTGGCCGAGATCGCCGACGGCGGCCTGTCTCGCATGCGCCGGCAGATCGGCGAGCGGATGCGGCAGTCGCTGCAGACCGCCGCCACGTGCACCACCTGGACGGAGGTCGACATGGGTCGCGTGGAGGCGGCCCGGGCGCGGCTCGGCGTCACCGCCCTGGCGTTCGTGGCCCGGGCGACGATCGACGGCCTGCGCGAGCATCCGGCACTCAACGCGTGGCTCAACGGCGACCTGTACTCCCGGGTGCAGGATGTCAACCTGGGGATCGCCGTGTCGCTCGGCGAGGACGGGCTGATCGTCCCGGTCATCCACCGCGCCCAGGAGCTGTCGGTGGAGGGCCTGGCGGCGCGGATCAAGGACCTCGCCCGCCGGGCGCGGGCGCGCGACCTGACCGCTGACGACGTCCTGGGCGGGACGTTCACCATCACCAACCCCGGCCAGTACGGCTCGATCATGGCCACGCCGATCATCAACCAGCCGCAGGTGGGGATCCTCGACCTGGAGGCCGTCATCAAGCGCCCGGTGGTGGTGACCGACGGCGAGGGCAACGACTCGATCGCCATCCGGCCGATGACGATCCTCGGCCTGAGCTGGGATCACCGGGCCCTGGATGGGGCGCTGAGCGCCCAGTTCCTGGCGACGGTCAAGCGCCGGTTGGAGGGTCTAGCCTTGTCGTGATGCAGGAGCTCTGGGTCTGTCACCTGGGCACGGTCGAGTACCGCGAGGCACTCGCCCTCCAGGAGCGGGTGCGGGCAGCCCGGCAGGAGGAGTCGGTGCCGGACGTCATGCTCATGCTCGAGCACCCGCCGGTCTACACCCGCGGCCGCCGCTCCGGCCCCGGGGAGCTGCCGATGGGCGAGGACTGGTACCGGGCGCAGGGGATCGACATCGTCGGCGTCGACCGCGGCGGGAAGATCACCTACCACGGCCCCGGGCAGCTCGTCGGCTATCCGATCGTCCGCGTGGAGGATGTCCTGGAATACGTGCGGAGGCTCGAGCGCGGCCTGGTCGCCGCCCTGCAGGCCGAGGGAGTGGCCGGAGTGCGCGCCCGGCCGGACGACGGGCCGGAGTACACGGGCGTCTGGGTCGAGAACCGCAAGATCGCTTCGATCGGCGTGCACCTGTCCCGCGGAGTCACCACCCACGGGTGGGCCGTCAACGTGGAGAACGACCTGCAGCCGTTCAGCTGGATCGTGCCGTGCGGGCTCGATGGTGTCCGGATGACGTCGCTGATCGAGGAAACCGCCCCCACCCGCCCGCCGGCAGGGCAGATGCGCTGCTTTCGCAAGCGGGCGGCATTTGAGGTGGCCCAGGCGCTTGGGCGCCGTCAGCGGCTGGTCAGCCGGGCGCGGCTGGAGGCCGCCGTGGGGGCGGTCGGCGCGGTCGCCTGAGCTACGCGGCCCGCTGGCGGAGGACGTCCGCCACCATTTCGACCACCCACGCGGGGTCGTGCTCCAGCTGGCGGCGGGTCACGCGGAGGACCTGCCACTGAGCGCGCGCCAGCCGCTGGTCCCGCCGCCGGTCGTCTTCGAACGCCCGGGCGGTGCCGTGAAACGTGCGGCTGTCGGCCTCGAGCACCAGACGCTGGGCCCGCCACAGGAAGTCGACGCGGAACGGCTCCCCCCCGTCGAGCGTGAACCACACCTGGCGCTCCGGGCCGGGCAGCGCGGCGCCACGGCACAGGGCGACGAATGCCTCCTCGATGGCGCTCTCGGTCGGCGCCGTCTCCGGCATGTAGAGCTCGAGTGCGTGGCGCAGCTGCGGCGCGCCGCGCGCGTGCGGGTTGCGCTCCAGCTGATCGACGAGCGCTCGGAGATTGAGCACGCCCATCGCCTCGGCCTGGTTGAGCGCGCGCTCGGTCTGCTCCAGGGGGACGACGGCCGCCAGGTCGAGGTGCGTGCGGGCGAGGGTTGTGCACGGGATGTCGTCGGCGACCGTGACGTCGGCGGCGGTGAGGGTGACCGAGCGGTGCACGGTGAGGCCACGCAGCCTCCGCGCACTTCGGCCGGGCACGGTGACGTCGATCTGCCGGCGGTTGCTGGGACGGAGGTTGTGGAGAGCCGCCGCCTCGCGGTGGGAGACGACGGCCCCGTCGCCGCAGGCGAGGACGGCGGCCAGGTAGCGCCCGCGCCAGGTCAGCTGGTCCGGGGGGACGAGGCTGTAGACCCCGCGGTGGATGCGGTGGAGGCGACCGGTTGCCGCTCGCTTGCGGACGCCGGCCGGACCCAGGCCGAGCTCGACCAGCTGTCCGAGGGCGAAGACGACGTGCTGCTGGGCGGCCAAATCGGCGACCTGGGCGTCTAACGCAACTGGTGGTTGCGTTACTCGCCCCGCCCTCGGCATAGCCCGAAGCGTGCCGGAAAAAGTGTGACCTGTGGGTGACAGGCAGCTCCGGAGTAGCCTTAAACGCGTGCCAACTCGCTCACGCGCCAACCCGGGGGGAATCGCCGACGTCCTGACCGTGCTCGGGGTGGGCCGGGACGAGGTCCTGCCGCACAGGTCGCGCAAGCCCCCGTGGTTCAAGGTGCCCGCCCCGGGCGGCCCGCGGTACCGCGAGCTCAACGAGCTGATCGAGTCCGAGAACCTGCACACCGTGTGTCGTGAGGCCGCCTGTCCCAACATCGGCGAGTGCTGGCAGCGCGGGACGGCCACGTTCATGATCCTCGGCGACACGTGCACCCGGCGCTGCGGGTTCTGCAACGTCAAGACCGGCAAGCCGACGTGGAACGATCCGCTGGAGCCGGCTCGGGTCGCGCGCAGCGTCGCCAGGATGGGCCTCCGGCACGCGGTCATCACCAGCGTCGACCGCGACGACCTCCCGGACTACGGCGCCGCCGCCTTCGTCGGCGTCATCCGCCAGATCCGCCGCCAGTCCCCGAGCACCAAGATCGAGGTCCTCACGCCGGACTTCCGCGGGTCCGAGATGCCGCTGGCCAAGGTCATCGCCGAGAAACCGGACGTCTTCAACCACAACGTCGAAGTCGCGCCCCGGCTCTACCCGGTGGCGCGCCGGGGCTCGACGTGGGAGCGCTCCAAGCGGGTGCTCAGAAACGCCAAGGAGTACGGAGGTGACGAAGTCACCACCAAATCCGGGCTCATGGTCGGACTGGGCGAGACCTTTGACGAGATGGTCGACGCGCTCGGACAGCTGCGGGACAACCACGTCCAGGTGCTGACCGTCGGCCAGTACCTGCGCCCCACCGAGCGCCATCTCCCGATCGTCCGCTACTGGCACCCGGACGAGTTCGCCGCGCTGGAGAAGGCGGCATACGAGCTGGGGTTTGAGCACGTCGCGGCCGGCCCGCTCGTGCGCTCCAGCTATCACGCCGATCAACACATCGCCCAGACCGAGCCGGGCGTCGGGCCGCTGAAGGAGATTGCATGACCAGGCGACGGTTGGGACTGGTGGTTGCGGTGGCGCTCGTCATCGCGCTCGTGGCCGCGCCGGGGGCGCTGGCGTCAGCCGGCGGCGGGTCGGCCGGATTCTCCGGCGGCGGCGGCGGCGGCGGTGGCGGTGGTGGCGGCGGCGGGAACGGCTTCGCCCTCTTCGTCCTCTTCGAGCTGCTGTTCCGGATCGCGCTGCTCGGCCACGGCCTCGGCCTCCTGGTGCTGGTCGTTCTGGGGCTGATGTGGCTGTTCGCCACCCGGGGCATGCCGTGGCTGCAGGCATGGTTTGCGACGCGCGCCGCCCGGCGCAGCGGTGGCCGGCGCCGCAGCTCTCAGCGTGAGCGGCGCGTCGAGCTCGCGGCCGCCGAGGCGGCCGAGGACGACCCGGAGTTCGCCCCGGACCACGTCCGGGCCAGCGCCAAGCGGCTGTTCATGGAGATCGAGACGGCGTGGGATGCCGGCGACCGGATCCGCATGCGCGGGCTCGTCTCCCCGGACCTGCTCAACGAGTGGGAGCGGCGGCTGGATGACTTCGAGCGGCGGGGATGGCGCAACCACGTCGAGCCGCTGGGCGAGCCGACGGTTGAGTACGTCGGCCTGACCCACAAGGGCGACCCGGACACCGACCGTGTCGTCGTGCGGATCGACGCGCGGGTCAAGGACTATGTCACCGACTCCTACGGACACCGGCTCAAGCGCACCGGAAGCGTCAGCGAGATCACGCGCATCCGCGAGTTCTGGACGCTTCAGAAGCGAAGCGGACGCTGGATCCTGGCATCGATCGAGCAGGGCGCCGAGGGCAAGCACGCCCTGGACGATGGCATCGTCGCCTCCGCCTGGTCGGACGAGACCGGCATGCGCGACGAGGCGCTGATCGAAGGCGCGGTTGCCGACCAGGTGCCGGACGGCGTCAAGGTGGCCGAGGTGGCCGACCTGCAGTACGACGGTGACGCCCACGCCGCGGCCCTCGACCTCAGCCTCGCCGACGGCCGGTTCGCCCCGGACGTGCTGGAGGTGGCGGCACGCCGCGCCGTCGCCGCGTGGTCACAGGCGGTCGACGGCGACGACAGGATCCTCGACGCGGTCGCCACGCCATCGGCCCGGCGCGAGCTGCTCTACGCCGGCGACACGAGCGGCACCGTCCGGATGGTCGTACGCGGACCGGCCGTCAACCGGATCCGGATCGTCCACCTGGACGCCGCTGCCGAGCCGCCGACGATGACCCTGGAGGTCGACATCACCGGCAACCGCTATGTCGAGAACCGGGACACGACGGCCGTCCTGGCGGGCAGCCGGACGCGCCGGACGAGCTTCACCGAGCGCTGGACGCTCGCGGTGACCGGCGATGAGCGCCAGCCGTGGCGGATCGTCTCCGCCGGCGCACCCGTCGGCCTGGCGTAGAGCAGAACAGACCCCGGGGGCGGGCCCACCCGGCAGCCCATAAGCTCTTGACGCCCGTGATTCCCGTCAAGGACAACGTCCCGGTCGACCGCTTCCCGCTCGCGACCGTGGCGCTGATCGTGGCGAACATCGTCGTCTACCTGGTCGCGGCGCACGCTGCGCCCCGCGGGGTCACGGTGGGGAGCGTGCTCGGCAGCATCTTCGTCCACTCCTCGATCGTGCAGCTGATCGGCAACGTGTGGTTTCTATGGCTGTTCGGCACCAATGTCGAGGACGCGATGGGACCCGTGCGCTTCCTGGGCTTCTACCTCGCGGGTGGGCTGATTGCGCTGGGCGTGGTGCTGGCGGTCGACCCGGGTGCGCCCACCCCCACGGTCGGAGCGGCCGGAGCGGTCGGGGCGGTGCTCGGCGGTTATGTGCTGCTCTATCCGCGGGCGCGCGTGCTGGCGCTCGTGGTGGTCGTGTTCTTCTTCGGCGTGCTCGAGATCCCGACGCTCGTGATGCTGCTCGCTTGGATCGCGATGCAGGGGGTGTTCGCAGCAACCGGACTCATCGGCGACGGAGGGTTTGCCTACGTGTCGTACATCGGCGGCTTCCTGTTCGGACTCGCGGCGATCCGGCTGCCGGCGACGCGGCGCAAGCCGACGCCTCCGACGGCTGCGGCGTATCGATGAGGCTGCTGCTGCTGGCGGTGGTGGTGGTCTTCACCGCGGGGCTCGGCATGCTGACCGTCGTGGACATGGTCAACAACGGGGTGACATGGCTCGACATCCTGGCGATCCTCGTCGTCGTGCTGTTCGCAACCGGGATCGTGGGATCGCTCCTGCACCGGCCCCGCGAGTGACCACCCGCCGCCCGCGTGGACCGCTCTCAGACCGGGCGGACGAGGTAGTGCGCCGGCCGCGTCGGATCCCGCCGCATCCGGGCGATCTCCCCCGTCCGCACGAAGCCGAGTCGCTCGTAGAACGGCGTGGCGTCCCCCGGTCGCGTCGCCACCCCCAGACGGAGGAAGCGCGCGTCCTGCCGGGCGGCCCAGCCGCGGACCTCCTGGACGAGGCGGTCTCCCACGCCCAGCCCGCGAGCTTCCGGATCCACCCACATGCCCCACAGCTGGGCGATCCCGCGGTCCCGGTCATACCACCGTCCGGCGCCCATTCCCAGCCAGCGCTCGCCGTCGATCGCCACGTAGATGGCGAGATGGTCGGCGAGCTCGCTCTGCAACGCCAGCTCGGTCCAGTGCGAGCCGGGAAGCCGCGCCTCCTCCTCGGCCGTGGCGGCGAACGCATCGGGGCTCTCGGTCAGGGCGCGCAGGCGCAGCGCCCGGAGCTGGGGCTCGTCGCCCATCCGCACCGCTCGCACCGAGACCAGCCGGGTCAATGAGCGCCGGCTAGGAGCTAGTCGATCAGGTCGACGGCGATGGGCTCAAAGCGAGCGAAGCGCCACAGGTCATCGACGCGCCGGCGCACGGCAGGTGGGTGGATCTCCTGGAGCCCCTCGGTGCCGAACCGCTCGACGTTGAACGAGGCCAGCGCGGTTCCGTAGGCCATCGCGTTGCGCAGCGCCTCGCCGGTCAGCGGGCGGTCGAGCTGGCTGGCGATGAAGCCGACGAAGCCGCCGGCGAACGAGTCGCCGGCACCCGTCGGATCCACGACCTCGTGCAGTGGGTAGGCCGGGAGGGCGAAGAAGTCGTCCTTCGTGATCAGCGCCGAGCCGTACTCCCCCTGCTTGGCGACGACCATCGAGGGTCCGTACTCCAGCACCTGATGAGCGGCTGAGATGAGGTTGGGCTTCCCGGTCAGCTGGCGGAGCTCCTCGTCGTTGAGCACCAGGCAGTCGACACGGCCGATGATCTCCATCAGCTCGTCGCGGGCGATGTCGATCCACAGATTCATCGAGTCCAGCGCCACGAACCTCGCCGCCGCGCACTGCTCGCGCACCTGGAGCTGCAGCCCGGGCTGGATGTTGGCCAGGAACAGCACGTCGGCGGCGCGCGAGGCGTCCGACAGCTTCGGTGCGAAGTGCTCGAACACGTTGAGCTGGGTGTCGAGCGTCTCCCGGGTGTTCAGATCCCAGCCGTACTTCCCCTTCCAGAAGAACGTCTTCCCGCCGGCGACACGCTCCACGTCGTCGATGTTCGAGCCCCGGGTCTGGAGGACCGCCAGCTCCTCATCGCCGAAGTCGTCGCCGACGGGGCCGACGATCCGGACCGGGTGCAGCAGCGACGCCGCCAGCGCGAAATGGGTGGCCGCTCCGCCGAGCATCCGGTCCCGCTGTCCGAACGGTGTCTCAACGGCGTCAAACGCAATCGAACCGACGACCGTGATGCTCACGCCGCCACCTCTTCTCCGCTCAGCTCGCCGAGGCCCGCGGCGTCGCGCAGCGCCGACGCCATGTCCGTCTCCTCCCAGGAGAAGCCATCGCGACCGAAGTGGCCGTAGGCGGCCGTCTGCTGGTAGATGGGCCGGTGGAGATCCAGGCGCCGGCGAAACGCCGCCGGACGCAGGTCGAAATGGTCGGAGACGAGCGTCTCGATTCGCTCCGGCGAGAGGCCGTCGGCCTCGGTGCCGAACGTCTCGACCATGACCGAGACCGGGCGGGCGACCCCGATGGCATAGGCCACCTGCACCTCGGCTCGCTCGGCGAGGCCGGCGGCGACGATGTTCTTGGCCACCCAGCGCGCGGCGTAGGCCGCCGACCGGTCGACCTTGGAGGGGTCCTTGCCGGAGAAGGCGCCGCCCCCGTGTCGCGCCATCCCGCCGTACGTGTCGACGATGATCTTGCGACCGGTGAGGCCGCAGTCGCCGACCGGGCCGCCGACCACGAAGCGTCCGGTGGGATTGACGAGGAAGTCCGCGCGCAACCCGGGCTCGTCGAACAGCCCGGCGGGCAGAGTCGTCATCACCACGTGCTCCCACAGGTCGTCCCGGATGCGATCCTCCACCCCCTCGGCGTGCTGCGTGGAGATGAGGAGCTTCTCGATCGCGGCCGGCTTCCCGTCGACGTAGCGGACGCTGACCTGGGTCTTGCCGTCCGGGCGCAGGTACTCGAGCGTCCCGTCCTTGCGCACCTCGGACAGGCGGCGCGCCAACCGGTGCGCCAGTGAGATCGGCAGCGGCATGAGCTCCGGCGTCTCCCGGGCGGCGTAGCCGAACATCATTCCCTGATCCCCGGCACCGGCGATGTCGAACTCATCGCCGGCCGTCCCGGAGGACCGGCGCTCGTAGGCCTCGTCCACCCCCTGGGCGATGTCGGCCGACTGCTTGTCCAGCGCGTTGAGCACGGCGCAGGAATCGGCGCTGAAACCGAGACCGGCGTCGACATAGCCGATCTGGCGGATCGTCTCGCGGGCGATCTCCTGCACGTCGAAACTCGCCTGCGTGGTGATCTCGCCGGAGACGACGACCAGACCGGTGTTAACCAGCGTCTCACAGGCGACGCGGCCGTGGGGATCCTGACCGAGAACCGCGTCCAGGACACCGTCGGAGATCTGATCTGCGACCTTGTCCGGGTGTCCTTCGGTAACCGATTCCGATGTGAAGAGAAACTGCCGGGTGGGAGCGGCCATCGGCCGGCCTCGCTTTCTGCTTTGCGCTCGTTTGGCGGCGGCCGCGCAGATTAGCGAGCGGCCGCGGGTCAGGGGGTCGCCACACCCCCGGGACGCCTTGACGCGGCCCGGGGCAGGAACTATGTTCGGCGCTCCAGAGGGAGATCGGTCAGCCTGATCCGGCGTGCCGAGCGGGATCCGACGACACCCGTGAAGGGCAGCGACGATCCGAACAGATCCCACGAGGAGAGGACGACCGTGCCCATTCCCACCGAGCTCGTCGGGTCGCTGCCGCGGCCGATGAAGCTCCAGCAGGCGTACGCCGATCACGACGAGGGAAAGATCTCATTCGAGGAGCTCCAGGCGGCTCAGGACGCCGCCGCCGAGGACTCCATCAAGCGCCTGGAGGCGACGGGCGAGCCGATCGTGACCGACGGCGAGCAGCGCGAGTCGAGCTTTGCCACCTACAACCTGACTGACACGCTCGCCGGAACCGGATTGGGGAGGGGCCTGGCCGGCGATGGGCAGTTCTTCGCCATCTTCGACGACGGCCACCACCGCCAGCTGCCGCGGGTCACCGAGGGCCCGTTCCGGTACAAGACGTACGCCTCGGAGTTCGTGGCCAAGAACAAGAGGATCGCGACGCACCCGGTCAAGCAGGCCGTCATCTCGCCGTCGATGATGATGCTGTTGTATCCGCTCGACGGCGAAATCCCCGGGTACGCGCGCGACGAGTTCCTGCAGGACTGCGTCAGTGAGGCCGAGAAGGACATCCGGCAGTGCTTCGACGCCGGCGCCGTGCGTGTCTCGATCGACTTCACCGAGGGCCGGCTGGCGAACAAGAACGACTCCCGGAACCCGTGGACGGGCAAGAACATGCTCCAGGAGTTCATCGATCTGAACAACCGGCTGCTCGACCGGTTCACCGCCGATGAGCGACGCAACATCGGCATCCACACATGTCCGGGCGGGGACTGCGACTCGGTGCACTCCAAGGAGGTGCCCTACGAGCAGCTGCTCGAGCACATGTTCGACATGAACGCCGGCTACTTCCTGATCCAGTGCGCCTCCGAGGACGACCGGGAGAAGGTCTACGCGCTGTGCGGACGCTACAGCCGCGACGACGCCGACGGGGTGGCCCAGGCGTGCTTCATGGGCGTGATCAACCCGCTGACGCCGGACGTGGAGACCCCGGAGCACGTCCGCGACGAGCTGCTGCTGGCCGCCAAGCACATCCCGGTGGAGCGCCTCGGCGCGACCGACGACTGCGGGTTCTCCCCGTTCAGTCGCGACGTCAAGCCCCGGCACGGCTCGCCGGACTTCGCCCGCGACGTCGCCATGCAGAAGATCGGTGCCCGCCTGGCGGGGGTCGCCATGGCCTCGCAGGAGCTGGGCGTGTAGCGCCGCCCCTCCGGAAGAGCTCGACGCTCCGGTCCTGGACGGGAGCGCGGGGACGGAACCACCGGGTTCGCCTGGAGCCCGGTGGCCGCCCCTCACCTGTTGCCGTGGACAGCGCGACCCATCCCTGCTATCCAGTCAGCCCGTGACGTTGCGTGCCATGCCACAACCCGGCGGCTCGGTCCAGATCGACTACCTCGGATCGACGGTTGCGGGCACCGTCAGCGACGTCGCCGACGGCGGGCGCCGGCTCGAGGTCGTGACCGACGAGGGTGCATCCCTCACCTTCATGCTCAACCGGGCGACGGCGACGTTCACCGCCGGTGGCGGGCAGACGGGGCCGCGGCTCAGGTTTGTCCACGCCGAGTAGCGCGTGCCGGCACCGAGACCTCGACCGGCGATTCTCGGAGGGCCTGGAAGGGGGGCCGGTGGGCGCGGGCAATGCGGTTGAGGTCACGGCGAGCTGACCGGCCGCCGGTACAGCACCGCGTTGCGGTCGGCGTGGCGGCCGGCGAAGCCGCCCGGGCGCCCGCCGTGAGCATCGAGATAGGAGAGCTGGCGCGAGACCGTGCCGAGCGAGCCCGCGGAGACGTGGTCGAGCATCCAGGTGTGGATGGCGGCGCCCCCTCCGTCGGTGCCGGCGACCCTGAGCGCGCGCGCCTGCTGGGGGTAGTCGATCAAGGACGCGGTGCTGATCAGCCAGTAGCCCCCGGCCGGCGTCGGCCGCGGGGTGATCCGGTTGCGGTGGGTGTGGCCGGAGAGCGCCGCGATCACCCGGGGAGCCCGGTCCAGCAGCGCCAGGAGGGCCTCGCTCCCGGCCGAGCCCTCGATCGGCTGGTGGGACACCACCATCACCCACCGGTCGCCGGCCGCGGCGAGCTGGGCGGCGAGCCAGGCCGGCTGGGACGCCTCGACGAGGCCGCCGGACCCTCCGCCGCGGCGCACGAGGTCGAGCACGATCACGCGCACGCCCGGGCCGGCGTCGACGGCGTAGTCCAGCCGGGGCGAGCCGGAGGCGTCACGCCGGGTGGTGGTCCCGGGAGCCGCCGCGGCGACCAGTCGTGTCAGAGCCTCGCCGAACGACATCTCGACCCGCCTTGGGTCCGGCGGCACGCGAACGGTGGGCCCGGCGAGAGCGGCTTGGAGAAACGGGCCGACGAGCCCAGGGTCCGGCGGGCCGTCCGGCGAGGTCGTAGCGCCCCGGCGGGCGCCCGGCGGCAGTGACAGCCCGCTCGGCAGCTCCCACAGTGCCCGATCGCCGACCGCCAGCGACATGGTCAGCGGCGTGGGGACGATCTCACCGGCAACGAGCCCGTCGTGGTCGCCGAACACCGGAGCGACGGATGTCCCCACGCCTAGGCTGACAAACGTCTCCACCGCGCGGCGAAGCAGTCCCGGATGGCGCGGAGCGTCGACGTCCGGCCGGTAGTAGAAGGGGTCGGTGTTGGCCGCCAGCTGAACGCCGAAATACCCGTCTCCGCCGCTCCCCGGGTCGACCCGCCCGCCGCGCAGGGCGAGGAGCCCGTGGGCGAGCTCGTTGCTCTGGTCGTTGTCGATCAGGTCCCCGCCCTGGATGACCAGTTGGGGTGCGAGGGCGCGCACGGCACTCGCCGCGCCGGCCAGCACCTGCGTGGTCAGCGCCTCCTGCGGGCGAAACGTCGACTGAAACGGCGGACCCAGCCGATCCAGGAAGGTGACGCGAGCCGGCGAGGATGCGTCGAGCACGTGCGCGTCGGTGGCGTGGGCGAGCGTCACCGCCGGTCCGGTGACGCGGGCCGCCGGGCCCAGCTCGGTCCGCGCCACCATCCCCTCCCCCGGCCCGGGGCGCAACTGCCCGTCCCCGGCCGGGTCTGACCAGGTGGACTCAAGCGTCGAGCCGGACGGCGCCAAGCGCCTGCCACCGGCGGCGCCGCAGCCCGTCAGCGCCAGCGCGATCCCCCCGGCGAGCGTCTCGCCCAACAGGCGCCGCCGCGTCATCCTCATGCCGACAGCCCGGCGACGACCGACTCCCGGCCCGCCTGGCGGGCCACCCACAGGACCGCCAGGGCCGCCGCCGCCAGCAGCCCGGCGACCGTCACGAGCACCTCGGCGCCCGTCGCAGCGAGCGGCAGGTTGGCGTAGTTGACGGCCAGCCGCGAGAGCGCCGGACCGAACACGAAGCGTTCGAGCGCCACGCCGACGGCGGCCGCCGGGATGACGAGCGCCAGCGCGGCGCCGACCAGCAGCCGCCGCACGGCGCCGGATCCTCCGCCGACGGCGCGCAGCACGGCCACCGTCCGCCGCCGCTCCTGCACCGTCAGAGCGCACGCCTGGATGAGCGCGTAGAGACAGACGAGCCCGTCGACGATGGCCACGGCCCGCAGGATGGTGCGCAGGACCGCGACCAGCGGGCCCCCGCGATCGGTGGCGCCGGCCGCGGTCGCCGGCTGAGCCCCGAGCGCGGTGAGCGCCGCGACCACCCGGCGCTGGTCCCCGCCCGGCGTGAGCACGACGGCCAGCTGCGAGGGCGCCGCCGGATCGGCCCGCACAAGCGCGGCAGCGGGGACGTAGGCGACGCGCCCCTCCTGCGCGAGCGAGCTGACGACGCCGGCGACGCGCAGGCGCAGCTCGTGCCCGTTGGGCAGCTGGAGGGCCACGACCTGCCCCGGCGCCAGGCCCAGGGCCTGCGCCAGACCCTGACCCACCTCGGCCTGGCCGGATCCGCGCAGCCGGCGACCGCTGACGAGTGGCGGGGCCTCGAACCGGGTGTGGTCGCCGGGATAGGCGACCACGTCGACGGTCTCACCGAGTGAGAACGAGTCAACCGCCTCCAGCTCGTACCGCGGCGCCACCGCCTCCACTCCGGCGACCCGGCGGACCCGGGAGGCGGAGGCTGGAGGCAGCGTCGCCGTCAGCTGGTAATGCTTTCCCAGCGCCGCCGGATCAGTCTCGAGCGCGCTGAGCGCCGAGGCCAGCGACAGCATCAGCAGCACGAATCCGGTCGAGAGGCCGAGCGTGACCACCGTCGCCACGAGGCGCACGCGGCGCGCCGCGACCAGCCGCGCGCCGAGGAGACCGGGTCCTCCGCCGCGGGCCGGAGCACGCGCCGCGAGCCGGCGAAGGGGGCGATGCCGGGGGCCGGGACGGCGGGCGACGTCGCCGCCGCGGAGCAGGTTGACGACCGGCTGGCGGGCGGCGCGCCAGGCAGGCCAGGCAACGCCGGCGACCGGGAGCCCCACCGCGACGATCCAGCACAGGGTCAGCGGCGCCACCAGTCCGGTCCCCGGCGCGGGCTCGTTGAGCAGCGTCAGCAGTCGCTGCGCCGGCCCGTACACGGCGATCGCACCACCGGCGCAACCGATCGTGGCCGCCGGCGCGGCCACGAGCGCCGCCTCGAGCCCGCTCGCCAGCGTGATGTATCCGCCGGAGGCGCCGACGGCTCGCTCCACGCCCATCGCCCCCAGTCGACGCTGCACCTCGGCGCGCGCGGAGGCCGCCAGCATCACCCCGGCGGTGACGAGCGCGATCAGCGAGAGCGCCACGAGCAGGTCGATCACGATCCCCGCCGCCTGATCGAGCAGAACGCGGACACCGGAACGCGTCGCGAAACGGAGGTTGCGCAGGCCGAAGCTGGTGTCGCGGGCCTGAACCAGGACCTCGTTGAGGAAGGCCGGGTTGCGCAGCCAGACCTCGGCGTAGTTGACGCGAGCGTCGCCGTCGCGCTCGCTGCCGGCACCGGCTCTGTCGTCCGCCGGAGCGCCCGAGACGTAGAAGCGCGGCTTGGCGAGCGGAAACCCGACGTTGTCCGGGGCCTGGACGAGACCGACGACGCGCAGCGGCCCCAGGCCGGCCACGTCCACCCGGCTGCCGAGACCGACGTTCCACGCCTGGGCGAACGCCTGCTCGACCAGCACCTCCCGTGCGCCCGCTCGCAGGTTGCGTCCCGCGACCACGGCATACCCGCGCCGCGCGGCCGGTGCCACGACCTCGGCGACGGCGTCGTCGCGGTGCCGTGCGCCGTATGAGATCGACGCGTTGTTGAGCTCCAGGCGCGTCGCCTGAGCGGCGACATCCGGGAGGGCGCGGATCCGCTGCACCACCGTCGATGCCGGCTGGGGATTGAAGCGGACGATCAGGTCCGGCAGGTCGGCCGCCTGCGCCGACCGCTGGAACCCCAGGCCCAGCCCGTCGGCGACGACGACCGCCGCCGAGAGCATCGCCGCGGCGAGCGCGATGCCCAGGGCGGTGACGATGACGCGCCGGCGGCGTGCCCGCAGACCCCGCCGCGCCTCCGCCAGGGCGGATGCCACGCCGGCCGTCACGCGCGCCTGACGCGCCGGACCGCAGGTATCGCGGCCTCCCCTGGGGCCACGGCCTCTCCGGAGGCCACGGCGTCCGCCAGCCGTCCATCGCTCAGGCGCAGGACGCGGTCGGCGATCCCAGCAGCCTCCGGCTCATGGGTCACGATCACCACCGCTCGGTCGCGCAACCCGCGCAGCAGGTCGAGCACGGCGGCGCCGCTGACCGCGTCGAGGCTGCCGGTCGGCTCGTCGGCCAGGACGAGCTCCGGCTCGTTGACGAGCGCGCGAGCGAGGGCGAACCGCTGCTGCTCGCCGCCGGAGAGCTCGTGCGGCAGATGGTCGGCGACGCCGGCCAAGCCCAGCTCCTCGACCAACCGTGCCGCCTGGCGGGCGCCACCGCGCGGGGCGCCGGGCAGCCGCGTGGGCAGGAGCACGTTCTCGAGGCCGGTGCACTCCTCGATCAGCTGAAACTGCTGAAAGACGAAGCCGATGTGGTGCAGACGCAGCCGGGCCAGTGCCCGCGCGCTGCGTCCGGTCAGCCGCTCGCCGGCGATCCGGATCTCACCGCCGTCCGGGCGGTCCAGCCCGCCCAGGAGGTGCAGCAGCGTCGACTTGCCGCTTCCGGACCGACCGAGCACGGCCACCACCTCACCTGCGTCAACGGTCAGCGACACCCCGTCGAGCACCTGCCGCTGGGCCCGGCCGGAGCCCACCCTCTTGGTCAGACCGGAGGCGCGCAGTACGGCCACGCCTTCAACGTAGCGAGCCGCCCGCCCCGTCAGCCTGCAGCCGGACAGCGGAGGTGCAACGCTGTAGCGGATGGCAGACACCAGCGGCATCGCGCGCATCGCCGTCATCGGGGCGGGCTTCATGGGCTCGGGGATCGCCGAGTCGGCGGCCGCCTCCGGCATCGACGTCACCGTCTACGAGCCGGAGCGCGCACCACTTCAGCGCTCACGCGAGCGACTGGCCGTGTCGGTGGACCGGGCACAGTCGCGCGGGAAGCTCAGCGCCGACGACGCAACGGCACTGATCGACCGGGTCGTGTACACGACGGACCTGGGCGACCTCGATGGGGTCGACGCCCTTCTGGAAGCGGTGACCGAGGACCCCCGGGTCAAGGGCCGCCTGTTTCACCAGCTTGATGAACAGCTGCCGCAGGCGCGCTTTCTCGCCTCCAACACCTCCTCCATCCCCATCGCCGAGCTCGCCTCGTGGACCCGGCGCCCCGAGCGGGTGCTGGGCTTGCACTTCTTCTCGCCGGTACCGGTGATGAAGCTGGTGGAGGTGGTCGTCGGACTGGAGACCCAGCCGGACGTCGTCGCCATCGCCGAAACCTTCGCCGCCGGCATCGGCAAGCGGCCGATCCGCACCAAGGACCGCTCCGGCTTCATCGTCAACATGCTCCTGGTCCCCTACCTGATGGCCGCCGTGCGCATGTACGAGGACGGCTTCGCCAGCCGCGAGGACATCGACGAGGGCATGCGCCTCGGCTGCGGACACCCCATGGGGCCCCTCACCCTCTGCGACTTCATCGGCCTCGACGTCCTCTACGCCGTCTGCGACTCCCTGTACGAGGAGTTCAAGCGCCCGGAGTACGCGCCGCCCCCGCTGCTCAAGCGGATGGTCGTCTCCGGCCACCACGGGCGCAAGGCCGGCAAAGGCTTCTACGAGTACTCCTAGCCCGCGCGGCTGACGGGGCGTGTGCGGCCGGGGGCGGCACGGGGGGCGGCGATCCGGGCCCGCGCGGCCACCATGCACCATGCGACAAACCAGGAATCGCGCTGCTGATCTGGCGCAGACGTGGGGCTGAGCAGTCGGGTCGCCCGGGGGAATCTCACCCCCGGGCTCCCTCAGATCCCGGCGTGACAGTCTCCCGTCACCGGGCTCTTCTGATCGGTCCTAATACGAGCGCTCCAAGCGCCAGTGGGCGAACAGGTCGGGCTGTCTCGAGAGCAGTCCGGCCAGCCACCGTCCGTAGCGCTTTTGGGTGCGCAGCCGTTTGTATTTCCTGCCAGCCCAGCGCCTCACGTAGGCGTTGACGCGCCGCAGGAGGGGATTCAACGCCGACCGGTAGAACCGGCCGTAGTAGTTGATCCACCCGGAAACGATGGGGTTCAGCCATCGCGCGAGGTCGTCTAGCGACAGATCGGTGCGCCGATGGATCCGCATTTCGCGGAGCCGGGCGCTTGTGGCCTTGAGCGCCTCGGGACTGATCGCGGGCAAGAAGCCGGTGAAATTCCGGCCCTTGCTACGCGCCCCCCGTGCCCGGAAGGCGTACCCGAGAAAGGTGAACGAGACGTGCTCGTGCTCCACCCGGCGCTGACCGTCCTTGCAATAGACGATCCGCGTTTTGTCCGGGTGAAGCCGCAGGCCGACCTCGTTCATCCGCGCGGCGATCCGACCGAGCACAAGCTCGGCCTGGGCCCTGCTCTTGCAGTGCACGACACCATCGTCGGCATATCGCTCCCACGGGCAGCCCGGGAACTCCCGGACCATCCATGAATCGAACGCGTAATGCAGGAACAGGTTCGCCAGGACCGGCGAGACCGCCGACCCCTGCGGAGTTCCTCTGCTGCGCTGCTCAAGGGAGCCGTCGGGGTGCTGCAGCGGGACCGCAAGCCACCGCGTCACATACAACAGCACCCAGCTGGCATCGGTGACCGCCTGCACCGCTTTGACGATCAAGTCCCACGGCACCTCATCGAAGAACTTCTGGACGTCGAGATCGATCACCCAGTCGTACTTCCAGCACCGCTGCCGGCAGGCCGCGAGCGCATCATGAGCCCAGCGGCGCGGCCGATAGCCATAGGAGTCGGGATGAAACCGAGGTTCCACCACCGGCTCAAGCTGCATGGCCACCACCGTCTGCGCGACCCTGTCCGCGATCGTCGGCACTCCCAACATTC
>DASZMK010000094.1:0-3257 GCA_035551855.1 Solirubrobacteraceae bacterium
ATCGACGGAAGGAATCTCTCCTGCGTGGCTCTCGACCAAGCGCGAAACAGCCTCAAGAGCAGCTCTCGCCCGGGCCCGCGAGTGATCGGCAAGTCCGGAGCGAGCCACCGTCAGCTCATGATCCAACTGCGAAACCGTCGCCTGATCGAGGACAACCGGCTTACGAACAGCCGAACCACACCCTGCGACGGCGACCGCCGCCACCACCGTCGCAACGGCCAGCCGTCCTCGAGAAGACCACAAAAGCATCGATGGACCGTACTGAACCGGTTCCAACCTGCAGCAGCCCAGCCGTGTCCATCGGCCACGAACCGCTGAGCTCGACATGGAGCACGACTGAGCATTCGTCAGTCCGATACCCGAACGCCTCGAGCTGCTGCAGCGGATGCGCAAGCGCGCCTTTGAGGACGGCAGTCCGCCCAGGTCTCGACGAAATCACTGGCAGCGGCTTGCTTCTGCTCTCAGCCGGATGGGGCTTGCGCCCTGCTTTTGCTCGACGAGGAGCACCACAGTCGACGCCTACCGAGTCTCGGAATGCGCGGATAGCAGGTCTCGCCGCATAAGCCCCTCGCCTATCGAACCCACGGCGCACCCCGCATGCACCGACCAGGCGCGGCGCGAGTGGTCTTCGAGAACGCCATGGACAGCGAGCCTTGGTCGGAGTTTTGGGGCCGGACGCGTCGTAATGGTTGACGGCCCGGCCGACCTGGGCGTAGTGTCGCTCATGTGGATCGAATGAGAGGAGTGGGACCGTGGAGCTTCAGAGCAAGAGCTTCGGCTCACCGGATGAGGTTCGTCCGATGGCCGACAAGGGGCGCGTCGAGCTCGTGAAGGTGGGAGATGGCGTTGTGGGCAAGGCCACGTTCGAGCCGGGATGGCGCTGGTCTGAACACGTCAAGCCGATCGCCGGCACCGATAGCTGTCAAGCCGCACACTTTGGCTACGTCGTCTCCGGCCGTCAGATGGTGCGGATGGACGACGGCACTGAACTTGAGTTTGGCGGGGGTGATGTCGTCGCGATTCCGCCCGGGCACGACGGATGGGTGGTCGGGGACGAGCCGTGCGTGGTGATCGACTTCGCGGGCATGGAGCACTACGCCGAGTCGGATTAGAGCAGGCGGTGTCCTTGGTGGGTCGTTCGTGGGAGACCGGGGGCGGAGATGTTGCGTTCGCCGGCGTGGAGCGGTTGTGCTGAGGTGTGGCAGGCCGTCAGGGTTCGGGCGGCGATTGTCTCTGACTCGCGGTGCCAGATGACTTGGGCGATGCCGTTGGGCGCGATCGCGACCTGCGCCTCGCTGCTTCGGCCGAGGCTGAGCTTCGGGCACCATCTGTGGCCTGCCGGTCGGAACGCGGCGGTACTTTCGCCCCAGGTGGCCACGACGTCGCCCGTGCCGTCGGCGGCGATCACCGGTATGCCGCCGAGGCCGAGCTGGTGGATGGCGAGCAGCCGTGCTTGGGGTGAGAGGTCGGCTTGCTCAAGCTCACCGGGTCCCGCCTTTGACGGGCTGTAGCTCTGCCACAGCACAGTGGCCACCCCCCGGTCATCACCGGCGATCACCGGCGTGATGCCGGGGTGGGGTAGCGATACGAGGTGGGGCGTCCGCCATCGACTGTCGGGGGTGAGGACGGCAGCGCGGGGATAGAAGGTCCCGCGGTGCGGCCACGGCCAGGCGACGAACACGCTGCCGCGGGCGTTGCTCGCGAGGCTGGGGCTGGGGATGTAGGTGCTGGCGTCGCCCTGAAGCGTGGGCTCCCCCTCGGCCCCAAGGCTCAGCGTCTGCAGCCACCCTCTGCTGCCGACCGGCCTGACCTTGACGTCCAGCCGGCTTCTCGACCGGTCTCCCCGGCCGCCGCTGAGATGGTGCTCCCACGCCAGCGCCAGCGTCCCCCCAGCGCTCACCGCGAACACCAAGCCATTCCCGGCGCGTCGATCCGTGGTAACCGTCACCCGCGGCAACCACGCCCCGGCGCCGGCGGGATGCTCGGCCAGGTCGATCGCGCCGCCACTGGTGACCCATACCGCAACCGCGTCCCCACGGTCGTCCATGCCCACCTGCGGGCTGTCCACCGACTCGCTGCCGCTGGAATACAGCGTCGCTGTCTGCTGCCAGGCGCTACTCAAGGCAGCGCGGTAGCGCGCTTGGATCGCGGGCGCGCGATCCACCGATCCCACCGTCCACACCACGGCCGCGCCACCGGACGCAGAGCCCGCCACCAGCGCCGTGGACTGCCCCGGGATCCCGCCCGATAGTGGCGTCGCCGACGACCAGGTCCGCGCGGCCGTCGACCAGTGCGCGGTCGTGATCCCCGGCCCACCGGTCCACACCGCGTCAAACCCATCAGCGCCGTCCGTCGCGACCGCCGGAAAGGCGACGAACGCTGCCGCGCCCAATCTGGATGTCACCGCGCCCGCCGACGAGCGGGCCACCGCCCGCGGACCGCTGATGGCCTGGCCACCACACCCCACCGCCAGCACGGCCACGACGGCAACCATCGTGACCCACATCACCCGCCGCCATGTCACCGCAGGCACCCCTGACCGAAGCATCCGGCTCCTCCACAGCACCATTTTCTCAAATTCCGTTCTCTTGATGATAGGCCTGCGCGGCCGGGCGATACCGCGGGCTGTCGCAGTTCAACACCTCGCTTGTACTACGTGGAGAAGCCTCCGCCGTCACGCGTGCATCGACAATCGCACGCCCCTTTGTCCGGTCAACAGCGTCCGTTACGGCGGTGCGGAGCGCCGGGCTGCCCGTCGCACAAGCCGAACGGTCAGCGAACACTGCGGGGGATGGGGATGCGGGAGTCTTGCTTTCGCATCGCCGACGGGAGCGGTGGTACTGCGGGCACCGCCACCGACGGGCGCTTGTCGTCGCGGCCCGCAGCGGGCTCGAGGTTGCGTGACTTTCGCTTTGAGTGGTGGCGCGCGTCGTCTTGGCGTGCGACGCGCACAGCGCCGGTAGTCGCGCCGTACTCGCGGAGCCGCCGGTTCGAGCATCCGCGGTGAGTTCTCGGTGGGGCTCGATGCTGAGGCGGGCCGCTCGTCAGATCCGACGCCCGGCGGCGGTCCGACTTGCCGTCCAGAAGAAGCGTGAGACTATCCTGCTCCGATCCTCGCCTCGATCGCCGCCTGCGTCGCGGCGGCAAACATTCCGAAATCGAAGCTCACGACGAGTGTGGGGGTGGTCTCAATGATGACCTGGTGCGGTCCGTCGAGGAACTTCTCGAAGCTTCGTGCTGCGGGGTTGTCTGGGTCG
>DASZMK010000095.1:0-30736 GCA_035551855.1 Solirubrobacteraceae bacterium
TCTCGAAGGTGATCGTGACCCTGGGCGACGCGCCGCTGGTCACGCCGGCGGTCATCGCCCGGTTCGTCGGCGAGCCGCCGCGCACACGCGCCACGTACGGCGGCCGGCCCGGGCATCCGGTGGTGCTGGGGCGTGAGCAGATGATCAGCCTGATGTCGCTGAGCGGCGACCGCGGTGCGCGGGATCTGCTCCGCGGGGGGCCGCTGATCGAGGTCGGGCACCTATGCTCAGGACGCGACGTCGATACCCCTGATGATCTGGAGGAGATCCGCGATGAAGCTAGAGCAGTCATTTGAGGTCACGGCCCCCCTGGAGCGCGTGTGGGAGGCCCTGATCGACGTCGAGCGCGTGGCGCCGTGCCTGCCGGGAGCGGAGGTGACCGGGCGCAACGACGACGGGAGCTACGACGGCACATTCAAGGTCAAGATAGGGCCGACCGCGGCGGCGTACAGCGGCAAGCTGCACATGGACGAGATCGACGAGGGCTCGCACACGGCCACGATGCACGCCCAGGGCACCGACCGCCGGGGCCAGGGCGGCGCCAAGGCGACGATCGTGTCCTCTGTCGCGCCGGCCGGCGAGGACGCGACGCGGGTCGAGGTCGTCACCGATTACCACATCACCGGACGGCTGGCGCGCTTTGGGCGTGGGGGGATGATCGAGGAGATCTCCAACCGCCTGCTCAACGAGTTCGCCAAGTCGCTGCAGCAGATGCTCGCCGGGGACGGCCGGGCCGCCCAGTCCACGGCGGCCGCGGCCCCCGCCTCGGCCCCGGCTCCGGCTGAGGCCGCCGCGCCCCCCGCTCCCCCCGCTTCCGCCGACGCTCCCCCGGCTTCCGCCGCTCCCCCGGCTTCCGCCGCTCCCCCGGCTTCCGACGCTCCCCCGGCTTCCGCCGGCGCTCCCGCCGCTGCCCCGGAGCCCGCCGTGTCGGATGCGGCTGAGTCCGCGCCGCCGCCGGCTGCCGAGGAGCTGGCCGCAGCCGAGCTGGCCGCCGTGGTCCCGGAGGCGGACACGGCGACGCAGCCGGCGCCCGCGCCTCCGGCGCCCACCCCGGCGGCCAGCACCCCGGAGCCTCCGGCTCCCCCGCCGGCCGCCGAGGCGCCCTTCGCGGCGACCACCCCGCCGCCGGGGACCTCAGGCGGCAGCGAGCCGATTCAGGGCCTGTCGCTCATCGGCTCGGTGGCGTGGTCGCGGGTCAAGAGCAATCCGGTGCCGCTCGTGGCGCTGGTGCTCGGCTTCCTGATGGCGCTGCGGGTGCTGCGCCGGCGTTGAATCGGCGCCTCGGCGCCGCGGGCCGCGGGCCGGAGGCCGGGATGAGACCGGCGCCGCGGGTCGGCGCCCGGACGCGAGATCAGCGTCTGCGCCGTGCACCAGGCGCCAAATCACGACAGCGCCCGGCAGTTTGGCGCAGACTGGGGGCTGAGCCTGCGCGTCGTGACAAATCATCCGACGGTCCGCCGATTTGTCGCAATCTGCACGCTGAAAACCGGGGCAATGGGGTCTGGAGAGCCGGTTGCGCCCTTCCTAGCGCCGTTTCCCGCTCTGGGCGGGGGCGGCGCTGGCGCCGGCGGCGAAGCGCGGGCGCGGCGCTGGGCGCTGGGCGCCGGCGGCGAGGCGAGGGCCCGCGCGGGCCCTGAGCTACCCGCGCGCGGCCGGCTCGTCGAAGCCGGCGGCGGGCTGCACCGCGATCAGCCCGGACGGGTTGATCATCGGATGCGTCCGGTAGTAGTGCGCGCGGATCTCGTCGAAGGCGACCGTCTCAGCCACGCCCGGCCACTGATACAGGTCCCGGATGTACGGCCACAGGTTGGGGTACTCGATCAGCTTGCGGAGCGAGCACTTGAAGTGGATGTGGTACACGGCGTCGAAGCGCACGAGCGTCGTGAACAGGCGCCAGTCGGTCTCCAGCGGGTCTGAGCCGAACAGGAAGCGGTTCTGGGCGAGCCGGGCGTCGAGTTCATCCAGCGTCTGGAAGAGGACGGCGACCTCCCGCTCGTAGACCGCCTGTTGAGTGGCGAAGCCGGCCTTGTAGACGGCGTTGTTGACCGTGTCGTAGATGTGGGCGTTGAGGGCGTCGATCTCCTCGCGCAGGTGGAGCGGGTAGAGCTCCACCGGGTGCTCGGCCAGCGGCGCGAACGCCGTGGAGAGCATGCGCAGGATGTCGGCCGACTCGTTGTTGACGATCGTGCCCGTCTCCTTGTCCCAGAGTACCGGCACCGTGACGCGCGCGTCGTAGCCGGGGTCCGCGGCCCGGTAGGCCTCGGCCAGGTAGCGAAGCCCGTTGACCGGGTCGGCGTATTCGCCGCCGCTGAACGTCCAGCCGCGGTCGTCGCGGAGGGGGTCGACGTAGGAGGCGCCGATCGCCTTCTGGAGGCCCATCAGCTCGCGGCCGATCAGCGTGCGGTGCGCCCAGGGGCAGGCCCGGGCCACGTACAGGTGATAGCGGCCCGCCTCCACCGGGAACTCCGGCGAGTCCTCGGAGGAGACGAACCTCCGGAAGGCCGATTCCTGACGGCGGAACGAGCCGTCGGCGCCACCCTCGCGTCCAAGGGAGAATGCACGTGCTTGAGTGCTCATCCATCCAGCCTAGGACACCCGCGCAGGCAGCCGCTCCTGGCGGTGCAGAAGCTCGGCCGCGGGGACCCGCTGGTGCTGCTCCACGGATTGGCCACCACGCAGCAGATCTGGAGCCTCGTCGTCGTCGGGCTGGCCCGCGACCGGCAGGTGATCACGCTTGACCTCCCGGGGTTCGGCGCGTCGGCGCCCGCCGATCCGGGCTTCGACCTGGAGGCGGTGGCCGAGTGCGACCTGCGCCCGTGGCTGGCCCAGACATCCGCGCCGATGGGCGTGCTCTGGGGACAACACGACCGCACCATCCCCAGGCGCCTGGCCGGTGAGATCCTCTCCGCCCGTCCCGACGCGGTCCTGGAGGAGATCGCTCGGTCCGGCCACGTGCCGATGGTGGAGCGGCCCGAGGAGTTCGTCAACGCCCTGCGCTCTCGCCCTGTGCCCGCCGCACCGCACGCCCGGGATGACGCGGCGAATCCGGTTCGCCCTGTCGGTGCTCGCCGCCGCGCCCGGCCTGTGCCGCGCCGCCGGGGACGCACTGCTGCCGCTGCTGCGGCACCGTCCCGAGCTCCTGCACCGCGTGATCGCCGCCCACGCCGCGCCCACCGAGCGCCGGCGCCTGACCGAGCCGGCCGAGCGTCGGGCGGCGGCATCGAGTTTCCTGGACGCCACCTCGTATGGTGTCGCGGGGATGATCGAGGACTACCTGACCTACTCACGGGCGTGGGGCTTTGCGCCGGAGGAGATCGACACAGAGGTCCACGTCTGGCATGGCGGGGTCGATCCGCTGGTCCCGGTGGAGCATGCCCTGCAGCTCGCCGTGGCCCTTCCGCGCTGCCGGGTATTCGTCGATCCCGACGAGGGCCATCACTTCTTCCGGCGCCGCCTCGACGAGATCGTCGCCACGCTGCCGGAGCCGGAGCCGGAGCCAGCCCGCCAGGCGGCATCTCCCTCCCGCGTCCTTGCGGGGCGGCAGCGCCCCGGGCGGGCATGACCGGTCAGGCCGCCCGCGCCGCCCGCTTCCGGCAGCTGCACCGTCCCGGGACGCCGCTGGTGATCCCCAACCCCTGGGATGTCGGTTCGGCTCGCCTGCTCGCCTCGCTCGGCTTCGAGGCGCTGGCGACGACCAGCAGCGGCTTCGCCGCCTCCCTGGGCCGGCTGGACGGCTCGGTGACGCGCGACGAGGCGATCGCCCACGCCGCGCAGATCGTCGCGGCCACCGACCTGCCGGTATCCGCCGACCTGGAGAATGGCTTCGCCGACGATCCGGCCGGCGTGGCCGAGACCGCGCGCCGAGCGGTCGGCTCCGGGCTGGCCGGATTCTCCATCGAGGATTTCTCTCCCGACGCCGGGATCTATGACCGGCGGCTCGCCGCCGAGCGCGTCGCCGCCGCGGTGGAGGCGGCCCACGCGGCCGACGCGCGCCTCGTCGTGACGGCGAGAGCCGAGAACCACATCCACGACCGTCCGGACCTCCAGGACACCATCGCCCGCCTGCAGGCCTTCCAGGAGGCCGGAGCCGACGTTCTCTACGCGCCCGGGCCGACGCGCCCGGAGGACATCGAGGCGATCGTCAGATCCGTCGATCGCCCGGTCAACGTGCTGGCCCGGCCGGGGACACCGTCGGTCGCCGAGTTGGCCCGGCTCGGCGTCAGCCGGATCTCGGTGGGCGGTGCGTTCGCGTTCGCCGCCGTCCAGGCGCTGGTGGCGGCCGCCACGGAGCTGCGCGACGAGGGCACCTACGGGTTCACCGAGGCCGCGGCCGCCGGCGCCCGGGCCGTCCGCCGGACATTCGGTCAGCCGCCCGCGTAGAGGCGGGCGAGCAGGTTCTCCAGCGCCGGCGAAGTCTGGCGGTAGCCGGGGCAGCATGTCGGCCCGTTGACCGCGCTGATCCCGATCTCCAGGTGCGGCCCGGTGGAGATGCCGACATCGCCGCATCCCACCTCGGCGATCGGCTGACCGGCCTGGACGACGGTCCCCACCGGCACGAGCGCAGGCTGCGCGTGCCCGTAATAGATGAAGCGGCCGGTCAGGGGACCTCCCACCACCCGCAGAACCGGCGCCTGGGACCCGAAGCCGGAAATGCCCTCCTGCACGATTACCCCGTTGGTCACCGCCACCTCCAGCGCGTTGGGCCCGCACGCCGTCCCCCGGGTCGCGATGTCAACCCCCATGTCCGGCTCCCACGTCGACGCCGGCTCGGCCACCGTCGTCGGCGCGATGGGGAACACGAAGCCCTGGCCGGGTTGCAGGGCGTTGAGCTCGTGGACGATCTTCAGCTCGCGCCTGACCTCGGCCAGCGACACCGCGTGGGCGGTGGGGTCGCCGATGGGCGCGGCGCCGGCGCCGGCACCGGCACCGGCGACGGCCGCCTGCGCTCCGGCCGTCGGCTCGACCGCCTGGGGGTGGGCTGCCGAGAGCGCCGAGCCGCCGGAGCCGCTGCTGGCTGCGACCGCGGCGCCGGGAGCGGCCGCGTGTGAGCCGCACCCGGTCACGATCAGGGCGGCGACGGCCAGGCAGAGCGCGACCAGGCGCCGCCCGGGAACGCGGCCACGACGGTTGACACCGCACCGGCGGAGCGCCCGTGGTCGGCAAGAAGGATCACCGGACGGCTGCAGAAGTGCGTGAAGCGACATGATGCGCGCCGCAGCATGACAGCCCAAACTCGCACCCGGCCTCAGTCTGACTCGGCCTCGGCGCCCGCGTCGATTAGGATTGACGAGTGCGTCCGTTGCGGGAGCGGTCCGGGGCACAGCGGCTGCGCGCGCCAACGAGGGAGAGCCCGGTGCTACCGAGCCTGATCTGCAGGGGGTCCGCGAGGTGACTCAGTGTCTGCGCCTGCCGGTGTTCCGGCGGCTGGTGGCCGCCTACGTGCTCAACGAGCTCGCGTGGTCGGTCGGAACGCTGGCCCTCTCGGTGCTCGTCTATCGCCAGACGCAGAGCGCACTGGGGTCGACGGCGTTCTTCATCTCGGCGCAGTTCCTCCCGGCGCTGCTGTCGCCGCCGATGGTCGCCCGCCTGGATCGCAGCGCCCTCCGTCGCGTGCTTCCGGGGCTCTACGCGCTGGAGGCAGCCCTGTTCGGCGTCCTGGCCTGGTTCACGCATCACTTCGCGCTGATTCCGGTGCTCGCGCTGGCACTCGCCGATGGGATCGTCGCCGCCACGGCTCGCTCTCTCGCCGCCGCCGCCCGCACGCAGATCCTCAAGCCATTGGATCTCCTGCACGAGGGCAACGCGGTCTCGAACTTCGGCTTCTCGGCGGCCTTCATGGCCGGACCGGCGATCGGCGGGCTGGTCGTCGCCGCCGGCGGCACGGTCGCGGCCCTGCTCGTCAACTGCGGCCTGTTCGCCGGCATCGCGCTCGTGCTGGCGATCACGGCGCTGCCGGACGCCCGGCCGCCCGACGGGTCCGGCCTCGGCCGGCTGGCCGACGGCCTCACGCAGGTGCGCCGTGACCGGTTGCTGTCACGACTGCTCTGGGTGCAGGCCGTGGGGCTTGTCTTCTTCACCGTTACGATCCCGGTTGAGGTCGTGTACGCGCAGCACACTCTCAAGGCTGGACCGGGCGGCTACGGGGCGCTGATGAGCGCGTGGGGGCTGGGCGCGGTCGCGGGCAGCGCCGCGTATGCCCGGTGGCGACGCCAGACGACGGCGATCCTGGTCGCCGCGAGCGGTCTCTCGCTGGCGGCCGGCTTCGCCGTGATGGCGGTCGCGCCCACGCTGGTCGTCGCCGTGATCGGTGCCGCTCTCGCCGGGATGGGCAACGGCGTCGAGTCGATCGCGGCCAAGACCGCGGTGCAGGAACAGGCCTCCGAGCAGTGGATGGCCCTCGTCATGAGCCTGAACGACTCGATCTCGCAGCTTGCTCCGGGGCTGGGGATCCTGCTCGGCGGGGTGATCACCGCTCTGGCGACGTCGCGCGTGGCATTTGGAGTGGCCGCCGCCGGCTCGCTGGCGTTCGCGCTGGCGGTGCCGGTCGTGCTGCACCGGGCCGGCGGGCGCGGCGGCGGCGCGCCGCCGGGCGGGCCGGCTCCGGATGAGGATGAGGCGGGCGTCCCCGGCTCGCGGTCGCTCGTGTAGGCGTGCGCGCCGCCTGCATCGACATCGGCTCCAATACGACGCGATTGCTGGTCGCCGACTGCGACACCACCGGGCTCGTGGAAGTCCACCAGGAGCGGGCGTTCACCCATCTGGGCCGCGGGCTGCAGGCCGGGGGTGTCATCGCCGACGAGAAGATCAGCGAGGTGGCGGGGGTGGTGCTGCGCCAGCTCGCGGTGGCGCGGCAGCATGGCTCCGCCGAGCTCCGCGGCGTGGCCACGGCGGCCGTGCGCACCGCGGCCAACGGCGCCCAGCTCGTGGAGGCGATTGCGCGGGCGACCGGGCTCGAGGTCAGGATCGTCTCGGCGGCCGAGGAGGCGCGCCTGGCCTTCCTCGGTGCCGCCACGATGCTGGACACACCCCTGGACGGGGAGCTGGGAGTGATTGACGTCGGCGGGGGCTCATCGGAGATCGTGGTCGGACACCCGCCGGATCGCATCTCCTGGTGGGCGTCCGTGCCCGTCGGCTCCGGAGCGCTCGTCCAGCGCGGGTTGGAATCCGATCCGCCAACGGCGGCCGAGCTGGCGGCGGCGCGGGCCGACGTGGAGCGGGCGCTCGCTGGTCACAAGCCTCCCCGGCCGGCGGTGGCCGTGGCGGTCGGCGGGAGCGCCACCTCGCTGTCGCGGGTCGCCGGCCCCGTCCTTGACGCAGCCGCCCTGCAGCGATCGCTCGTCGTCCTGACGGGCGAGCCCGCCGCCGCGGTGGCCCGCCGCTTTGCCATCGACCCGCAGCGCGCCCGGCTGCTGCCCGCCGGCCTGCTGATCCTGGCGGGGGCGGCCCGCCTCCTGCAGACGACGCTGACGGTGGGCCGGGGCGGCATCCGCGAGGGCGTGCTGCTAGAAGCTCGGAAGTCGTGAGCCCAGGGCCCGTCATCTCGCCGCGGGAGGCGATCGCCGAAGTCCGCCTCCGCGCCCCCACGCGCGGCAACCGACAGCTCGAGCGGCTCCTGGCCGCCGCCAACGCCGATGATCAGCTCAAGGCCTGGTGGCACGTCTCGGCGGTCAACGCCGCGCGGCGGCTCGCCATGAGCGACCACAGCTGGGTGCACATCCAGATCGTCCTCAACATCGGTCTGCGGCTGGCGCGCCTGCTGTTCCGGCGCGGGGTGACGCCGAGCATCGTCACCGACTTCGCCATGTCCGAGCGCGATGCCGAGGTGGTCGTCGCCGCCGGCTGCCTCATGCACTGCGTCGGCATGTCCATCCACCGGGCCGACCACGAGCGCTACAGCCTGTTCCTGACCGCCGACAAGCTGGGCTCGCTGCTCACCGACGCCTACGAGGAGCCGGAGCGGTCCGTCATCGTCGCCGAGACGATGCACGCGATCATCGGCCATCGCTCCGACGGCGCGCCCTTCACGCTTGAAGCCGGGATCGTCCGGGTCGCCGATGCGCTCGACATGGCGAGGGGCCGCTCGCGCATCCCGTTCGAGGCGGGCCAGCACAACATCCACTCGCTCTCGGCGTACGCGATCGAAGAGGTCAAAATATCCCCCGGACGCGATCGCGCGGTCCGGGTGGAGATCCAGATGTCCAACAGCGCCGGCATATTCCAGATCGACGAGCTTCTCGCCGAGAAGCTGCGCGGCTCGGGGCTGGAGGAGCATGTGGAGGTGATCGCCCGGATTGACGCCGAGCACGAACAGAGGCTGCTGCCTGTGTTCAGGATCTGACCGTGAAAGGGGGAACGCACAGTGTCCGAACAGCGGATGATTTCCGAGCAACGCGCTGTGTCCGAGGGCCGGACGGCGTCAGACGACCACACGAGCCGCCAGGAGGTTGCGGGCCGGGTCGGCTGGATCGCCCTGGGGGTCGTGGTCCTCGTCGTCATCGTGTACGGCGGCTACGGACAACACTGGTCGTGGACCGGCGTCAACGGCCAGACGGCGACCCTGTGGGACTGGCTCCACCTGCTCCTGCTGCCGATCGCCGCCGTCCTGCTGCCACTGTGGCTGCGGCATCGCTCCACGATGGGACCGACGATGAAGCTCGCGTGGGCGGGGCTGGGCCTCGTGTTCGTGATCATCGTCGTCGCCGGGTACGCCGTCCCGTGGGCGTGGACTGGTTTCGTCGGCAATAGCCTCTGGGACTGGCTGAACCTGGCGGCGCTGCCGCTGGCGGTCGTGCTGGTTCCGGTGTTCATCGAGCTGCGCTCGAGCTGGCGGCGCCGGCACGTGACGGTGGCCGCCGCCGTGGGCGCGGCGTTCGTCCTCGTCGTCATCGCCGGCTACACCATTCCCTGGGCGTGGACGGGCTTCACCGGCAACACGCTGTGGGATTGGCTGCACCTCATGCTCCTGCCGCTGCTCGTCCCGGTCGTGCTGGTGCCGATCCTTCAGCCGGTCGCGATGGCGCGGATGGGCATCGCGGAGGAGGACGGCGCAGCTACCGAGGACGCCGCCGATCAGGCGCCTGTCGCGGCCCGCGGAGCGGAGGAGTAAACGGCGAGAACTACCAGCCGCCACGCCATTCCGCGCTGACGGCGCGGGCCCGCTCGGCGTCCTCGCGAGCGTGTTGGCGCTTGTTCAACCAGGACTGGATGACCGAGAAGACGATGATCACCAGCGGGAAGAAGGCGATCGTGGCGAACATGGCCGTGGTGACCTGGGGATCGGTCGTCTCCCCCCACCAGCCCTGGCCGCCGTTGCCGGTGTGGGCGAGTGCGGCGGGGGTGAAGGTGAGCAGGCTGCCGACCAGGGTCGTCAGGACGATCAGGATCCGGGCGCGGCGCATGACGCCTGAAGCGTAACCGATCAGAGGGCGGCCGCGGCGCTCCGCGGTACGCCCACGGCCGCCACGGCCGACAGCAGCGGCGGGTTGAACTCGGCCGCCCGGGTCGTGACCTCCAGATGGTCGATGTCCGCCTCGAACATCTCCGCGCCGATCGCCTGCGCGAGCTCGCGCTGCTTGTGCGGCGGCACGGCGCCGTCCCGCGTCGTCATGACCATCGCCGCCGGAATCCGGGCCATCCCGCGCAGCCACGGCCGCGAGTCGAACCGGCCCAGCTCGCGTCCGGCCTCGGCCACGTCTCGCGCCTCGTGGCGCGTGAGCTCCGACAGCCACCACGCGGTCCGCTCATCGAGCGCGATCCCCTGCTGCCGGAGACCGGCGGTGTAGAACCAGCGCGGCGAGAGCCCCAGCATCAGGCCCACGGCGCCCATCCATCGCCACACCCGCCGCGTCTGCGGATCCTGGAAGTGCTGGCAGGTCGCGCTGAGGACGACGCCGCTGACGACGTCCCGGTGGTCGCGCGCCATGAGCTGGGCGATCACGCCACCCATCGAGTAGCCGACGACGGTCACCGGGCCGGTGTCGAGCCGGCGCAGCACGGCGGCGGCGTCGGCGGCGCAGTCGGTCAGGCGGAACGGCGTCAACGCGCGCAGCCCCCGCCCGTGGCCGCGATGGTCGATCGCCAGGACGCGATAGCCGGCCTCGGCCAGCTCGTCGTAGGCCCCGCACCAGTTGAGGTCGGCGCTGACCATCCATCCGTGGAGCAGCAGGACGACCGGGCGATTGGCAGTTGGGTGGGTGGGATCCGAGTCCCCGGTGTCTCGCAGGAAGAACTCGCCGCGATCCGGAACGAGCACGGTCCGCGCCGACGGCAGCTCGCGCGGGGGAACGGCGGCGAAATCAGGCCGGCGCCGGAGTCTCGGTCTGGGCACGACGGCGATCCTACCCACGGATAGGACTCAGCCCACCCTCCTACCATCACGTGCGTGGCGGTTGTCATCGCATCTGACATGGGGAAGGACGTCGCCGGCGAGCCCCTGCTGCGCGGAGTCTCGTTCAAGCTCGAGCGTCGCGACCGGATGACCCTGTCCGGACGCAACGGCGCCGGCAAGACGACGTTGCTGCGGATGCTGGCCGGTGAGGCCTCGGTCGACTTCGGCGAGCTCGTGCTGGCCAAGGGTGCGAAGGTCTCGCTCCACGACCAGCGGCCGCCGCGCGAACGGGGCCTGTCGCTGCGCGACTACATCCTCTCGGGAGCCCCGGAGCTGGTGGCGATCGAGCAGGAGCTGGCCACGCTCGAGCAGGCGATGGCCGACGGCGCCCATGACGACGCGACCCTGGAGCGCTACTCGCGTGCCCAGGCACGGCTCGAGCACGCCGGCGGCTACGGCTGGCGCGAGCGGGCGTTGGCGACGCTGCACGGGCTGGGCTTCCAGGACGACGCCGACCTCGATCGTCAGCTCGACACGTTCTCCGGCGGGGAGCTGACCCGGGCCTCGCTCGGCCGGGCCCTGGCCGGCGCGCCGGACCTGCTCCTGCTCGACGAGCCGACGAACCATCTGGACATCGCCTCGCTGGAGTGGCTCGAGGCGCACCTGGTCAGCCTGGACGCGGCGATCGTGCTGGTCGCCCACGACCGCTGGTTCCTGGAGTCGGTGGGCACCTCGGTCCTGGAGCTGGAGGGTGGCCGCGGCAAGTTCTTCGCCGGGACCTGGCACGAATGGCGCCGGGAGCGAGCGGCCCGGGAGCTGGCGCTCGGCCGGGCCATCGAGCGCCAGCAGGCCGAGATCGAGCGGCTGGAGCGGTTCGTCACCCGGTTTCGCGCCGGCACCCGCGCCCGCCAGGCCCAGGCGCGGGTCAAGAAGCTCAACAGGATGGAGCGAATCTCGGCGGATCCCACCGAAGGGGCCGCGCTCGAGTTCGCGTTCAAGCCTCCGGAGCGCAGCGGGCGGGTGATTTTTGAGCTCGAGCATGCGGATCTGCATGCTGGCGGTAAGCAGCTGCTCCACGACGCCGAGCTCTGGCTCGAGCGCGGCGAGCACGTGTCGCTGGTCGGCGCCAACGGCGCCGGCAAGACGACCCTGATCGAGACGCTGGCCGGAATGCGGGACCTGGAGACGGGGAAGCTCCGCACCGGACACAACGTCAAGGTCGGCTTCCTCTCTCAGCACGCCGAGGAGCTGTCGGCGGCTCCGGAGTCGCCCGGTCGGCGTCCGGCCTCGCGCGCAGCTGGGCGCCCCCGGAGTCATCAGGCTGCCCGCACCGTGGTGGAGGCGGCACAGCACGCAACCGGGTTGACCCCCGGCAAGTCCCGCGCCCTCCTCGGCCGCTTCCTGTTCTCCGGCGAGGACGCCGACAAGCCGCTCAACGGGCTGTCCGGAGGCGAGCGACGCCGCCTGTCACTGGCCATCCTGGTCCAGTCCGGCGCCAACGTCCTGATCCTCGACGAGCCCACCAACCATCTCGACCTCGAGAGCCGCGAGGCGCTGGAGGCGGCGCTCCGGAGCTTCCCGGGGTCGCTCCTGCTCGTCTCCCACGACCGGGCGCTGCTCGACGCGATCGGCTCCCGGACGATCGCCCTGGAGGACCGGGAGCTGCACAGTTATGTCGGGGGCTGGCCGGAATACGTGCGCGTCCGGGCCGAGCGGGCGAAGAGCCCGGCTACAGCGGCCAAGACGGTCCCGCCGAAGCCGGTGGTCTCCAAGCCACGTGCCGAGGCCGGCGCCGGCAGCGGCACGCGGCTTGCCGAGGCCGGCGCCGGCGCCGGCAGGGGCGGGAAGGCCCCCGGAAACGGCGGTGCTGGCCGGAAGCGGACCCCGCCGAAGCCGAAGAACGGCGGCAGGGGGGAACGCCGGCTCGAGGCTGAGATCGAGGCGGCCGAGGCGGCGCTGCGCGTCGTGGAGGACGAGCTGTCAGATCCGGCCGCCTGGGCCACCCCGGAGGCCACGGCTCGGTCCACGGCCCGTCACGATGAGGCCAAGCGGATCGTCGCCGAGCTCTACGAGCGCTGGGAGACGGTCGCGGGCTGATTGGGGACAGGCGCGGCGAGCCGTCGGACCGCACCACTACACTGGAAAACACGATGCTCCGGCCCGGCCAGACGTCGGCACGCAGGATCACGCTCATCGACGACGACAGCGGCTTGATGACAGTGTTGGGTCGCAGGTTTGCCGCGATGCGGTGGGACAGCCAGATGATCGGCTACGCCGCTGCGCCGGACCAGCTGGCCGCCCTCAAGCTCCACGCGCTCATCGTCAACCCGGCGATCACCGGCCTCGACTACCTGGAATGGGTGTCGGAGCGGATTCCGGGCCTGGCGCTGCTCGCCTGCAGCCGCCCGGCACCGGTCGCCGACCGGGTGCGGGCTTTGCGCGGCGGGGCCGACGACTGGATCACCAAGCCGTGTCACCCGGACGAGCTGATCGCCCGCGTGGAAGCGGTGCTGCGCCGCCGGCGGGTGGGCGAGCTGCCGGCCGAGGACGAGGTTCTGGAGGTCGGCGAGCTGCGCATCCGCCGTGACCGGTTCGATGCCTACGCGGCCGGGCGAGCCGTTGGGCTCTCCCGCAAGGAGTACGAGCTTCTCGCCCAGCTGGCCGCGGCCGAGGGCCGGGTCCTGGAGCGTGAGGAGATCTACCAGCGCGTCTGGGGCTACACGATGGTGCGCGGCGACCGCTCGGTCGACGTGTTCGTCCGCAAGCTGCGCCAGAAGCTCGAGGCCATCTCTCCGGAGTGGCGGTACGTCCACACCCACTTCGGGGTCGGATATCGGTTCGCGGCCGAGCCCTTGGCTGGTGCGGACGCGGCCGGGGAGCGGGCCACGAGCCGGGTGCCGGCCGCCGAGGCCGGCGGCGGGGCGGCCTCGCAGGGAGCTGCTTCACAGCGGACGCAGCCCCGGGAGCACAGCGCCGCGCCGGAGCGGCGTACGCTTCCTGTATGAAGGTCAGCTCCACCGCTCGCAACATCCTCATCATCCTGGCCCTCGCCGCCGTGGTCGCGTTCGCTCCGGGCGGCGGCACCGGGGGCAGCGTGGTGCTCACCGCGGTCTATCTCATCTTCCTGGCCGCGCTGGGCTGGGTGGGGTCGATCATCTACCGCGAGCGCCGCAACTCGCTGTACCTCCTCGGCGACCGACGACGCGCCCTGCTCTACGGCGCGATCATGGTCCTGGCGGTCACGCTCACCGCGACCTCGCGCCTCTGGGCCAGCCCGGCCGGCTCTGTCGCCTGGCTGGTCCTCATCGGCGGCGCGATCTACGCCATTTTCGCCGTGGTCTGGGCCGCCCGGCGGTACTAGCCGGGCCTTCGGGGCCGGGGCACGCGCGGGGAACGGCTGCTGTTCTCCGGGTTACGCGCGGAGATCGGCAGCAGCGACGGGATTGCACGAGAGGGCGGCCCGGCCGGCGGCCCGGCGGCCCGGCGGCCCGGCGGCCCGGCGGCCCGGCGGACGGGGGCGGTCACCGGCGTCCCTTCGCCCGTTGCTCCGGTTTTCAGCGTGCGTGGTGCGCCAGATCGTGCACCGCCGGGATGATTTGGCACCACACGCAGGTGTGGCCCCCCGGATGCGCCAGATCCTGGGGCGGGGTCGGGATTTGGCGCAGGGCGCATGCTCGCGCGGGTCGAGTGGCCGGCGTCGCCGCGTGCCTGACCGTCGTCGTTGTCAGATGTTCGTCCTGACGAGGGCATCTCAGGAGCCGGGGGCGGGACGAACGACAGCAGCGACGGGATTGCACGAGGGCGCGGGCTCGGCGGCCCGCCGGACCGGGGCAGTCACGGGCGTCCCTTCGCGCTGTTGCTCCGGTTTTCAGCGTGCGTGGTGCGCCAGATCGTGCACCGCCGGAATGATTTGGCACCACACGCAGGCGTGGCCCCCGGGATGCGCCAGATCCTGGGGCGGGGTCGGGATTTGGCGCAGGGTGCATGCTCGCGCGGGCCGGGGCGCCGGCGGCGCCGCGTGCCTGACCGTCGTCGTTGCCAGATGTTCGTCCTGACGAGGGCGCCTCGGAGCCGGGGGCGGGACGAACGACAGCAGCGACGGGATTGCACGAGGGGGCGGCCCGGCGGCCCGGCGGCCCGGCGGGCCGGGGCGGTCACCGGCGTCCTTCGCCCCGTTGCTCCGGTTTTCAGCGTGCGGGGTGCGCCAGATCGTGCACCGCCGGCCGCCGCCGCACGGCCGCACCGCCGCACCACCGCCCGCCGCCCCGCCGGCCGCCCCGCCGCCGTCGCCACGCCGGCCGCCGCCCATCACACCGTCGGCACTCGCACCGTTGCCGATGCCGGCGCGGGTGCCGGCGCGAGCGTCACCGGAATCCCGTTGAGCACGGCGTTGCCGGAGACCGCGTCGATCAGCAGCTCGTCGGCCAGGACGTTGGAGTTCGTGCCGGCGTGGGCGGCGGCCACCGTCAGGCCCGTCCCCTCGCCGTGCCCCCAGCCGTGGGGGAGGCTGACGACGCCGGGCATGACCGCGTCGGTGACCTCCACCTCGGCGGTGACGGCGCCGGTCCGCGTGCGCAGCTCGGCCTCCTCGCCGTCGATGAGGCCGTAGCGGGCCGCGTCCTGAGGGTGGACGTGGAGCGTGCACGCCGAGGGGCCGCGGACGAGCATCGGCAGGTTGTGCATCCAGGAGTTGTTGGATCGCAGCTGGCGGCGGCCGACGAGGACCGGTCGGTCTTCGGCGGGGCGGGACAGCGTCTCGCGCAGGCGTGGCACGTCGGCCACGATCGGCGCCGGCGCCAGCTCGATCATCCCGCTCCGCGTCCGCAGCACGTCCGGCAGCCGGGGGGTGAGCGGCCCCAGGTCGGCGCCGTGGGGCGCGGCCTCGAGGGCGGCCAGGCTCAGGCCGGATTCGACGGCCCCGAAGCCGTCGCCGTAGGGGCCGGTCCGCAGCATGAGGTCGAGCAGCCGCTCAGGCCCCACGCGCGGCGCCAGCGCCTCGAGCAGCTCCTCGGCCGAGCGGCCCGCCACCGGTGACCGCGGCGTCTCGAGCTCACGTGCGATCGCTGCCCGGGCGACGGTCTCGTCGAGAGCCGCCACGTCGGCGGCGGGTCCCAGGCCCGCGGCAATCCCGGTCAGGCGCAGAAGCGCCATCCACTCGTCCGGCAGATCGGCCTCCGCCGGCAGTGCGGGCGGAGAGTAGTGGGCGACGTTGCGGACGGCGAACTGGTACAGCGCCACGTCGTAATGGCCCCGGCGCAGGGGCGACGGCGCCGGCAGGATGACGTCGGCGCGCCGGGTCGTCTCGTTGACGTAGACATCGAGGCTGACCATGAAGTCCAGCGAGTCCAGCGCGGCCTGAAGCCGTCCGCTGTTCGGCGTGGACAGGGCGGGGTTGCCGGCCATCGTGATCAGCGCCCGCACCTGGCCCTCGCCCGGGGTGTCGATCTCCTCGGCCAAGCACGCCACCGGCAGCTCGCCGAACACCTCCGGCAGGCCGCGAACGCGGCTGGCGAAGCGGCCCATCCGGGCGCCGCGCCCGCGTCCCGGCTCGCCCGCGGCGTTGGAATGGCCGGCCGCGGCGAGCGGGAACATCGCGCCGCCCTTGCAGTCCAGGTTGCCGGTCAGGAGATTGAGCACGTCGACGAGCCAGCTGGCCAGCGTGCCGAACGCCTGCGTGCAGGTGCCGATCCGGCCGTAGACGGCGGCGGTCGGCGCGGAGGCGAGCTCGTGGGCGAGCCGGCGGATCTCGGCGGCCGGGATCCCGCAGACGCCGGCGACCGCGTCCGGGGTGAACGGCTCGGACAGAGCGCGCACCTCGTCCAGGCCCTCGGACAGCGCCTGCAGCCGCTCCCCGGGGTCGGCGAGCCCGTCTGCGAAGAGGACGTTGACGAGCGCGAACAGCAGCTGGGCGTCCGTCCCGGGGCGGATGAAGTGGTGCTCGTCGGCGGCCTCCGCCGTCCGGGTCCGGCGCGGGTCGACGACGACGAGCTTGCCGCCCCGGGCGCGCAGCGCCCGCAGCCGGCCGCGCATGTCCGGCGCCGTCATCAGGCTGCCGTTGGAGGCGAGCGGGTTGGCCCCCAGCATCAGCAGATGGTCGGTGCGGTCGATGTCCGGAACCGGCACGGTCGTGCTGGTGCCGAACATCAGCGCGCAGGCCAGCTGCTTGGGCATCTGGTCCACCGTCGAGGCCGAGAAGACATTGCGCGTCGACAGCGCCCGCAGCAGCACGCGGGAGTACAGGGTGCCGGAGAGGTTGTGGATGGTGGGGTTGCCGAGGTAGACGGCCACGGCGTTGCGGTCGGAGGCCAGGATCGGCGACAGGCGCTCGTCGATCAGCGCAAACGCCTCATCCCAGCCGGCCTCCCGGAATCCGGACCCGTCGCGGATGAGCGGGCTGGTGACGCAGTCCGGATCCTCATGCAACTGCCTGAGCGCCGCGCCCTTGGGGCAGACGAAGCCGTGGCTGAACACGTCGTCGCCGTCGCCGCGGATCGAGACGATCCGTTCGCCGTTCAGCGTCAGCGCAAGGCCGCAGGTCGCCTCGCACAGGGGGCAGGTGCGGAACGCCGTGCGATGCCCGTTGCTCGTCATCGGCGCACACGTTACGCGCGGTGGTCCCCGCCGTCCATTACGTCCGAGGTCACCGCGGCGCGTACACCGCCGCCGCCGTCGACTACGTCCGAGCTCACCGGGGCGCGTACACTGCCGCCGCCGTGAGCAAGGCCCTGCGAGAGACGCTCGCCGACTGGCTGATGACGGCGGCGGCGCTGATCCTGCTGGTGTCGCTGTTTCTCGCCTGGAGCCACCAGTTCTCGCCGGCATTCCTGGCCCGGTACCGGGGCAGTCCCCTCCTTCAGGGGATCCCGCACGACCCGGATGCGTGGCAGGTCTACTCCATCGCCGACGTGCTCCTGGCCCTCGTCGCCGGGGGGCTGCTGGCCGTCGCGCTCTGGGGCGGGCGCGGCCGGCGGCTGGCGCTGGCGATCGCGCTCGTGGTGGCGCTCGCCTTCACCATCCACGCCATGAGTATCCCGCCGACCAACGGCGCGGTCGTCTTCGAGCCCTCGGCGACACCGCCCGGCTACGTCGCCACGGGGGCGACGCCCGGGGTGGGGGAGACGCTTGCGCTGATGGCGCTCGTGCTGGGGGCGGCGGGCGTGGCGCTGTCGTATTCGGTCGATCTGTAGGTGGGCTTCACCAGTCCTATCCTCGAACCAGATGTCGATCTTCCCCGCTGACAGGCGCCGCGAGCTCCCGGACGAGCCCGGGGTGTACCTGTTTCGCAACGACCGCGGCAAGGTCATGTACGTCGGCAAGGCCAAGTCGATCAAGAAGCGCGTCGGGTCGCACTTCTCCAATCCCAGCACCCGCGCCGGCCGCGACCTGGTGCCGATGATCGACCAGATCGAGGCCCTGGTCGTGCATACCGAATCCGAGGCGCTGCTGGTGGAGCAGAACTTCATCAAGCAGTACAAGCCGCGCTTCAACATCCGCCTGCGCGACGACAAGTCATATCCGTACATCGCCATCTCCCTCGACGAGGCATTCCCGCGGGTCTACTTCACCCGGGAGCGCCACCGGCGCGACCGGGTCTACTTCGGCCCCTACAGCAACGCCAAGCGGGTGCGCTCCACTCTCGAGGTGCTCGGCAAGGTGTTCATGTTCCGCTCCTGCGATGGTCCGGAGCCGGGCCGGCGCAGCGGCTCGCCCTGCCTGGACTATTACATCAAGCGGTGCGAGGCTCCCTGCGTCGGCTATGTCGACCGCGAGGGGTACCGCAAGGCCATCGACGGCGTCATCGCCTTCCTGTCGGGGCGCTACAAGGAGATCGAGCGCGAGCTGGAGTATGAGATGCGACTGGCCGCGGCCGAGCAGCGCTTCGAGGACGCCGCCCGTGAGCGCAATCGCCTGCGGGCGGTCCGCTCGCTGCTCGAGCGCCAGCGGGTCGCCCACGACGGCGACGGCTCGATGGACGCGATCGCGGTCGCCCTCGCCGACGGCGAGGCCAATGCCCAGGTCTTCCAGATCCGCGACGGAGTCCTGTCCGATCGCCAGAGCTTCTACCTGGACAACACCGCCGGCGCCGGGCTCGACGAGGTCGCGGAGGCGTTCATCCTCCAGTACTACGCGAGCGCGATGTCCGTGCCGCCGCTCGTCGTCGTCCAGCGCGAGCTCGGTCCACGGCCGGACCTGGCGGAGGCCCTGACTGCCCGCCGCGGCGGCATCGTCGAGATCCGCCCGGCGGAGCGGGGCGACAAGCGGCGGATCCTGGAGCTGGCCGAGCGCAACGCGAAGCTGGCCATCGATCAGGAGAAGCTCCGATCCGAGCGCCGCCGTCAGCAGCGCGTCGAGGCGCTGGACGGTCTCCAGCAGGCACTGGGCCTGGACACGATCCCCCTGCGGATCGAGTGCTTCGACATCTCCACCCTGATGGGCACGAACACCGTCGCCTCGATGGTCGTGTTCGAGGGCGGCGCGCCGAAGAAGTCCGATTACCGGCGTTTCCGGGTGTTCACCGTTGGTGACAACGCGCGGAGGGTGGGCACGAATGGAGAAAGTTCGCACCCATCCAACTACGGCCCGGACGACTTCGCCGCCATGGAGGAGGTGCTCGGCCGCCGGTTTGCCCGCTGGGAGCAGCAGCGCGACGTCTCTCCGAATGACAAGGACTACGACCCCAGCTTCGCCGCCCTGCCCAACGTCGTCGTCATCGACGGCGGCAAGGGGCAGCTGGCGGCCGGCCTGCGCGCGCTCCAGGGCTTCCGCGAGCGCGGCGTCACCGTCATCTCGCTGGCCAAGCGCATCGAGGAGGTGTTCATCCCGGGTCGCGCGCAGCCGCTCGTGCTCGCCCACGACACCCCGGAGCTCCAGCTCCTGCAGCGCGTGCGCGACGAGGCCCACCGCTTCGCCATCACCCATCACCGGATCCGCCGCGACCGGGCGATGACCGCTTCTGTGCTGGACGACCTGCCCGGCGTGGGGCCGGCGCGCAAGCGCGCCCTGCTCGCGCACTTCGGCTCGCCGGATGCGATCCTCACCGCCTCACGGGAGGAGCTGGAGTCGGTGCCCGGGCTGCCGGGCAAGCTCGCGCGCGAGATGTACCGCGAGCTGCACAAGACGGGAGTCTGAGCTACAGCCCGGAGCCGCCGCCCCCGCTGGCCGGTGCCGGGGCGGGGGCCGGGGGGATGGTCAGCAGCGCCGCGCTCCCCGCCGGCAAGGAGACGGTGTAGGAGCCGGCGGCCGGGGCGACGGGCTGCATCGACGGCGCTGCCGGCAGCGTTCCGGTCGTCGTCGCGGACCCGAACGACTGCCCGCCGATGGTCACGTCGTCCGTCGAGCTGACGTTGGGCGCCTGCAGGGTCTCGACCGAGCCAATCGTGCCGGCGCCCGGTACCGAGACCGACACGTTGTGCGCGGAGAGCGTGTCCTGGTTGATGAGCGTGATCCGCTCCGTCCCGTCCGTCCCCGTCGTTGCCCACACCTTGACCGGTGCCGGCGACGTGCTCACCCGCAGCAGCCGGGCGCCGGGGGGGAACGCCTGGGCGAACATCATCAGCCCGTAGTACTCGGGACGGACGAACGCCTGCCAGGCGCCGGAAGACGTCTGCGAGATCGTGAACAGCTCGTAGTTGGAGCCCGGGAGCATGTGGAAGTTGACGCCGTCGACCCCCACGGCGGCGAAGTTGAACATCGTGTCCAGCGCCCACAGCGCCGAGGCGAAGGTGTCGCTGACGCCCTTGGCCCCCTCGCACGACGCCGAATTCATCTCGCCCACCCGGAACGGGAGCCG
This sequence comes from Solirubrobacteraceae bacterium, assembly GCA_035551855.1. Classification (GTDB taxonomy): domain Bacteria; phylum Actinomycetota; class Thermoleophilia; order Solirubrobacterales; family Solirubrobacteraceae; genus Palsa-465. Next base: position 20,118 of record DASZMK010000095.1, read on the forward strand.
GCGGGCGTGCACCGTCCTTGCGTACGCCGCCAGCGGCGCCGCCAGCCCGGCCGACGAGTTGTCCGCGAGGAGGTTGGAGATCGACGGATACGCCGTGGCGCTGGGGTCGGTCGTGCACGCGCGCAGCGGATACCGGTGGTAGGTGACGAGCTTGAGCCGGGGCTCGGCGGCCATCAAGTGCCGCAGTCCGCCCATCCAGGCCGGGCCGGAGATCGCCGGGCCGGCGAGGGGCAGGTTCGGCAGCACCCGGCTCCACTGCGTGAACTGCTTGGTGTAGGCAGCCATGTCATAGCCCCGGCCCCGGGCGCGGTGGGTGTGGCCGCGGCGGTCGGTGTACCACGGGAACACGCCGTAGAGATCCGGCTCGTTGCCGATCTCGAGCGCCTGGATGTACCGGCGGCCGATGCCGCTCAGCAGCGCCCGGCCCTCGGCGGCGGCGATCGTCGGCCGCCCGGCGGCGAGATTGATCCCCAGGATGAGCTTGGCGTTGAGGTCCTTGGCCAGGGCCTGGGTCGTCCGCAGCCAGCCCCGGGTGATGGGGTAGTAGATCCCGCCCGGGGGTACGACCCCGCGCTCCGGCCACCAGCTGCCGTCGGTGCTGTTGCCGCCGACGCGGATGACCGGCGACTGCCCGGGGGCCAGGCCGGCGACGAGCCGGAGGAGGACCGGGTCGATCGCGAGCGGGCTGCGCCCCGTGTACTGGTTCAGCGCCCGGTACTCGAAGGAGACGCCCACGAAGCCGGGGGTCATCGGCCGGCCGCTGGCGGAGCCCGCGGCCGCCGCGGTCACCGTGTCGGCACGGGCGGCCGTGGCGGCGGGCAGTGAGAATCCCAGCGCCGCCACGAGGGCGATGCACGCGCGGCGGCGAAGCACGCCGGTCATGGTGGCACACAGGGCACCTGTCCATCGTCGTAGCGCCTGACCACCCATGTCCGCGCAGATCGTCAAGCTTTAAGGTCTGATGGAAGCGTCCGCGCTCAGCGACCTGGTGGTGATCACCGGCTTCTCCGGCGCGGGCAAGTCGACGGCGATGGCCGCCTTCGAGGACGAGGGGTACTTCTGCGTCGACAACCTGCCCTCGGAGATGATCCGGTCGCTCGTCGACCTCTTCCGGCACGCCGGCTCGAAGGTGGCGCGCGCCGCCGTCGTCTCCGACGCCCGGGGCGGGACCTACTTCGAGGGCCTGGTGGCGATGCTCGACGACCTCCGGACCAGCGGTGTTCGCCACCGTGTCGTCTTCCTCGAGGCCGACGAGGAGACGCTGCTGACGCGGTACAAGGAGACCCGCCGCCGCCATCCGCTGGCGCCGAGCGGCAGCGTCGCCGAGGGGATCAGGCGCGAACGGGAGCTGCTCGCCCCCGTGCGCGAGCGCGCCGACGTCGTGCTGGACACGACCGGCCTGACGGCGGCGATGCTCCGCCGCCGGCTGACCGACGAGCTGTTTCCCACCCGCACCCCGGGCCGGCTGGCCATCACGTTCCAGAGCTTCGGCTTCAAGTACGGGGCCAGCCGGGACGCCGACCTCCTCTTCGACGTGCGCTTCCTGCCCAACCCCCATTACGAGTCACAGCTGCGCCCGCTGACGGGAGCCGATCCGGAGATCGTCCAGTACATCAACCGCAACGGCGCCCTCGACGCGTTCTACGAGCATCTGCACCCGCTGCTCGACTATCTGCTGCCCCAGTACCTAGCCGAAGGCAAGGCTCACCTCGTCATCGCCATCGGCTGCACCGGCGGGCGCCACCGCTCGGTGGCCATCGCTCGCCACCTCGCCGACCGCTACTCCGGCCAGAACGGCTACCTCGTGGACGTGATTCATCGCGACGTCTCCGAGCCCGCGTGATCGACCACATCGGCTTCGAGATCGCCGACCTCGGCCGCTGCACCCGGTTCTACGACGCGGTGTTCTTCGCACTCGGCGCCCGCCGGATGTTCGAGTCCGAGCACGCCGTCGCCTACGGCATCAACTCGGCCCTCATCTGGTTCTCCGCCCGTGGGCTGGCGCCGGAGGGCGGGTACGGCCATCTCGCCCTGCAGGCGAGCGGCAAGGCGGCGGTCGACGCCGCGTACGCGGCCGCCCTGGCCAACGGCGGCTCAGACGACGGGCCACCTGGCCAGCGGCCGCAGTACGGCCGGCGCTACTACGCCGCCTACGTGCGGGATCCGGATCGGCTGCGGGTGGAGGTCGTGTCGCGTCGCTGACGGCGGGGGCTGCGCCGGGGGGCGGCCACATGTGGCGACGGCCGAGGTTTAGGTAGCCTGTCGCCACCGTCGTGATTGCGTTTGGCGTCCCGGCGTGGTTTCGTACGAACGACGGCCGGGAAACGGAGGCAGTGCGCATGGCGGTACGCGTGGCAATCAATGGCTTCGGAAGAATCGGCCGTAACGTCTTCCGGGCGGCCTACGAGCGCGGCGCCGACATCGAGTGGCTCGCGGTCAACGACCTGGTCGAGCCCAAGACGATCGCCCACCTGCTCAAGTACGACTCGAACTACGGGCCGTTTCCGGGGACCGTGGAGTCGACCGGTGCCGGTCTGGCCGTCGACGGCAAGGAGATCCGGGTGCTGGCCGAGCGCGATCCGGCGGCGCTGCCGTGGGGCGAACTGGGCGCCGACGTCGTGATCGAGTCCACCGGGCTGTTCACCGACCGGGAGAACGCGTCCAAGCACCTCGAGGCCGGGGCCAAGAAGGTCGTGATCTCCGCGCCGGCCACCGATCCAGACACCACCGTCGTCCTCGGCGTCAACTTCGCCGAGGCCTATGACCGCGACCAGCACCAGGTCATCTCCAACGCCTCGTGCACGACCAACTGCCTGGCGCCGATCGCCAAGGTCCTCCACGACACGGTGCGGATCAAGCACGGCCTGATGACGACGATTCACGCCTACACCGCCGACCAGCGCCTCCAGGACATGCCCCACCGTGACCTGCGGCGCGCCCGGGCGGCGGCGGTCAACCTCATCCCGGCGTCGACCGGCGCCGCCAAGGCGATCGGCGCGGTCATCCCGGAGCTCAACGGCAAGCTCCACGGCTTTGCCGTGCGAGCCCCCGTGCCGACCGGCAGCGTGGTCGACCTGACCGTCGAGGCGGCGCGCGAGACGAGCGTGGAGGAGATCAACGCGGCGCTGAAGGCGGCGGCCGATCGCGGCCCGCTCAAGGACCTGCTCATCTACACCGAGGACCCCATCGTCTCCTCAGACATCGTCAAGAACCCGGCCTCGTCGATCGTCGACTCCCAGCTGACCGCGGTGATGGACGGGACGATGGTCAAGGTCGTCTCCTGGTACGACAACGAGTGGGGCTACTCCAACCGCGTGTCCGATCTCGTGCAGCAGCTTCTGTGAGACGTCTGGACGACCTGGGCGAGCTACGGGGCAAGCGGGCACTCGTCAGGGTCGACTTCAACGTCCCGCTCGACAACGGCACAGTCGCCGACGACACCCGCATCCGCGCCGCACTGCCGACGATCGAGGCCCTGCGGGAGCGCGGCGCCGCGCTCGTGCTCGTCTCGCACCTGGGGCGTCCGAAGGACCGCGAACCGGGCCTGTCGCTGCGGCCGGTGGCCGGACGGCTCGCCGAGCTGATCGGCGTGCCGGTCAAGCTGGCGCCCGGGGTCCGCGGTCCGGAGGTCGAGCAGCTCGCGCATGGGCTGGGCGAGGGTGAGGTGCTGCTGCTGGAGAACGTCCGGTTCGAGCCGGGGGAGACGAAGAACGACCCGGACCTGGCCGCCGGCCTGGGCCGGCTCGGCGACGTCTACGTCAACGACGCCTTCGGCACCGCCCATCGCGCCCACGCCTCGACCGACGGGGTGGCCCGGCTCATCGACCAGCGGGCCGCCGGTCTGCTGCTGGAGCGCGAGGTCAGCGCCCTAACCGGTCTGCTCGAGAACCCGTCGCGTCCCCTGGTGGCGGTGCTGGGTGGAGCCAAGGTCTCGGACAAGATCGGCGTCATCGAGCGCTTCGAGACGGTGGCCGACACGATCCTGATCGGCGGCGCCATGTGCTTTCCGTTCTTCAAGGCGCAGGGGCACGCGGTCGGAAGCTCGCTATGCGCGGGCGAGGACGTGGAGCTGGCCCGGGAGCTGATCGCCTCCGCCGGGGGGGACGATCGCGCCGCCATCGAGCTGCCCGGGGATCTGGTCTGCGCCGAGCGGTTCGCCGCTGACGCGACCCCGGTGCCGATCGAGGGCGTCGAGGTGCCGGACGGGATGATGGGCCTCGACATCGGCCCCCGCAGCGCCGATGCCTACGCCACCATCGTCGCCACCGCCGGCACGGTCTTCTGGAACGGGCCGATGGGCGCCTTCGAGCTCCCGCCGTTCGCCGCCGGGACGCGTGCCGTGGCCGAGGCGGTCGCCCGGACGGCGGCGGTCACCGTGGTCGGGGGAGGCGATTCGGTGGCTGCCCTCCAACGCTTCGGTTTGGCCGACAAGGTCACCCATCTCTCGACCGGCGGCGGCGCCTCGCTCGAGCTCCTGGAGGGAAAGTCGCTGCCCGGGGTAGACGTGCTGCAATGACCGTGGACCGAGACGCCCCCCAGCGCACGCCGCTGATCGCCGGCAACTGGAAGATGCACAAGACGATCGAGCAGGCCGAGGAGTTCATCGCGGCCCTGCTGCCGCGGGTCTCCTCCGCGGACGGGGTCGATGTCGCCATCTGCCCCACGTTCACCGCGCTGCAGGCGATGGTCGACTCCACGCGCGGCTCGCGGGTGGCGGTCTATGCCCAGAACATGCACCAGGCCCCGGAGGGCCCCTTCACCGGCGAGGTCTCGGCCCCGATGCTGACCGAGCTCGACGTCCAGGGGGTGATCCTGGGGCACTCAGAGCGCCGCGAGTACTTCGGCGAGACCGACAAGGCGCTGGCCCAGAAGGTGCCGGCAGCGCTGGACGGCGGGCTTCTGCCGGTCCTGTGCGTCGGCGAGACCGAGGAGGAGCGCGAGCGTGGCGACACCGAGCGCAAGCTCCGCCACCAGGTCCAGGAGGCCCTGGCGCGGGTGCAGACCGACCGGCTGGGGGATGTCGTCATCGCCTACGAGCCGATCTGGGCCATTGGCACCGGGCAGGTGGCGACCGCCGAACAGGCCCAGGAGGCGATCGCGTTCGTCCGGGCGCTCGTCGCCGACCGCAGCCGCGATCAGGCCGCTCGGACCCGCATCCTCTACGGCGGCAGCGTCAAGGCGGACAACGCGGCCGAGCTGCTGGCCCTGCCGGACGTCGACGGCGGCCTGGTGGGGGGCGCCAGCCTCGACCCGGACTCCTTCGCGGAGATCGTGGCCGCGGTCAGCCGGTGACGCCGCTCGCCGACGGCCCGGCTCAGCTCCCGGCGCCGCGGGCGGTGCTCATCGTCCTCGACGGATGGGGTCTCGCCGGACCGGGGCCGGGCAACGCCGTCTCCCAGGCGCACACGCCGGTCTTCGACGAGCTCTGGTCGGCGTACCCCACCACGACGCTGACCGCGTGCGGCCGCGCCGTGGGGCTCCCGGACGGCCAGATGGGCAACTCCGAGGTCGGCCATCTGAACCTGGGGGCGGGCACCATCGTCATGCAGGACCTGACGCGGATCGACGCGGCGGCCGAGAGCGGGGCGCTCGCCGACAACGAGGCGCTGCGTGACGCGTTCATGGCGAGTGACCGGGTGCACGTGATCGGCCTGGTCTCCGACGGCGGGGTCCATTCCAGCCTGGAGCACCTCCATGCGCTGGTTGCGCTGGCCGCCGAGCTGGAGGTGGCGGACCTGGTCGTCCACGCGTTCACCGACGGGCGCGACACGCTGCCGAAGTCCGGCGCGGGCTTCCTGGAGCAGGTGGACACGTGGATGGCCGCGAGCGGGCGCGGACGCATCGGCTCGGTTGTCGGCCGGTACTACGCCATGGATCGCGACAGCCGCTGGGACCGCGTCAAGCTCGCCTACGACCTGCTGGTGCACGGCCGCGGCGACCATCACGCCGACACCGCCGCCGAGGCCGTGCGCGCCGCCTACGCACGCGACGAGACCGACGAGTTCATCACGCCGGTGCTGGTGGGGGAGGAGGCCCGGATCCGCCCCGGTGACTCCGTCGTGGGACTCAACTTCCGTCCGGACCGGATGCGCGAGATCACCCGGGCGCTCGCCGAGCCGGACTTCGACGAGTTCGATCGCGAGGGGGGCGAGCCCGTCGCGCGCTACACGACGATGGCGGAGTACGAGGAGGGGTGGCCGTACCCGGTCGCCTTCCCGCCCGAGCGGCCCCAGACGACGATCGCCGCCGTCATCGCCGACCGGGGCGAGCGCCAGCTGCACGTGGCCGAGACCGAGAAGTACCCCCACGTCACGTACTTCTTCAACGGCGGCGAGGAATCGGAGTACGACGGCGAGCGGCGCGAGCTGGTGCCGTCGCCCCGCGACGTCCCCACCTACGATCACAAGCCGGAGATGAGCGCGCCGGAGGCGGCGTCGGCGTTCGTCTCGGCCTGGCGGGAGGACCCGCCGAGGTTCGGGATCATCAACTTCGCCAACGCCGACATGGTGGGGCACACGGGGGTCATCCCGGCGGCGGTCACGGCGATCGAGACGGTCGACCGGTGCCTGGGCGAGGTGGTGGAGGCCGTCCACGCCTCCGGCGGCGCCTGCCTGATCACCGCCGATCACGGCAACGCCGACCACATGCTGGAGCCGGACGGCAGCCCCAACACGGCGCACTCGCTCAATCCCGTCCCGGTGATCGTGACGGTATCGGACCCCGCCCACCCCCTGGAGCTGCGGGACGGGGGGATGCTGGCCGACGTGGCCCCGACGCTGCTCGAGATCCTGGGGATCGATCAGCCGGCCGCCATGACCGGCGAGTCGCTGATCTCCGAGTAGCGGGCCGGCCGAGGTCGGCGCCGGCCGCGGCCGCCGGCCGCTGCCTTGCCGCGGTGCCGAGGCTCCAACGACGGCCAACGCACGGAGCGGTGAGCGGCAGCCCGGCATTGCACGGTGCAGGCTCGCGCGCACGCGCGGGTCGCCGCAACACCCGCCGCCCTTTCCTTCGGTGCCCCGTATGCCCGTCGCCAGCCGCGCACCAGCCTGTCCAATAGAAAACTTGACAAGCAACCACTGAGATTTCATAATGGCGGCCAGAGCAGTTCAAGACTTCAAGCAAGCGAGGTTCACATGGCACTTATCCGGTGGGAGCCGGTCCGTGAGCTGGGGACGATCCAGAACGAGATGAACCGGCTGTTCAATTCCTTCTTCGACACTCCCGCGCCCGCCAATGGCCAGGCGCTGCGGCGGTGGGTTCCACCGATGGACCTGGTCGAGACCGAGACCGACTTCGTGCTCCGAGCCGATCTGCCCGGCATGTCGGAGGCGGATGTCAACATCGAGCTCGACGACGCGGTGCTGACGATCTCCGGTGAGCGCAAGGCCGAGCACGAGGACCGCAAGGCCGGCTACTACCGGGTCGAGCGCAGCTTCGGCTCGTTCCGCCGCTCCCTCACCCTTCCGGAGGGGGTTGCCCCGGAGTCGATCAAGGCGACGTTCGATCGCGGCGTGCTCGAGGTGGCGGTGCCAAAGCCGGAGCAGCGCGTCCCGCGCAAGGTGCAGATCTCGGTCGGCGGCGGAACCTCCTCGCCCGCGATCGAGGGTTCCGAGACGGCCGCGCCGGTCAGCGCATGATTCCGGTGTGGCCGAGCGAGTACCGGCCGGGTTGGGGCCACACGCACAGGCCGTGCGGCCCCTCGCCCACCGGGATCTCGGCGCGCAGGCGCCCGGTCTGCGTGTTGATCGCGTAGACGGCGGAGTTGTAGCGGCCGCTCAGCCATAGGGTCTTGCCGTCGGCGGAGACGCCCCCCATGTCCGGGCTGGCGGGCAGCGGAAGCTGCCAGGTCTTGATGACCTTCCGGGTCCTGAAGCTGACGACCGAGACCGATCCGGCCTGGCGGTTGGACACGTACATGACCGTCGCGTCGCGGCTGGGATACAGCCCGTGGGCCCCGGCCCCGGTGTGGAGGAAGCCGATGACCCGGAACTTGCTGGGGTCGATCTCCCAGAGGCCGCCGGTGACCTGGTCGGCGGTGTAGAGCACCCGGCCGTCCGGGGAGAGCTTGACGTCCTGGGGCGCCGCACGCCCGCCGTTGAGCACCAGCGTGCGGATCACCCGCTGCGTCTGCAGGTCGATCTCGATCATCCGCCCGTTGAACTCGCAGCTGGCGAACATGTACCGGCCGTTGGCGGAGAAGTCGGCGTGATCGACGCCGAAGCACTGCGGGACCGACAGCGAATGGACGAGCTTCATCGTCGTCGGAACGCGGAAGTCCAGGCGCTGGAGGCGCTCGGCGACGACGATCGCGAACCGGCCGTCCGGCGCGAAGTACATGTTGTACGGATCCTCGACCGGGACAGGCGTTCCGGGGCGCCCGGTGCGCGGATTGAGCGGCGTCACGGTGTTGGCGAGGTCATTGTCGATCCAGAGGGTCTTGAGGTTCCACGCTGGGGTGACGTGCTGTGGCTGGTCGCCGGTGGAGAACTGGTTGACGACCTTGAACGTGCGCTGGCTGATGACGTCGACCGTGTTGCTGATCGTGTTCGGCACGTAGACGAGGGCCGGATCGCCCTTGACCGCCGGGCTGAGGTCGGCGGGGGTGTCGTGGCTGTAGACGTTGACCGGCCCCTGAGCGCGGTGACCGGAGCCGGTCGAGGCGAAGCGGCCGCTGCCGGAGCGGCTTGCGGAGCCGGGTGGGCGGTCCGGTCCGCCGGTCGAGCCGATCGCCACCGCCACGATGAGCAGGGCCAGCACGAGCACCCCGGCGGCGACCAGGCGGCGCCGGCGCACCGCCTGCATATGCGCAGCACGGCGGGCGGCGGAGCGGGAGCGGGAGACAGCCGGCCGGCGGGAGGTGGGACGCGGGGGCACATCCAGGAGTTTGCCCGCTCGCGCGTTAACACGCGTCGACGCGTGGCGCGGGCGGCACCCGCGGGGCGTGAGAATCCCCACGGGCGACCCCCTCGTCGGCGCCGTTGGCTAGTCTCGCGCCATCTCCAGCACACGTTTCACATCCTCTGAGCGGTCGCGCGCCCGGGCTCGCCGCCAGGCGGAGCTGCGCCGGCGCCGGACCCGGGCTCTGATCGGTCTGGTCGTCGTGGTCGGCCTCATCGTCGTGGTCATCGCCTTGAGTCTCGGCGGGGGCGGGTCGAGCGCAAAAGACGCTCAGACGCGTCAGGCCGCCGCGCGGCGCCAGCGGGCCGCTCGGGTCCGCACGCACCCGGTGACCAGCGTGCGGGTGTCCTACCGGCGGCTCTACAACCTCCCGGCGCCGCTGCGAGATCCGGCGTACGCCACCCTGTCCGGCGGGCGCTTCATCACCTTGGGCGGCCTCGATTCCGCCGACGTGTCGAGCTCGGAGATCCAGCTCGCCGACACGCATGGCATCCTGCACACCGGGTCGCTGCCCGCGGCCCAGCACGACGCGCAGGCGGCGGCACTCGGTAACGCCGTGTACGTCTTCGGCGGTGGCAACGCCTCCGAACTTGATCACATCCTGCGCTACAGCCCGTCGACCGGCGCCGTCACGCAGGCGGGCACGCTGAGGGCGCCGCAATCCGACGTCGCCGTGGCCGCCGCCGGCGGCACCGCCTACGTCGTCGGCGGCTATGACGGCACCAACTATCTCAACACGGTCGTCGGCTGGCGGCCCGGGTCGACGCCGGCGGTCCAGGCCCGTCTGCCGGTCGGCCTGCGGTACGCCGCGGTGACGGTCGCCGGCAACGCGCTGATCATCGTCGGCGGGTCGAGCCCCAGCGGCGCCACCACCAGCATCTACCGCTTCGATCTGGCCACGCACCGGGTGACGCGGATCGGCGCCCTACCACATGCCATCACCCACGCGAACGCAGCCACGCTCGACTCGACGGTGTATCTCGTCGGCGGCCGGGGCGACGCCACCACAAGCCAGACCTCGGAGGTCTGGGCGATCAACCCCGCGACCGGTCACGTGACCCGGGCCGGGCGGTTGCCCAAGCCAACCTCCGACGCGGCGGTGGCGGCGGCCAGCGGCTCCATCGTCGTTATCGGCGGGTTGTCCGGCTCGTCGACGCTCGCGACCGTGGGGGAGCTGACGCCGGCCCCAACGGGTTGACCGCCGCCGCTCAGCCGCGCGGCTGAACCCTGCGCAGGTAGTCGACGACCGCCGCGACCTCGCGGTCGGTGAGCCGGTGGTGAATGACGGGCATCTCCCGGGTGAGCTGGACCAGCTGCGTCCGGCTCGAGCGGAAATGCAGCAGATCGCCACCCTGCTGGCGCGGACTGCTGTGGCCGCTGACCGAGTGACACGCCGCGCATGACTGGCTGAAGACCGTCTCACCGGACACGGACGCGGCGGTGGTGGCTGAGCTGCTCACGTGCCCGGTGGGCGTTGCGCCGGTGTGGCCGCCGCCTGAACTGCAGCCGACGAGCCCGGCACAGGCGGCGACGAGCGCCGCCAAGCGGGTGAGCGCTTGCGCGTGCATCGTCGCCCAAGCCTAGTGCGCCGTTCTCGAAATCCCTTTGCGCTCTGACGGCGTCTGGACGCGGCTGAACCGCGTCCGTCGGCATCCATGTACGCCCGGTACTGGGAAAGCCGACGGACGCACCCAGCCACGCCCAGCCACTCGCCAGAACAT
>DASZMK010000096.1:0-14289 GCA_035551855.1 Solirubrobacteraceae bacterium
TCGTCGATCGCAACTCCGGCGAAGCCCGTGCGGCAGTCGACGCCTTCGCGCAACAGCTCGCCACACTCGCCCGACCCCGCAACGCCATCAACCTCAGCCTGGTCGACGCCCACAACGATCATCCAGACCGCCGGCTCGAGAATCGCACGGCCCGAAAGACCACCTCTCCACACTGAGCAGCGGTCCGTGGCCGACGGCATCAACCTTCTGCTCAGCCGCTGAAGCGGGCGCCACCGCCACGAGGTGGCGCTGTTGCAACAAGTGTCAAGCGGCCGTGCCCGGCTCTGACCACGCCCGGCCAGCACCTGCCTTCGGTGTGGGACAGGCATGCTGGCGCCGACGCTGACAGTCTCGCAATGCGCGGCATGGAGGCCTGAGCGGTGACAGAGCTGGGAAGATCTGGGGTGTGGGTTCTCCGCAGACGCTGAGCGAGGCTGACCGTCGCATCGTCGGGGCGTGGGCAGCGGACTGCGCGGAGCGGGTGCTCGGAGTGTTCGAGGCAGAAGCGCCCGGGGACAGCCGCCCGCTCCAAGAACGCGTCCCGGCCCCTCTCCGTCAGCCGGTCTGCGTGGGCGCGCAGCAGCGCCGCGCAATCGGTCGCTTCTGCGCTGGCATGCGCCAGAACACGCCGCGTCACGACCTCCCAGCACTCCTCGTCGCGAAGCTCTCCGTACGACACATGGCATTGCCGTCCGACAAGTCGGATGAGTAGGTCGCATTCGTCAAACCCGACATCGACCGAGTACTCAGGAAATCCATACCCCGGCCTGTCGAGCTCATCCCGGTCGTACCGGTGTGTCGCAAACCAATAGCCCACCCCCCCGATTTCGAACACGAGGAAGATGAGGACGGAGCCAAAGACCAGGAGCGATACAAATGCGGCCGCCATCCACGCGGTCTCGATTGGGTTGTGCAGCGGCGCCCGGAAGTATCCACATGACGCCGACACGACCGCGGCGACGGCGGCCAACACCATCGCCTTGGGCGCCGAACGCGCTCGGTGCGCCATGGGCGCACGGTCCGCGGCACTCAACGACCGCGCGTCCGGAGAGTTCCTCGTCCTCCCGAGCGATAGCAGCGTGCACTCCGTCTTCGCCACGGCGCGAGCGGCTCGTCGAGGCCCGTTGCAACTTCGGCTCGTCGGATGCGCGTCCGGAGCGGTGACGAGCACCGGAGCGTCCTCCCGTGTCGACCGCTTGCATGTTTGATACAACGCGCGAATCGAGCGCTGGCTCGCGGGACTCCCGGCCAGCCGATGTGAGGATGGGGATCGAGGGCGTCTCGATCGATCCGTCAGAGCCCTACCGCCACGCGATCTGAGCTGCGCTGCCCGACGCTCGGATCTGCGACCGCTTCCATCTCGTCTGCGATGCGAACACGGCGCGATCGAGCGCCTGCTCCCCGTCCCCGCCGGTGCTGAGCGGCCAGCTGGAGCGGATCCGCGCCCGCCGCATCCACCTCGCCACCGCGGCGAGCCGGCGCCAAACTCTCTCCGACGCCGCGATCGAGGCGCTCGGCGAACTGCACCGCAGGCGGACAGCGCGCAACCTGCGCACCACGCTCGGCGTCGCCCAAGCCGCGCTCGTCTCCGCCGTCGATCGCGGCGCTGAGCTGATCGATGAGCAGGACGTCGCTCGCGCCCGCGATCGAGCAGCTCGGCCTCGACGCCGCGGCACACAGCTGAGGAACCGTCAGGCGTCGCCCTGAGGCGCCAGGCGTGCAGATCGCCCGCCCAGCCCGAAGACAGTTCCTCCCAACGCAGCTGGCCCTCGCGAGGCGGTTGTCTCCCACGTTTTTGACCGCTTCGCCGCGGGTACGCGAGTTACCATGGGAGGAAGGCGGTGAGGCTGGTGAGCTCATCCGGCTGGCCTGACGTGGTGGCGGTGGTCGGCGGCGGCCGCATGGGGAGCGGGATCGCTGAGGCCTTCGTCGCCGGGGGCCTGACCGTTCGCATCGCCGACGCCGGCCCCGAGCTGTCGACAGAGGCGCGGCAACGGGTGATCGACCGCGCGCGGTCCCAGGTCGCCGCCGGTCTGATCGACGCCGAGCTGATCCACCGAGCCGAGCGGGTGACCGCTTGCGACTCCATCGCCGCGGCAACCTCCGGCGCCGAGCTGGTGCTCGAGGCCGTCGCCGAGGCCATCGAGGTGAAGCACGCCGTCCTGGCCGAGATCGAGCAGGCCATCGCCGAGGACGCCGTCATCGCCACCAACACCTCGTCGCTGCCCGTCGAGCAGCTCGCCGAGACACTGCACCGTCCCACGCGCTTCCTCGGCATGCACTGGTTCAACCCACCCGAGTGGACACCCGGCGTCGAGGTCGTCGCCGCCCCGGGCACCGACCCCGCGGTGGTAGAGCGCGTCGTGGCGTTCCTGCGGAAGCTCGGCAAGGCGCCCGCGGTGGTCCGAGCGAGCGTGGGCTTCGTCGCCAATCGCCTGCAGATGGCGCTGCTGTGCGAGGCCGCGCGCTGCGTCGAGGATGGCATTGCCACACCGGAGGAGATCGACGAGGTGGCGCGCTCCAGCTTCGGCTTCCGGCTCCCGTTCTTTGGGCCCTTCCAGATCGCCGACATGGCCGGCCTCGACGTCTACGCCGCGGTCATGCAACAACATCGCGACGGCCTGGGCGAGCGCTTCTTCGTTCCGGACTTGCTGCGCGACCGGGTGGAGCGCGGCGAGACCGGCACCAGCTCCGGGGCCGGGCTCTACGCCTACGAGGCCGGGGAGCCGGAGCGCCTGCTCGGCGAGCGCGACGCGCGCTACGCCGCCCTCGCGCAACTGCTCGAGCGCCTACCCCCACAGCGGTTCACCCCCCGCTCCGGGCCATGATCGACGCGAACGTCCTGGTGATCGGCGGCGGCGCGATCGGAGGGGTGACCGCCGCGCGGATGACCGGCCAGGTGCGCCGGGTGATGGTGCTCGACGCCAACGAGGAGCACGTGGCGCGGATGCGCGACCCCGGCCTGGAGCTCGATCGGCTGGGCGAGGAGCTCCGGGTGCGCCTCGAGGCCTACGCGGATCCCGCCGAGCTGCCGGTGGAGCCGGACTTCGCGCTGGTGACCCTGAAGGCGGCCTATCTGGAGCCGGCGCTCACCCCGCTGCGCGGCCGGGTGAAGACGTTCGTGTCGCTGGGCAACGGGCTCGTTCAGGACCGCGTCGCCTCCCTGGTGGGTGACGACCGGCTGCTCATCGGCACGGTCGAATGGGGAGCGACGAACCTGGGCCCGGGGCGGCTGGCCCAGACGACCAACGCCCCGTTTGTCATCGGCGAGCCCGACGGCTCGGACTCGGACCGGCTCGAGCGCCTCGGCGAGGCCCTGGGGACCGTGGCCGAGGTGCGCATCAGCCACAACATCCGCGGCCAGGTGTGGTCCAAGCTGCTGCTCAACTCCACCTGGTCAGGCCTGGGAGTGGCCTCCGGCCTGCTCTACGGCCAGGTCGCCGAGCATCCCAGGGGCCGCCGGCTGGCGGTGGAGGTCTGGCGCGAGGGCGTGGCCGTCGGGCACGCCCAGGGACTGGAGTTGCAAGAGCTCGTCAGCATCCCCGCCGAGGACATCGCGTCGGCCGACCGGGAGGTCTCGGACCGCGCGATCGACACGATGATGGGACAGCTGGGGGCGACCAAGGCCTCGATGCTCCAGGACATCGAGCGCGGTGTTCCCTGCGAGGTCGACGTCATCAACGGTGCGGTCGCTACCCGCGGCACCGAGCACGGTGTGCCCACGCCGCTCAACGCGGGCATCGTCGAGTTCGTCCACTCCTATGAGCGGGGCGAGGCGCGTCCCAGCCCGGCCGCCTTCGACGAGCTCGCTGCGCGGACTCAGTAGGCCACCACGTCCCGGCCCTTGAGACCGAAGAACGCCCGCGCCTGATCAGGCGTGGCCGGCGGGCGATCAAAGAGCTTCGCCAGTTGCACCGCCTTCTCCACGAGCTCGGCGTTGGTCTGCGCCCGCCGCTCGCGAGACAGTCGGAGGTTGTCCTCCAGGCCGACCCGGAGCTGGCCGCCGAGCATGATCCCGATCGCCGCCAGCTGATACTCGGCCGGGTAGCCCACGCCCGCCGCCGACCAGGTGAAGTCATCGCCGAACAGCGACTGGGCCGTGTGGAGCATGTGCATCGTCTGGTCGATGCGCGGCTGGTTGGCTCCCAGCACGCCCAGGACGAACTGGATGTGGATCGGCCGGTCGAGCAGGTCGCGGCTGAGCAGGTGCGCGATGTTGAACAGGTGCCCGACGTCGTAGGCCTCGAGCTCGGGCTTGACCCCAGCCTCGCGCATCATGGCGCAGATCCGCTCCATGTCGGCGAACGTATTGCGGAAGATGTAGCCGCGCGTGCCCTCGAGATACTCGCGCTCCCAGTCGGCCCAGTCCAGGTCGCGCTCGCCGATCGGAAACAGCCCGAAGTTGATGGAGCCGGTGTTGAAGGTCGCCATCTCCGGCTCAAACTCGGTGAGCACCGCGGCTCGCTCCTCGATGGTCATCCCCTGGCCGCCGCCGGTGGTCGGCTGCACGATCACCGGGCAGCGCTCCTTGATCCCGGCGAGGACGTCACGGAACAGGGCGAGATCGCTGCTCGGCCGTCCGGTGTCCGGCTCGCGCACGTGGATGTGAACGATCGCCGCGCCCGCGTCGTAGGCGCCGACCGCCGACTCGATGATCTCCTCAGGCGTGACCGGGATGGCGTGACTCTGGGTGGGCACCGTCATGCCGCCGGTGATGGCGGCCGAGATGATGACCTCGTCCATCACGTCAGGCCGCGTTCGCGGGCGGCGAGAACGGCGAGCAGGATCACCACGCCAAAGAGGATGTCCCGGGTCGCGTCCGACACCGAGACGGCGGTGAGCACCGAGGTGAGCAGCGCCAGGAAGATCGCCCCGCCGAACGCGCCCGTGTAGTGGCCGCGGCCGCCAAGGATGGAGGCGCCGCCGATGACCACCGCGGCGATCGACGGCAGCAGGTAGTCGTCGCCCATCCCGAGGAAGCCCTGGCTGGTGGAGGCGGTCAGCAGGATCCCGGCGAGCACCGAGCACAGCCCGGAGATGGCGTAGACGCCGATGATGACCGCCGGCACGCGCACGCCGGAGAGCCGCGCCACGCGCTCGGAGTTGCCGACGGCGTAGGTCCGCTTGCCGCCCGTCGTCCGGCTCATCGCCACGCCGACGACGATCGCGAACACGACGAGGGCGATGACGATGATGGGGATCCCCGCGACATGCTTGACCATGACGTCGCTCAGCAACGGCGGCGCGCTGCCGGTGGGCGTGCCGTTCGTGACCAGCAGGACGATGCCCTGGGCGACGGCGTTCATGGCGATGGTGACGATGACCGGCGCCATCCCCAGGAAGGAGACCCCCGCGCCGTTGAGCGCTCCGAGGCCGGCGCCCACCGCCAGCAGCGCGGGCAGCGCCCAGATGAGCGCGGCGTTGCTGCCGTGAGTCCACTGGGCGATCATCACCCCGCCCAGGGTCATCATCCATGGAATCGATAGGTCGATCCCGCCGGTGAGGATGACCAGGCCCTGGCCAGCGGCCGCCACCGCGATGAACGAGGCCGCGGTGACCACGGCCCAGACGTTGTCCAGGGTCTGGAATCCCGGGTCGACGATCCACCGGGAGGCGATCCACAGCACGACGATGGCGAGCCACACCGGCGCCCACGGCCGGGCGCGCAGGGCGCGGCTGAGACGCTCCAGCGGACGTGTGGTGGACTGGCGGGTGGGGGCGGTGGCGGTGGTCATGTCTCGCGCCTGGGCCTCCAGCGCCGCACCGTGGTGGTGAGCAGGACCGCCAGCGCCAGCACGATCCCCTCCACCAGGCCCGTGGAGAACGTGTTGATGCCGAGCACGAAGATGACCGCGACGAGCATCGTCACGATGAAGGCGCCGACGATCGAGCCGATCGCCGACCCCTCCCCACCTCCGAAGCGCGTGCCGCCGAGCACCACGGCGATGAACGGCGCGAGCAGGAAGCTCGTGGCCGTGCCCGGATCCCCGGAGCCGGTCTGAGCGGTGTAGAAGACGCCGGCCAGGCCGTAGAAGAGCCCGGCGAGGGTGTAGGTGACCAGCAGGCGCCGCGCGATCGGGATCCCGGACATACGGGCTGCCTCCCGGTCACCACCGATGGAGTACAGCGCGGCTCCCAGCCGGGTACGCCGCAGGGCCAGCCAGGCGAGCGCTGCCAGCAGAATGAGGATCAGGCCGCGCGGGATGATGGTCACCCCGGTCAGCAGATTGGTGAAGCTGAGGGGGACCGAGCCCCCGGGCTGGGGCAGCACGTCCAGCGCGATGCCGCTGAAGATGAACAGGGTGGCGATCGTTACGATGATCGATTGCAGCCGGATGTAGGCGACGAGCACGCCGTTGAGCAGCCCACAGGCGGCGGCGATCAGCACCGTCAGCACCACCCACATCACGTCGTGGCCGCCGTGGCCGGTGAGGTGGGTGGCCAGGAGCACGTTGACCAGGCCGATGATCGCGCCCACCGACAGGTCGAATCCGCCCGTGAGCACGACGAGCGTCTCGCCGACCGCCGCCAGTGCCAGGGGCGCGGTGTCGTTGCTGAGCGCCTGGATGGTGAACGACGAGAACAGCAAGGCGAAGAAGGCGTAGACGATGAGCATCACCACCAGCACGGCGGCGGCGACCACCGTGCCGTCGGTCCAGTGCCGGCGTGCGGTGCGCAGCGGCGACGCGGAGATGACGCTCATGCCGCCGCCTCCTGCTGATGGCCGACGATCGCGCTCAGGACGTTGGTCTCGGTGAGCTCGTCGCCGCTGAACTCCCCGGTGAGGTGGGCGCGGTAGAAGGTGAGCACGCGATCGCAGAGCCCCACCACCTCCGCCAGGTCGCTCGAGTAGACGATCATCGAGCGCCCCTCCTCGGCCAGGGACTGGATGAGCTTGTAGATCTCGAACTTGGTGGCGACGTCGACGCCGCGCGTCGGATCGTAGAGGAGCAGGAAGCGCGCCCCGGCCTGCACCCACTTGCCGATCACCACCTTCTGCTGGTTGCCGCCGGAGAGCTCCCCCACCTCGCCGTTGACCACGCCGGGATCGAGGTTGAGCCGCTCGGCGGTCTGGACCGCGCAGCGGCGCACGTGGCG
Organism: Solirubrobacteraceae bacterium; assembly: GCA_035551855.1. Lineage (GTDB taxonomy): Bacteria > Actinomycetota > Thermoleophilia > Solirubrobacterales > Solirubrobacteraceae > Palsa-465. Next base: position 7,099 of record DASZMK010000096.1, read on the forward strand.
CTCGTTGACCCAGCCGTGGTTTGCCAGTTCGCCCAACGACGGGATGGCCATATTGGCGGCCGTCGACAGGCTGAGGAACAGGCCCTCGGCCTTGCGGTCCTCCGGCACCAGGGAGATGCCCAGGCGAGAGTCAATGGCATCGCGCGGCGAGTGAACGCGCACCGGACGGTCATCGATGAGCAGCTCGCCTTTGTCAAATGGAAGCACTCCGAACAGCGACAGGAATAGCTCGCGCTGGCCCTGTCCGTCCAGCCCCGCGATGCCGAGGATCTCGCCCTCGTGCAGCTCGAGGTCGACGTCCTCGAAGGCGCCGTGCAGCCCCAGTCCCCGCGTGCTGAGCTTGACCGGCCGGTCGGTCGCCGGCCGGCGATCCGGGAAGGCCTGGTCCATCGAGCGGCCGATCATCATCCGCACCACCTCGCCCTCGTCGACCTCGTCGATGGCGACATCGCCGACGCCTTCCCCGTTGCGCAGGATCGTGGCGTGATCGCAGTGCTCCCGGACCTCGCCCAGCCGGTGGGTGATGAACACCAGCGTGGTGCCGCGCTCGCGCAGCCGTTGCAGCAGGGTGGCGAACCACTCCCGGGCGCCCTCCCCCAGCGCAGATGTGGACTCGTCCAGGAACAGGAGGCGCGGCTCGTGACGCACCGCCTTCGCGATCTCCACCATCTGGCGCTCCGGGAGGGTGAGGTCCTCCACGCGCCAGCGCGGCGAGATGTCACTGATCTCGCACGCGTCAAGCAACTCCTGCGCCTTGCGCTGAAGCTCGGCCGGATTGTGCGGCTCGATGCCCAGCAGCAGGTTGTCGGCCACGCTGAGCGTGGGCACCAGCGACAGCTCCTGGAAGGCCGTGCCGATCCCCAGCTTGGCCGCGCGCGCCGGCGTGGCGATACGGCGCACGCGCTCGCCGAAGATCTCGATCTCGCCGGAGTCGGGCCGAGTGATGCCGCTGATGATCTTCACCAGCGTCGACTTGCCGGCGCCGTTCTCCCCAATCAGCGCATGCGATGACCCCGTTGAAATCTCAAACGACAGTCCATCGAGGGCGACGGTGGCGCCGTAGCGCTTGACCACCTCGCGGACTGAAAGAGCCACTCCTCCCTCGTCCTCTCCCATGAGTGAGCCGTACCCCGGGGTCGGTGCATAAAAACCACTCGGGGGGGAACAGGTGAAATATGGGAGAGGGAGCATGCGACGGACTCTGATCGTGCTGTTGTGTCTGGCGGCGGCGGGGTGCGCCTCGGCCTCCGCCAGCCAGGGCGTGCACGGCAACCCACACCGGAAGTTCAAGATCGCGCTGTCGATGAGCTACGTCGGCAACGACTGGCAGATTGAGGCCAAGAACCTCGTCACCGCTGAGGCCGCCACCCCGCCGTACAACCACGAGATCTCGTTGCACACCTACGTTGCCGGCGCCACGGGCGCGGGCGGCGCCGACGTCAGCAGCCAGATCGAGCAGATGCAGCAGATGATCGCCTCCGGCTACGACGCGATCATCACCTTCCCCATCTCCCCCACCGCGCTGGATCCGGTGATCCAGCAGGCCTGCGATCGCGGCGTCGTGGTTATCGCCTATGACGGCGCGGTCACCCAGCCGTGCGCCTACAACGTGCACATCAACCAGTTCGAGGCCGGCAAGTTCACGGCCCAATGGCTAGCCAATACCTTGCACGACAAGGGCAACGTCGTCGAGGCCAACGGCGTGGCCGGCACGTCCGTGGACACCCTGCGACGGGCGGGCGCCGCGTCCGTGTTCAAGAAGTACCCGGGCATCCACGTCATCGCCCAGTTCGCCGGAAACTGGGACGAGGCTCACACCGAGCAGGGCATGGCCCGGGTTCTCGGCGCCGACCAGAACATCCAGGGCGTGTGGGGTCAGGTCGGCTTCGGGATCCTGCAGGCCTACCGCGCCGGCGGGCGGAAGTTCGTGCCCACCGTGGGCGAGTCCGAGAACGGCTTCCGCGACGCCATGTACAACCATCAGGTCCAGGGGATCTCCTACGGCTCGCCGCCCTACACCGGCGCCTACGCGCTCAAGGAGGCGGTGGCCATCCTGGAGGGTGACAAGATGCCCAAGCTCATGCAGGTTCCGCTCCCGCTCAACACCGCCAGTCAGCTCAAGCAGTGCACCAACCCGACCACCGGCTGCAACACCTTCCCCGCCAGCAAGGCGCCGAGCACCGGCTTCTTCGATGACTTCTACGAGAAGACCCTGGCGCCGGAGCTATGCCTGTCCGCAGCGGTGACCGGCAAGCCCTGCCCCGGCAAGACTGCCAAGCAACCCACCGGCAAATCGTTCCCCTCAAACGCGACCTCGAGGGCGTGATCGCATGAGCACCACTCGCACGACGACGCCGGCCGCACAGCTGTCCGCCGAGCACGTGCTCGACGCGATGAGCCTGGCGCGGCAGGGACGGGTGTACGACCTGGACTGCGAGCGCTTCCCTGGCATGCCGCTGTTCCCGGGTCACCCGCCGTTCCAGGTGATGGCGTACCGCACGCCCCGCGGCTTGGACAACCAGGGCGACCAGGAGTGGCTGGCCGAGAACACCGTGAACTTCGCCTGGAACAGCGAGCTGGTGATGGGCACCGTGCACTCAGGCACCCACATCGATGCGCTATCGCACATCACCTGCGGCGAGGAGCACAGCTGGTTCGGCGGCGGGTGCGCCGAGCGCGATCTCGGCGACTTCGGTCCATTGCGCGACGACGCCACTGACATCCCGCCGATCATCACCCGAGGGGTGCTCCTCGATGTCGCTGGGTTCCGCCAGGTTTCTGCGCTGGAGGCGCACGAGCCCGTCGGCCCCGAGGAACTGCAGGAGGTGATGCGCACCCAAGGCGTGGAGGTGCGTCCCGGCGACGTCGTGCTGGTGCGCATGGGATATCTGAGTGGGTGGCCGGACGCGGATTTCATCGCCGCCCACGCGCAAGCGGGCATCGACCGCGCCGCCGCACTGTGGCTCGCAGAGCAGAACGTGGTGGCGGTCGGCGGCGACACCGAATCGCTGGAGGTCCTGCCCTCCACGGTGCCGGGGAATCCCCACCCCGTCCACATCGCTTTGCTGGTGGAGCGCGGCATCTTCATCTTGGAGATGGTCAACTGCGAGGAGCTTGCCCGCGACCGCGTCTACGAGTTCTGCTTCATGTGCCTGCCGGTGTCGATCCGCGGCGCCACGGGGTCGATGATCCGGCCCGTGGCCGTCGTCTGATCTGATTGCACTCTGACTTGAGGCTGCCGCCGCTGGGCTTCGGTGGCGCTGGTCATCGGCGGCTGACGGTTCGCGTTGGGTCTGAGCAGGGGCTTGGCGACGGGCAGCCACGTCGGTCTGATCTTCAATCGGAAGATCTGTCGCGCGGTGGCTCACGTACTGGCGCGGCCGGAGCTCTCGGGCGGGGCTCCATGCCCGGGCTCCGGCGGGTCCAGGCCTAGACGCGCCTCGTCGAGCGTTGTCTCGCACCAAGGCCCGGCGGTGGCGAGGACCCCGGAGGGCCGATGACGGCTACTTCCGACTCGAGCGCTTGTCGGCCGAACACCTGCTGTGCGGTGATGGCGCGCTGTGCCCGGCCGCGGCCGAGGAAGGCGATCGCCCAGTTGAGCACTGCCGCGATCCGGTTCTTGAAGCCGGTTAGGGCGAACAGGTGAACGCCCAGCCACATCACCCATGCCGCGAAACCCGATACCCGGACGCGCCCGATGCTCGCGATCGCCTGGAAGCGGGCGATGGTGGCCATCGTGCCCTTGTCGCGGTAGTGGAACGGCCGCTCGCTCGTGTCACCGCGCAGCCGGTGGCCGATCGTCGTTGCAGCGTGGCGGCCGGACTGAATCGCGACCTGCGCGAGCCCGGGGAGGCGGTCGAGAGCCATCAGGTCGCCGACGACGAATACTTCGGGGTGCCCCGGCAGTGTGCAATCGGGCCGCACCTGGACCCGGCCGGCGCGGTCGACTTCGGCTCCGGCCGCGTCGGAGACCATTCGACCGAGTGGCGAGGCCTGGACGCCTGCGGCCCAGATCTTGGTGGCTGCGTCGATCCGCCGCAGCATGGGGTCATTGGCGTCGGTGTCAATGCCGCGCTCGTCAACGCCAACGACCATCGTGCCGAGGTGGACCTCAACGCCGAGCCGCTCAAGGTCACGTGCGGCGCGGCGCCGCAGTGAGTCCGGGAACGCTCCCAACAGCGCCGGGAGCCCGTCGAGCAGCACCACCCGGGCGGTGGAAGGATCGATCCGGCGATAGTTGCGCCGCAGTGAATGGTGCGCGAGCTCCGCGATCTGCCCAGCGAGCTCCACGCCTGTGGGGCCGGCGCCGACGACGCCGAACGTCAGCCAGCTTCTCCTGACGTCGGGATCGCTTTCACGCTCTGCCATCTCGAAGGCCCCGAAGATCCGGCCCCGTAGCTCGAGCGCGTGGTCGAGCGTCTTCATCCCTGGAGCGTGGACGGCGAATTCGGGGTGGCCGAAGTACGACTGGTCCGCTCCGGTCGCGAGGACCAGGCTGTCGTACGGGATCTCGCTGTGCAGGCCGAGCGTGCTGACCTTGAGACACCGGGCCCCCAGGTCGATGTCCACGACCTCGCCGAGCAGCACCCGGGTGTTGGCCTGGCTGCGCAGCACTTCGCGGATCGGCGGGGCAATGTCCCCCTCGGAGAGGATACCCGTCGCCACCTGGTAGAGCAGAGGCTGGAACAGGTGATGGTTCGTGCGATCCAGGACCGTGACATCGACCGGCGCCCGGTCCAGGGCGCGCGCAGCGAACAACCCGCCGAACCCGGCTCCGACGATCACCACACGGTGGCGAGCCGTTGGCGAGTCGCTCATGCCACCGGCTCCTTGGGCATCGGTTGGGTGAGCCCAGTCAGGCACCCCAAGGCGCCCGCGTTGGCGACCGTGGCGACGAGCTCCGCCCGCCCAACCCACATCATCCCGCCCATCACGATCGGGTGCTCGATCCCGAACGTGTCGGTGAACCTTGTCTCGAGGTGCGGCCACGGAGCCAGCGAGACCTCTGACGAACGCTTCCCGCTTCTCCGCCTCCCGTTCCCCGCCCCGGCGTGGGCAGCAGCTCGGCGTAGGCGATCCCGGTGAGGTTGCCCTGGGCGGCCAGAATCTGCTTCGGGTTGGACCCGTCGAGATCGGCCCCGTAGACGTCGCCGGCCAGGTCAGTCGCGAACATGCGGGCATGGCCCCGGTCGAGCGCGAGGCCGATGCCCTCCATCAGATGCGTCTCCAGGATCTCAGGCGGCTCGCGGAGTCCGATAGGAACGTCCATCGGCGCGCGGTTGACAGTGTTACCCCGCGGCGGGTCGCCGCGGTCGGTCCAGTACAGCGACCGGGTTGTCAGGTCGAGCTCGAGGTCGATCGGCTCGGGCAGCCCGTCGAACAGCACCTCGATGTCGCTGCGGTCGGCCGCGGTGTCGCCGTCGGGTATCTCGAGGCCGGCCCGCAGGATCTTCCCCAATCCGGCGTCGCCTGGGCCTTTCTGCGTCCAGTAGAACTGCCCGCCCTCGGAGTCGACCGCGATGCCGACACACCACCTGCGTTGGTCGCGGCGGTCCTCCTCGCCCCTCCCGGTCTGCACCAGCGTCTCGACGTTCGACCCGTCGAGGTCGCAGCGCATCACCCGCATCCCCTCGCGATCGCACCAGTACAGCTTCCGGCTCGCCCGGTCGAGGTGCAGCTGCTTCGGCGTAAACGTCCCGCCCACAGCGACGATGGTCGTGCGGTTGCCCCCATCTAGGTCGGCGCGCTCGATCGAGCCGTCGTTGACCGGCGAATTGCCCATGTTCGTCCAGTAGACGTGCCCGCTCTCGATGTCCACCGCGATCCCATCAGGATACCTACACCCGGTGACGATGTTCTTCGGGTCAGAGCCGTCAAGGTTCACGGAGAACACCCGCCCGCCCCCGCTGAGGTCGAGCACGAACAGTCGCTCTTCTGCGCCTCGCATGGTCGTCACGCTGCCTTCTGGGTCGCGGCCGCGATCCGCCGGTCAGTCTCGTCGTACTGGGCGCGCACCGCCTGGAGGCCGAGGAGCATGGCGTCGCGCTGCGCCGCGAGATCATCGATCGAGTGGCCGTTCGCCTCCTCGAGCACGCCGTCCACGATCTTCTGCTTGAGCTCCGGGGTGAGCTCGGGGTCGCCGAGGCTTGGCCACATCACGGAGGCCATCGGTCCCATGAGGTGCTCCATGAAATGTCGGATGCCGCCCTCGCCTCCGCCGAGATGCCACAGGAGGTTGGGTCCCATCACACCCCACCTGAGGCCCGGCCCCCACGACACCGCGTCGTCGGCGTCCGCGACGTCGAGCACGTCCTGCTCGATCAGGTAGACAACCTCGCGGTACAACGCCGACTGGATGCGATTCGCGACGTGCCCGGGCAGCTCCTTTTTGAGATGGATCGGCCGCTTCCCGACCGAGGTGTAGAACGACATCGCGTCCCGGATCGTCTCGGGCGCGGTCCTCGTCCCGCCGACCACCTCGACCAGCGGGATCAGGTGCGGCGGGTTGAACGGGTGGCCGATGACCGTCCGCTCCGGATGCGGGCACTCGGCCTGGATCTCGCTCATCGTGATGCCCGAGGAACTCGACGCGACGATCGCGTCGCTCGGTGTCGCGTCGTCGATGCCGGCGAACAGCTTGACCTTGAGCTCGGGGCGCTCCGGTGCGTTTTCCTGCACGAAGTCGGCATCTGCAACGGCCTCACGCATGTCGCCGGTGAAGCTCAGGCGCTCTGGTGAGCCACCCGGGGCGAGGCCCAGCGTGGCCGCCGCGTCCCAGGCCGAGTCCACGTACGCGCGGAGCGCGGTCTCGGCACCGGGACCCGGATCGGTGGCGACGACGTCGAAGCCGCGCGCGAGATACTGCGTCGCCCAGCTGGCACCGATCACGCCGGTGCCGACGATCGCGACCCGATGGACGGGTTGATGCGAGTACATGACTTTGTCACTCCTACTGGTTTGTCCGTGGCGGGGCGGGTTTGTCCGTGGCGGGCACGACGTCGCGGCAGGGCATCAGCGGCCGTGCCAGACGGGCTTGCGATTCTCGGCGAACGCTCGCGCGCCCTCGTGCGCGTCCTCGCTCGACATCACGGCGGAGATGAGCTCGTCCTGCCGCTCGAACGCCGCCGCATCGTCCAGGCCCTGGGTGGCGCGAACCACCTGTTTGACCCCAGCCACAGCCAGCGGGGGGGG
>DASZMK010000097.1:0-9267 GCA_035551855.1 Solirubrobacteraceae bacterium
GGTGCCTCGACGCCCGGCAGCACGATCTCGTCGACGTGCAGGAAGCCGTTCTTCTCCAGGCCGATGTCGACGAATGCCGCTTCCAGCCCGGCGAGCACGTTGTCCACGCGGCCCTTGTAGATGTTGCCGACGATCGATCGGTTGCCGCGACGCTCCAGGTAGAGCTCGGCGACCTTGTATTCGCTGGAGGGGCCCGGCTTACGGCGCCGGCGCGAGGAGCCAGAGGCGGCCCTGCGCGGGGCGACGGTTCCGGTCGCCTCCAGGAGCGCGACCCGGGTCTCCCCACGGTCGACGCTCACCAGTACTTGCTTCTTCAATTGTGGTCAGTCCTTTTGAAATCTTGCCGCGCCGATCTGGTCGCGCGAGCATTACGAAATGAGGGGGCGGCCCTTGCCAGCCTGAGCCAGTCGTGCCTGCACGTAGATCGACTGCAGGAGCCCAATCGAGAGGAAGGTGACGATCACCGAGGAGCCTCCATAGCTCACCAGCGGCAATGGGACGCCGGTGATCGGCATGATCCCTATCGTCATTCCCACGTTCACGAAGATCTGGAACATGAACATGGCAAGGATCCCGGCGGCAATCAGGGTGCCGAACAGGTTCTTGCTCATCGTGAGGATTCGCAGGGTCCGCCAGATCAGCAGCGCGTACAGCGACAGCACCACCGCGGCCCCCACGAATCCGTAACTCTCTCCCACCGCGGCGAACACGAAGTCGGTGTCGTTGGCGGGCAGGAAATTCAGCTTGGTCTGGGTCGCCAACCTGCCGCGACCCGTCTTCTGTCCCGAGCCGATGGCGATCAGCGACTCGGTGATCTGATACGTCTGGGAATTTACGTTGTGCGACGGGTTGAGAAACCCGGTCAGGCGCTGCACCTGGTACGGCTTGAGCACGTGCACGCCCATCGCCGGCGCTCCCGCCAGCACGATCGCGATCGACACCGCGAACATCGCCACCAGCGCGCCCAACTGCTTGAACGACGTCCCCGCGAAGAACAGCACGCTGAAGCCGACGGCCACGTAGACCATGCCGGTACCCAGGTCCGGCTGCGGGATGACGAGCATCGCCGCGACGAGCGCCAGCAGCATGACCCGGGCGGTCGTACGCCATTCGTGCAGCTGGCGGCTGCGGTCCACGGCGAACCCCGCCAGGGCGAGGATGATCAAGACTTTTCCGAATTCCGATGACTGCAACTGTATGAAGGGCAGCGGAATCCAGCGCCGGGCCCCCTGGATCGGCGGCATCGCGTAGACGGCCAGGTTGAGCAGGATCATCAGGCCGAAGAGCGCGTACTTGAACTCCCGCAGCCGCGAGTAGTCAAAGCGGCTGAGGACGAGGGCGAGCAGCACGCCGATCCCGGCGTAGATCCCCTGGCGCTCGGCGACGCTCTTGCCGACGGCATTGGTCAGGGTGACCATCGAGCAGGCGACGAGCCCCGCCGCCGCCAGGAGCAGCATCGGATCGATCAGCGGCAGCGCGCGCATCCGGGGGGCCGCCGTCTCGTCGGCGGACTGGATGGGGGTGACGAGGCTCACAGCGTCGTCGAGTTCCCCGCCTGGAACGGCCCGGGCTTGCCGAAGAACCACTGGGAGAGGATCTCGCGTGCCACCGGAGCGGCAGCGACCGCGCCGAACCCGCCCTTCTCGACGGTCACCACGACGGTGATCGGCTTGCTCGTCGCCGTCGCCGGCACGAAGCAGGCGTACCACGCGTAGTCGTGCTCGACGAGGGTCTTCGGATCGATGTACTGGGCGGTCCCGGTCTTGCCGTACACCTGCTGCGGGAAGTTGGAGAAGACGGGCGCCGATGTGCCGCCCGTCTGGGAGGCCGCGGCCCGCAGGCCGGCCCGGATCGTCTCGAGGTAGATGGGATTGATGTTGAGGTGGCGGGCCGAGGGCGGGTTGATCGTCTGCAGGACGGTGCCGTTCTCGGTTTGGACATCCTGGCCGATGTGCGGGCGGACGATCGTGCCGCCGTTGGCGAGCGCCGAGTAGACGACGGCGAGCTGGAGCGGCGTCACCTGGACATCGCCCTGGCCGACGCCGAGGCTGATGTTGTCGCCGACCGACCACGGCCGGTTGGTGCCGTCGGCGATCCCGCAGCCTCCGGGCGCGTGCTTGGGCTTACCGGCGAACGGGCCGCTCGCGCGGTCGCATTCGGCCTCGAGCTGGTTGCGCTGGGCCCGCCACCTCGGCGTCGGCAACGTTCCGGGGAGCTCCCCGGCCACGTCGATCCCGGTCTTGCGGCCGATCCCGAAGGCCCGCGCCCATTGGTCGAGCGCACCGCCGTTGGGATGGGCGATGGGGTTGGTTGTGTTGGTCAGGGCGCCGAGGTTGTAGAAGAAGTCGTCGTCGGAGACCTGGAGCGCGGAGACCATGTTGACGACCCCGTACGCGGCGTTACCGGAGTTGTGGCGGGTCTGTCCGTTGATCGAGAACGTGCCGGTGTCGTCGTAGCTCTCGCCCGGCGACCACGCGCCGCTCTGCATCGCGGCGCTGGCGGTGATCGGTTTGAACGTCGAGCCGGTGGGGCCCACGCTCTGGGTGGCGCGGTTGAGCAGCGGATCGCCGTTGTTGGGGTTGGTCAGCTGCTGGTAGGTCGATTGCGACAGGTTGCCGGTGAACACGCTGGGGTTGTAGGTGGGCAGGGAGCCCATGGCATACACGGATCCGTTCTGCGGGTTCATCGCCACGAACGCCCCGCCGGCCCCCGCGTTGGCGGAGATCGACTGCTGGAGCGCGCTCTCCCCCACCTGCTGAACCCTCGCGTTCAACGAGAGCTTGAGGTTGTGGCCGGGGATAGACGACTTGGTCGCAAGGTCACCGGTCGGCTGCCCCAGTGAGTTGACCTGAACCCGCTGCGCCCCGTCCTTCCCCCGCAGGAAGCTGTCGTACGAGGCCTCGAGCCCGGATTGGCCGATGATCGCGTTCGGCGAGACACCCTTGTAGGCCCGCTGGTGGATCTCGGTGGAGTTGATCGGACCGACCGTCCCCAGCACCTGCGCGGCCAGCGTCTGCTTGGGGTAATGGGTGATGTAGATCCGCTGCACCTGCACGCCGGGGAACTTGTTCTGGCGCTCGGCCAGGTAGTACTGCACGTCCCGGCTGACGACGTTCCCGCTCTTGACGGTGACGTCGGCGTACGGCAACAGGGCGATCTGCTTGGCGACGTCGCAGGCGACGGGCGAGACGTGCAGAACGTTGGGCGGGGGAGCCGCGATCTTGCAGTTGGAGCGTCGCGTCGGCATTCCCAGGACGTGGGCGAGGCGGTTGTAGATGACCGTGTCGGCACGGGGGGGCTGGCGCATGTTCGCCAGCGTCACCGGCACCGGGAGGTCCGGCGGCGAGATGCGCACGGCCAGAGACGGGACGCTGTCGACGAGAACCGAACCGCCGGCATCGAGGATCTGACCGCGCGGGGCGGCGACGGCGATGTCCCGGACGCGGTTCGTCGTCGCCTGGGCCAGGTACTGGTTGCCCGAGAGCACCTGCAGGAACCACATCCGGAAGAAGATGATGGCGAACATGGCCAGCGCGACGGTGCCGATGATCGCTGCGCGCAGCGCGAGCTGGGGGCTCAGTGGCGGCCGGTCCTCCTCCGGCGTGCCGAAGCGGGGGCCACGGCGCGGGCTCTCCGAGGGACCGATCACCGGGAGGTGCCTCGATTCAGAGGTCCGAGACGCTGCGACGGGCTCTGGAGCGGGCTCAGGCCGCCCGTCGTGTACGCCCGGCGCCGCCGGCGGCGGGGATCCTCCGGGAGCGCCGGCTGGATGACCCGGCGCACGAGGGCATAGACCGGAAGGGAGATCAGCGTGTTGACGAGCACGGTGATGAAGATCTGCTGCACCAGCAGAAAGCTGACGGGCGCATCGACCCCGAGCAGGAACTGGATGACCGTCATACCGAGGCCGGCGACGGCCGTGGCGGCCGCACCCGCCGCCAGCGGCACCAGCCCGTGGGCGGGGTCACGCAGCTCGCGCAGGCGGCCGGACCAGTAGCCGATGGCGATATACAGCAGCGATGTGATCCCGAGGGTCTGGACGAGGATGGTGTCGACGAGCAGCCCCGTGAAGAAGCCCATGACCGCACCGGTCATGGAGCCGGTCAGCAGGCCCACCGACATGACCATCAGCGGCGTGAGGTCGGCGCTGACCCCGAAGATGGAGATCTGCGAGACGGCAGCCTCCTGGATGACGACCGTCACCAACCCGAGGAGGACCAGCCGGAGGATCAGTCGCGGCGACGGCGCGCTCATCCGCCTGGCACCTGGGCTCGCGCGTTGCCGGGATGCGGCGTCGTCAGGATCTGGACCGACGCGAAGTGCCGGAGGTCGGCCGCCGGGGACACCTGCACCTCGTTGTTGTTGAACAGCTGGGTCGGATTGACGCCGGAGACGGTGCCGATCGGGATCCCCGCGGGATACAGCGAGGTGAGCGAGCCGGACTTGAACCCCGAGGTCACGACCTGCTGGCCGACGGCGACCTGCGCGTTGGCGGGCAGATCCTGGAGCAGCAGCTGGTTGGGGTTGCCGACCGAGGGGGCCAGCACCCCGTTGTCGCCGCGCTGGTTGAGGACATCGGCGGCGACCGCGAACGCGTGATCGGTGAGCAGCGTCACCACCGAGACCGAGGGGTCGACGGTCGTCACGTCGCCGACCAGCGCACCGTCGGCGACGACGGGGGCGTTCTGGGTCACCCCCTCGTCGGAGCCGGCATCGACGGTGACCTGCTGGTACCAGAGGCTGGGGTCGCGACCGATCACGTTGGCGGCGACCAGGTGGTAGTTGCTCAGGCCGATGTTCTGATCAAGCTTGACCTGCCGGGCCAGCTGCACGTTGCGCAGCTGCTCGGTCTTCAGCTGGTCGACCTGCGCCGTCAGCTGGTTGACCTCCTTGCGCAGCTGGTCGCGCTGGTTCTTGGCCCGGAGGGTGTCCGACACCCAGTTGGCGACGTCGCGGACGGGGGACAGGACGGTGCTGGCACCCGCCTGGACGGGGGACACGACCTGCACGATGCCCCGTTGCACGGTGTGCAGCGGGCTGTTCGGCGACGCGCCGAAATAGGCGGTCAGCAGGATCAGGGAAACGGCAACCAGCAGCCCGAGGACCGCTCTGCGGCGCCGTACCTGTTTGTCATGCACGAGATCCGTGTCTCCAAGTGTTTTCCTGGCACAGCGCCGGTCTCCTCGAACGGTATTACCGACGGCGCCGGTTACGGGAATTCTTGCTTGACCGGTGGATCGCCTCGAACTCCTCCAGCGACCTTCCCGATCCGACCGCGACGCACGTCAGCGGGGACTCCGCCAGGTGCGCGGGCATCTGCGTCTCATGGCGCAGACGCTCCTCGATGCCCTGCAGCAGCGAGCCGCCTCCGGCGAGCATGATGCCACGATCCATGATGTCGGAGGCGAGTTCCGGAGGCGTTCGGTCCAACGTCTGCTTGACCGCGTCGATGATCTGCGACACCGGCTCCTCCAGAGCCCCGCGGATCTCCTCGCTGGTCAGGATGACGGTCTTGGGCAGCCCGGAGACCATGTCGCGTCCGCGAATCTCCGCCTGGACCTCCTCGGGCATCGTGTGCGCCGAGCCGATCTCCAGCTTGACCTCCTCCGCGGTCTGCTGCCCGATCAACAGCTTGTACTCGCGCTTGACGTAGTTGATGATCGCCTCGTCAAGCTCGTCGCCGCCGACCCGGATCGACTGCGAGACGACGATCCCGCCGAGCGAGATCACCGCCACCTCGCTGGTGCCGCCGCCGATGTCCACCACCATCGACCCCGTGGGCTCACCGACGGGCAGTCCCGCGCCGATCGCCGCCGCCATGGGCTCCTCGATCAGGTAGGCCTGGCGGGCGCCGGCGGACAGGCAGGCTTCCTCGACGGCGCGCTTCTCGACCCCGGTGACGCCGCTGGGCACGCAGACGACGACCCGCGGATGCGCCCAGCGGTTCTGGTGCACCTTCTGGATGAAGTGCCGCAGCATCTCCTCGGTGACCTCGAAGTCGGCGATGACCCCGTCCTTGAGCGGCCGGATCGCCGAGATCGTGCCCGGCGTGCGGCCGAGCATCCGCTTGGCCTCGATGCCCACCGCGTGCACCTCGCCGGTGCGTGAATCGACCGCGACGACGCTCGGCTCGGACAGCACGATTCCGCGCCCGCGCACGTAGACAAGGGTGTTGGCGGTGCCAAGGTCGACCGCCATGTCGCGGCCACCGAAACCGGTCAGATACGTGAAGAAGCCCAAAGTATTGGAGGTAGGGGGAAGCGGTGGGCGAAGCGGGGAGTTCGCAGACGGACCCCGACCGATCAGCCAGCTTCGTCCGAGGCGGAGTGTATCGAAGACGCGCCGGTCGACGCCCCTGGCGAGATCCCTTCATCAAAGGAAAATCGCTGGAAACCGAGTCGAGGAAAAATTGTGGAGGACCTGGGAGGAAAAGTGCACACTCCCCCCGGCCCGCGGCCCCGGTGCGCAGCCCGCCGGCCCCCCCAGTCAGTGGTGAGGCGTCTCCTCAGGAACTTCATACCAGCGCTTGCGCTCGCCGATGCGATCCCGCATCTTCCAGCGCCTGCTCTTGGTGGTGTCGGTCAACGTGCGCGACAGGGTCGCCACCGCCGGGCGGGGGTCAAGCCGGCCGCCCTGCACTGTCGCCGGGACGCCGTCGGCCAGGATGCCCTCGATCCGTTCCAGATTGAGCCCAATCGTCTTCCACCACCCCCAGTCCTCCCCCACGAGCGCGGCGATGACCCGCAGGTCGATGGTGCCCGGGTCGTCCGAGTCGGCCACGTCGAAGCTGACGAGCAGCCGCAGGCAGTCGTCGAGATCCTTCTCGTTGAGCTCGACGATCTGGAGCTTTGACAGCAGGAGGTCGACGGGTGAGAGCGTGTACGGCATCAGCGTCGAGCGCTCCGCGAACGCCACCGTGTGGCACATGTGGAGACGGTCGATCATCACGTCGACCGCATGCCCGTGCTCGCCGTGGGTGAAGTACAGCTGCTTGTCGCCGTACAGCGCGTTGAAGTTCCGGTCGGCGACGTAGCCCTCCGCGGCCAGCAGCTCGGTCAGTGGCTTGCGGCTGGATTTGACCGAGCCGAAGTCGAGATCCTGCCCCACCCGGGTGCGCGGGGGCAGCTCAGGCGTGAGCAGCCGGATGGCCAGGCCGCCGAGCAGGCGGAGGACGATGTCGCGCTGGCGGGCCAGGTCGATCAGCCGCCGGGCCTCATCGAGCATCTCCGGGGCCTCGTCGGCTGTTGGGGGGGCCGTCTCCTCGCTCACCGTGGACAGAGCTTACGGCGCGCCTGGTCTGAGTCACTGTTAGGTTGCGCGTTCGATGGGGATGACCGCGCTCGAGCAACGGGTGGCCGAGGCGATCTCCGAGCGGCGGCCGGAGCTCGTGGAGCTGGCCGCGGAGCTGATCGCGTTTGACACAACCGCGCGCGAGGTCGGCGATCCTCCCCGGGACGAGGCCGCGTGCCAGCGGTGCCTGGCCGATCGGCTGGCGGCGGCCGGGGCCGAGATCGACCTGTTCGAGCCGGATCCTGATGAGATGGCCGGGGCGCCGCTCGTGCCGCCCGGGCTCGATTTTGCGGGGCGCCCGCAGCTGATCGCGACGCTGGCGGGCACCGGACGCGGACCCGCCCTGCTCTTCAACGGCCACATCGACGTCGTCTCGGCCGAGCCACGCAACGAGTGGACGAGCGACCCGTTTGCGCCGGCGGTGCGTGACGGACGGCTGTACGGACGGGGCGCGTGTGACATGAAGGGTGGGATCGCCGCGATGGTGTTCGCCGCCGCGACGCTGTCGGCGCTGGGGGTGCGCCTGAGCGGGGATTTGGTGGTCGCCACCAACACCGACGAGGAGTCCTCCGGGGCGGGCGGCAGCGCGCTGGTGGCGCGCGGCCTGGGCGCTGACGCGGGGATCGTCACCGAGCCCACCGACTTTCGCGTCTGGGTCGCCTGCCGGGGCTCTGAGTACGGAGTCGTCCGCGTCCCCGGACGACCCGGCCACGCCGAGGTTCGCCATCCGGACTGGCGCGCCGGGGGCGCCGTGAACGCGATCGAGAAGGCCGGCGTCGTGCTCGACGCGATCGCCGCCCTGCGCGCAAGGTGGGCGGCCGACGAGCGGTTCAGGCATCCGTACCTCTCGGTGCCGTCGCTCCTGCCCACCGTCGTGCGCGGCGGGGAGTGGCCGGTCACCTACCCGTCCTCCTGCGACATGACGATCGCCGTGATGTACGTGCCGGCGCTGGCCGACGCCGAGGGGTGGGGCGCACGTGTGCGCACCGAGGTCGAGGCCTGGATCCTCGACGAGTGCGCGCGCCGGGACGACTGGCTGGCCGAGCACCCACCGGTGTTCGACTGGTGGCCCAATGGGGTGATGCCGATGGAGCTCGACCCCGCCTCGCCGGTGGTGGGGACGCTTCTGGATGCCAGCGCCGACGTCGGCCGCCGCCGCGAGCTCGGCGGCCTGGACTCCTGGTACGACGGCGCCACCTTCACCCACCTGGCAGCCATCCCCTCGGTCGGCTTCGGCCCCCCGGGTTTCGCCCCGGACGGCACCACCGTCGCCCACACCATCGACGAGCACGTCCCGGTCGACGGCCTGGTGGGCTGCGCCCAGGCGCTGGCGGTGGCGGCGATGCGGTTCTGCGGCGTGGGTGGCTGATCGGCCCCGGGGCGGCCGGTCCCGCCTGCCCGGGCCGCGTGTTGCGCCGAATCCAGCGAGCAGGATGCGCCAAATCCGACACCACCCAGGCTGTCGCAAGACTCTGGCGTTTGAGTCGCGTCGGGCGGTTTGGGTGTGCTCGTGCCGTGTGCGTCGGTGGAGGGGAGTGGGGTGGGTAGCGCGGCGGTCGTCGTCGGTGCGCGCCGCGCTCGGCGTTGATGGTTGTGCGTGGGAGGGGGCGGCGCGGCGTGACCGCCGCCGCCACGCCGCGCTCTCTGGCCAGGAGGTCGGGGCGCGGGAGCGCCCCGGACGGGGGGAAACACCCGCGGGAGGGCGCGGATCGCCGGTGGGCTCTCCTCCTCGCACCGGATTGTGGCGTGCACCAGGCGCCAGATCAGGATCGTCTCGGCTGATCTGGCGCACACGTGGGGCTGAGCCGGCCGCTGGCGACAAATCATCTGACCGCACCCCACCACCCACATGACCCACCCGCCGACACCGTCACAGGACCCACCTGTGGTGTCGTATGCGCCCCGTAACACCTCGGCGAACAGAACCCGATTACCTGACTGACCGCTGGTGGCGGGCACTGCGGACCTCTCAAGGGT
>DASZMK010000098.1:0-30240 GCA_035551855.1 Solirubrobacteraceae bacterium
CAGGTGGTGCATGAACCACAGGTCCGAGCGCGCGTCGCCCGGCGGCTCCAGCGCCTTGTCTCGGAATTGCACCAGACGCTGGGTGTTGGTGAACGTGCCCTCCTTCTCCACGTGCGCGGCGGCGGGCATGAGGAAGACCTCCGTCTGGATGTCCTCGGTCCGGAGCTCGCCGGACTGCACCTCAGGGGAATCGCGCCAGAAGTCCGCGGTCTCGATCTCGGTCATGTCGCGGACGACGAGCCACTTGAGCCTCGCCAGCGCACGACGCTGCAGACCGGAATGCTGCGACCCGACTCCCGGGTTCTGTCCCATCACGAAGAACCCCTGCACGCCCCCGTCGAGCATCCGCAGCGTCGTCGCGAAATGCGAGTGGTTGCCGCTGATCCGCGGGATCGACGAGAAGCCGTAGCCGTTCTCGGCGGTGGCCGCATCGCCGAACCACGCCTTGAGCAGCGAGACGATGTAGTTGTCGAAGAACGACCACCAGCCGCGATCCGCGCCGTCGTTCTCGATGTAGTCCTTCAGCTCGAACTCGTGCGCGCCGGCCCGCGGCATGTGGAGGTAGCCGGGAAGCAGGTCGTAGAGCGTCGGGATGTCGGTCGAGCCCTGGATCGACGCGTGGCCGCGCATGGCCATGATCCCGCCCCCCGGGCGTCCGATGTTGCCGAGCAGGAGCTGGAGGATGGCGGCTGTGCGGATCATCTGCGCGCCCGCGCTGTGCTGGGTCCAGCCGACCGCGTAGACGAAGGCCGACGTGCGCTCGGGTCCGGAGTTCTCGACCAGCGCCTGCGCCACCGCGTGGAAGTCCTCCGGGGAGATGCCGCAGATGCGCTGGACGTTCTCCGGGGTGTAACGGCTGAAGTGCCGGCGGAGGATCTGCAGGACGCACCGAGGGTGCTGGAGCGTCGCGTCGCGGCGGATGTCGCCGACGGGCATCCCGGCCCCGGTCCGGTCCTCGAACGCCTGCATCGCATGCTCCCGCGCACCCCCCCGGGGGTTCGTCTGGACACCCTCGTACATCCAGGTCGACCGGTCATACATGCCCGTCTTGGGGTCGTAACCGGAGAACACACCTCCCTCATCCTCGGTGTCGCGGAACCGCTCGTCGATGATCGTCGCCGCGTTCGTGTAGTGGAGGACGTAGTCGCGGAAGTAGGACTCCGTCCCCAGGACGTGACGGATCAGGCCACCGAGGAACGCGATGTCGGTCCCGGCGCGGATGGGGACGTGGTGGTCGGCCAGCGCGCTCGTCCGCGAGAAGCGCGGATCGACGTTGATGATCCGCGCCCCCCGCTCCTTGGCCTTCATCACCCACCGGAACCCGACCGGATGGGCCTCCGCCATCGACGACCCCTCGATCACGATGCAGTCGGAGTTCTGGAGGTCCTGCTGGAATCCGGTGGCGCCGCCGCGCCCGAGCGAGGTCCCCAGACCGGGGACCGTCGAGCTGTGTCATATGCGGGCCTGGTTCTCGATCTGCAGCGCCCCCATCGCCGTGAAGAGCTTCTTGATCAGGTAGTTCTCCTCGTTGTCGAGCGTCGCCCCGCCGAGGTGGGCAAAGCCGAGCGTCCGATCGACGCGCTCTCCGTCATGGTCGACGTCCTGCCATCCGGCCTCCCGCGCGGCGATCACGCGCTCGGCGATCATGTCCATCGCCTGCTCGAGCTCGAGCTCCTGCCACTCCATCGCTCCCGGCCCCCGGTAGCGCACCTTCGTCAGCCGCCCGGGCTGCTGAACGAGCTGGCGGGACGCCGACCCCTTCGGGCACAGCGTGCCCTGATTGACCGGCGAACGGGGATTGCCCTCGATGTCGACGAGCTGACCGGCGCGCGTGTACACGACCTGGCCGCACCCAACCGCGCAGTAGGGACAGACGGATTCGGTGGCCTTCAGACCGGCGATCCGCGCGCCCGCGTGCTCCGTGCCCGCCGACACGGCGCTTGGTCCCAGTCCCCAGTCCATCGCGCGCCCCACGAGCGGCAGGCGGCGGAGGCGTTCGAACGTGAGCGGTCGCGATCCCGGGCGCGCTGCGGGCACGTCCGGGCTGCCGGTCAGGGGTGAACCCATCGCTTCACACCATACGCCGCCGCAGGCGAGATCAAAACCCCTCGCCTCCGGGGGAGCCCGGGATGGTCCGGATCCGCGCTCCGACCGTCGTTTGGGGTCCACAACGTCCTATCGTGACAGTCATGGCGGTACTGACTGTGCCGGGGATCGACCTCCGATCCGGCGACACGATTCCCGTCCTCGGCCAGGGCACCTGGCACCTTGGTCAGGGTCGTCATTCCCGTGCCGAGGAGATCCGCGCGCTGCGGGAGGGCGTCGAGCTGGGGATGACCTTGATCGACACCGCTGAGATGTACGGAGACGGGGCCTCGGAGAAGCTCGTCGGCGAGGCGATCGCAGGCCGCCGGGCGGACGTCTTCCTGGTCAGCAAGGTGCTGCCCTCCCATGCCAACCGGCGCGGAACGACCGCCGCCTGCCATGGCAGCCTGCGCCGGCTGGCCACCGATCAGCTCGATCTGTATCTGCTGCACTGGCGCGGCGCGATCCCGCTTCAGGAGACGGTCGAGGCCTTCGAGGAGCTGCGTGCCGCCGGGCTCATCCGCAACTGGGGCGTGAGCAACTTCGACCTGGTCGACATGGAGCGGCTCCTGCGCCTCGGTGGCGGCGGTGCGCAGACCGATCAGGTCCTCTACAACCTCAGCCGGCGCGGCATCGAGCTGGATCTTCTTCCGTGGTGTCTTCAGCACGGTCTTCCGGTGATGGCGTACTCGCCGCTGGAGCAGGGCCGGCTGCTCGACCATCCGGTCCTGCGGGGAATCGCCATCCAGCGCCGCGTGAGCCCGGCCCAGGTGGCGCTCGCCTGGGTGCTCGCTCGCGCCGGCGTATGCGCGATCCCGGAGGCCGGGACCGCCGCGCACGCCCGCCAGAACCGGGCCGCGCTCGACCTTCGCCTCAGCGAGCTGGACATGCTCAAGCTCGACGAGGCGTTTCCGCCGCCGGTCAGCCCGCAGCCGCTCGAGATCCTCTGAGCGGCGGGTCAGGGCTGGCCGGTGATCCAGTCCCACGCGCGGGCCTTGCGAGAGCCCGGCGGGGGCCTATCGGTCTGAGGGCATGCGTCTCGCCACGTTCTCGGACATCGTCAGAGAGGCCGCCGGCATCCCGCTCGAGCAAGCCGAGCAGGCGGCGAGCGCGACGCTGAAGACGCTCGCTGAGCGCATCAGCGGAGGCGAGGCCGACGACATCGCGGCGTTCATCCCGCGCGAGTTGCGGGGGGTGCTGACCTCTGTGCCTGAGCCCGCCGAGCCCTTCGGACTCGATGAGTTCGTCCGTCGGGTCGCCGAGCGCGAAGGGGTCGACGAAGCGACCGCTCGCCGTCACGCGGAGGCGGTGTTCGTGGCACTGGGGCAGGCGGTTGCTCCGGGCGAGCTGCGGGACATGGCGGCGCAGCTGCCGCGGGAATACGAGCCGCTGCTCGAGGCGGCCCAGGTCGGACGCCGCGCGGCGCCGGAGGAGGATCCGCTGGTCACGGGCGTGGCCCACCTGGCCTCTCTCGACCCGCCGATGGCGCGGCGGGCCGTCGAAGCAGTCCTGGAGACGCTCGCGGTCCGCATATCCGAGGGCGAGGTGGAGGATCTGATGGAGCGGTTACCGGTCGACCTCACCCCCGCGCTCGAGCGGGGGCTGTTGGAGAGCCGGCGACCACGGCGGATGTCGCTCGATGAGTTCCTGGAACGGGTGGCCGGCGCGGAGGGGGTCGATCGCGACGAGGCCGGCCGCCACGCCCGGGCCGTCTTCGCCGCCCTGCGCGCACTGGTCTCCGGCAAGGAGATCCACGACGTGGAGTCTGAGCTGCCCGCTGAGTACGCGCCCCTGTTCTCCGGCATCGTCTGACGACCGCCATCGCAGGATGCGGCGGCTCGAGCAGCACGAGCAGCACGAAGCCGGAGAGCGCGCCGGCGTTACGCCTGGGCCCCGAGCCCGCGACGGATGAAGCGCATGGCTTCCTCGAACACGTCCTCCGGAACATTCTCCGTGTCGCCCCACAGGATCCACCGCAGCCCGATCATCTCGCCGATGCCCATCAACACCCAGGCGAGCGCCTCGGGATTGGCCTGCTCGATCTCACCGGCGGACATCGCCTCGCTCAGCCCGCGGACATAGCCCTCGACGATGCGCTCGTAGTGCAGTTGCAGGGCGGCAGGGGACACGAACTCGGCCTGGCGGATCACGCGGTACAGACTGGGATGCTCCGCGGTGAAGCGAAAGAACGCCTGGAAGCCGAGTCGCTCGGCCTCCGCCCGGGAGCCGGCGCCTGATGCGGCCTCGGTCATGGCATGGCGAACGCGCCGGTTGAGGTCCTCGACGAGCTCGTCGAAGATGTCCCGCTTGCTGGAGAAGTAGAGGTAGAAGGTGCCGGGTGCGACACCCGCCGCCTGGACGATCTTGACGATTGACGCCTCGTGATAGCCCAGCTCGGTGAACACCTGCTCGGCCGCCTCGAGCAGGCGGGCCCGGGTCCGGGCGCCGCGTGCCGTGCGCGGCGAGAGGCTCTCCTCGACCGGCGCGCCGCGCCCGTGGCCGTCGCTCATGGCGACTCCTCCTGGCCCAGGCGCTCGCGCAGCTCCCGCTTGAGCAGCTTGCCTGACGGCGACCGGGGCAGCTGTGAGGCGAACCGAACTGTCCGCGGCGTCTTGAACCCCGCGAGCCGCTCCCGGCAGAAGGCGAGCAACTCAGTCTCGTTCGCCGATCGCCCCGTCCGCAGCACCGCGACCGCCATTCCCACCTCGCCCCAGCGCTCGTCCGGCATCCCCAGCACCGCCGCATCGGCGATGGCCGGGTGCTCGTGAAGCACCGCCTCGACCTCCGCCGGGTACACGTTCTCCCCGCCGGAGACGTACATGTCCTTGAGCCGGTCACGGATCCGGTAGAAGCCCTCCGCGTCGCGCTCCGCAATGTCTCCGGTGTGCAGCCAGCCGTTGCGAAGCGCCGCCGCGGTCGCGACCTCGTCGCGCCAGTATCCGGCGAACACCCCCGGCCCCCGAACCAGCAGCTCGCCCGTGCCCGGGCCGGCGATCAGGGCATCCGAGGCCGGGTCGGCCAGCGCTGCCTCGACATGGGGATACGGCTTGCCGGCCCATCCCACCCGGCGCACCGCCTCCTCCGCCGGGAGGCAGAGGACGTTGGGCGACGCCTCGGTGAGGCCGTAACCCTGGATGATCGCCACCCCGTGCTCGTGCCAGGTCTGCAACAGGGCCTCCGGCATCGGCCCGCCTCCCACGATCGCTTGGCGCAGGCTGGAGAGGTCGGCGCGCGGGAACCGGGGGTCGGTGGCCATGAACAGGTAGTTGGCGGGAACCCCCATCATCGTCGTGACCCGCCGGTCCTCGACGAGCTCGAGGACCCGCCCCGCGTCGAACGCCGGCTCGAGCACGACGGTGGCCCCCTTCCACCAGGCGAGCAGCGGCTGGACGTTCCATCCGCCCACGTGAAACTGAGGGAGGACCTGCAGCACCACCTCGGTCCCGCTCATCTCCGAGGTTCGGTCGAGGCTGAGATTGGTCCAGAAGCAGTTTCGGTGCGTCAGGCGCGCGCCCTTTGGCCGGCCGGTCGTGCCGGACGTGTACAGGAGCAACAGGTCGTCGCCGTCGTCCACGGACACATCGAGCTGCCAGGTCGCATGCTCGGTCGCCAGGGCGTCGAGCTCGGCCCGGGCGAGCACGAGCCGCCGGCATGGGCGGGCCGCCCGCGCCATCGCGGCGTCCGCCAGCGGATCGTGGTGGGGCTGGACGAACAGCGCCGCCGGCTCGGCGTCGGAAAGCTGATAGGTCAGCTCGGCCGGCGCCGAGCGCCAGCTCAGCGGGGTCAGCACCAGCCCCGCCTTGGCGCAGGCGAAGAACAGCTCCACGTGCTCTGGCGAGTTGCGCGTCAGCGAGGCGACACGGTCACCGCGGCGGAGACCCAGGCCCACCAGTGCGCAGGCCAGCGCCTCGCAACGGGCATCGAGCTCGGCGTAGGAGATCCGCTCGTCGCCGAACTCGATCGCCACCCGTCCCGGCGTGACGAGCGCCCGGTCCCGGATCCAGCGACCGATGGCGAGCTCCCCGGAGGCTGATCCCCGCGACGCTCCCCGCGCTGCGCCTTGGGGCCGTGTCATCACGATGGTCATGGTGTCAGCTCGGTCGCGGGATTGGCGTCCGGGGCGCCGGTCGGCGCCCCGGACACGCACCTCATCCCGATGTGGTGAACTGCAGGCCCCTCGCGGCGGTCCCCTCCAGGAACGGACTGACCGACCGGAGGAACGTCGGCGCGCCGACGGTCACCTTGCCGATTTCGGTCGTCCGCGAGGCGGGCCCGAGCGACGGCGTGTAGTCGAGCGCCGGGACAAGGCCGCCGAGGTTGACCTGGCCCAGGTGCAGCTTCGCGTTGAGGATGCCCTGGCGGGTCAGATCCTTGGACTCGATCGCCTTGCGCAGCAGAGCCGTCTCCATCTGCGCCTGCGCGTAGCCGTACATGTAGTAGTAGTCCGGAATCTGCGTGGGGGCGTACTTCTTGGTGTTCGCCAGGAACTGCTGCATCCCTGGCACGCGCATGTTCCCCCATTGGGCCTCGTAGCCGAGCACCCACACGTTGGACGCCAGCGCCTTGGCCACGGGCGTCGGCTTGCCCGTCGTCATGCCGTTCGAGGTCATCAGGTACTCCGACCACGCCGGGCCCTGGAAGACCCAGGTGGGGTTATAGCCCTCCGAGGCTCCGGTGCCGACGATCGTGGCGGCGGTTGACGGCACCGCCACCACGAACACGTACCGCGCCCCCGCGGACTTCATCTTCTGCACCTGGGCGGTGAGGTCGGTGTCGCCGGCCTGGTACGTCGCCTCGGCGACGTTGTTGAAGTGGTAGCTCTTCAACCCGGCCAGATACCCACGCAGGCCGTCCTGGCCGTAGGCGTCGTTCTGGTAGATGATCCCGATCTTCGCGTTGCGGTGGCCGGTCTGCCGGACGATGTAGTCCAGTGCGTTGGCGTCATCGATTGCGTACGGCGTACCGATCACGGCCATCACCGGGTCGGTGACGAACGCGGAATCCTGTGCCGCGGCCCCCACCACCATCTTCTGCTGATCGGCCGCCGGCTGGATCGCCTTCGTCGTCGGGCTTCCGAGCGACTGACCGATGAACGCGACCTGGGAAGAGATCTGGCTGAAGTCCTGGACCTCGGTCTGCGGATCGTACTTGGTGTCGCGCTGGACGAGGTTCACCTTCCAGCCGTCGATGCCGCCGGCGGCGTTCACCGAGTTGAAGTACGTCTGCTGACCCGCCGTCAACGGCTTACCGATCACCGCGACCGGACCGGACAACGGGGTCAGCACGCCGAGCGAGATCGTCTTGGTCTTGGCGTCGACGCCGGCGCCCGTCTTGATCCCGCCGCTCGTGCTTCCGCCGGTCCCGGCACCGACCGCCCCGGTCCCGCAAGCGGCCACGCTGACCGCCATCACGCCTGCCGCGCATCCGGCGGCGACCGCCCGCAGCTTCACTTTGCCCATGTTGGCACTCTCTCCTCCATCGATTGCTCTTGTCTCTGTGACGGCTCTTCACCGTCGTGCTTGTGCATCGGCTCTTGCCTGGCGCGGGCGCCCTCCCACACGCGCTGCAGGCGCCGGGCGAGCCCCACGACACCGCCCGGCTCGAACACGAAGAACACGATGATCAGCAGCCCGTAGACGATCGACGTGATGTCGTCGATCGGCACTCCGCCGGACGCCGTCTGCGGAACCAGCGACTGCAGAACCGGCGGCAGCGCGAAGATGACGATCGAGCCCAGCACCGGACCCCACACCGTGCCGATCCCGCCGACGATGATCGCCGCGACGTACTGGACCGACAGGAGCAGGCTCCACTGGTCCGGAGTGACGAACGACAAAAACGAGGCGTAGAGCGCGCCGCTGATCCCGGCCAGGAACGACGAGATGGCGAACGCGCTCACCTTCGTCCGCGCCAGGTTGACACCCATCACCGACGCCGCAATCTCCCGTTCGCGGACGGCCTGCATGGCGCGTCCCGGGCGGCTGCGGGACAGGTTCCAGACGTACAGCATCGCCAGCGCCAGGATGATCAGCGCGAGGTAGTAGTACAGCCCGTTGTGGTCGATCACCAGGCCCCCGATCGTCAGCTGGTTTCCGACCGAGAAGTCGAACGAGCCGAACGCCACCGCCGGGAACGATCGGCCGCCCGGCCCGCCGGAGATGGCGGCGACGTTGAACCACACGTGCTGGCCGATGAACACCAGGCCGATCGTCACGATCGCCAGGTACAGCCCTCGGAGGCGCAGCGCCGCCGGCCCCACGAGCGCTCCGCACAGCGCGGCGACCAGTCCGGCCGCGGGCAGCCAGATGGCGGCTGAGAGATGGTCGTTGCCGCCGAGCACAGCCGCCGTGTAGGCGCCGATGGCAAGAAAGAACGCATGCCCGAGCGAGATCTGGCCCGCGTAGCCGGTGAGCACGCCGAGGCCGAGGGCGCCGATCGCCGCGATCACGACGAATACGGCCGTCGTGAGCTGGAAGGCGTTCATGGCGAACGGCAGGAGGATCGCGACGATCGCCACCGCAACGGTCGCAGCCACCTTTGGCCGGGACGGCCGCTGTCTGGAGATCCGTGCCATCACACCCGCTCCACCGGCCTGGCTCCGAACAGGCCGTACGGCCTGATCAGCAGCACGAGGATCATCACGATGTACGGAGCGACGTCCGAGAAGTTGGTGCCCAGCCAGCCCGGCGCGTATCCGGAGGTCAGGACCTCGACGATGCCGATCGCAATGCCGCCCACCACCGCCCCCAGCGGCGAGTCGAGACCGCCGAGGATGATCGCCGGAAACGCCCGCAGCGCGACGTCGCCCAACGTTGGGTTCGGTGCGCTGGGGAACCCCGCGAGGAAGAGTCCGCCGACCGCGGCCACTCCGCCGGCGATCGCCCAGGCGATGGCGTAGACGCG
Organism: Solirubrobacteraceae bacterium; assembly: GCA_035551855.1. GTDB lineage: Bacteria > Actinomycetota > Thermoleophilia > Solirubrobacterales > Solirubrobacteraceae > Palsa-465. Next base: position 8,989 of record DASZMK010000098.1, read on the forward strand.
TGCCACCGGTACGCCGACCGCCATCGCCGCCTCCTCGTCGACCGCGGTCGCCCGCATCGCCAGGCCGTACCGCGAGAAGCGGTCGAAGGCGAAGAACCCGAGGAGGATGACGACGGTGCAGACGATCGCCCAGATGCGAACCCAGTTGAGCGTGACACCGCCCAGATGCACCGCCGAGGCGCCCCACGGATCTCCCAGGATGCGCGCGTTGGGGCCGAAGATCGCCGGCACCGCCGAGTCGATCACGATGCTGAGGCCGATGGTGATCATCACCAGGGTGAACACCGGTTGGCCGAGCACCCGCCGCAGCACCAACGTCTGGAAGAGGACGCCGCCGGCCGCCAGAAGCGCGATTGCCACCACGACCGCGAGCGCGAAGGGCAGGTTCAGGCCGGTGGCGAGCACGGATACGAGGTAGGCGCCGACGAGCAGCAGGCTGCCCTGGGCGAAGTTGATGACCTTGCTCGCCCGGTAGATCACGGTGAACCCCAGGGCCACCAGGGCGTAGATGCATCCGAGCGAGAAGCCCTGGAACAGGAGCTGGAGGAACTGGCTCACGCGGACCTCCGCTCGCCGTCCTGGCTCGCCAGGACCGGCGGCTGGGTGAGTCCTCCGCCTACGGCCTCCAGATCCTGGCCGAGATAGGCACGGATGACGCGCTCATCGCTCTGTACCGCAGCCGGCGTCCCGAGCGCGATCATCTCGCCGAAGTCCAGTACCAGGACGCGCTGGGCGATCGCCATCACCATCCCCATGTCGTGCTCCACCAGCAGGACTGTCAGCCCCAGCTCGGACTGCAGCCGGCACACGAGCGCGGCGATCTCCTCGCGCTCGGCGACGCTCATCCCGGCCACCGGCTCGTCGAGCAGCATCAGCTTCGGCTCCATGGCCAGAGCGCGCGCCACCTCGAGCCGCTTGCGGATCCCGAACGGAAGCATGCCCACCGGGGTGTGCGCGTGCTCGGCAACCCCGGCGAACTCCAGCGCCTCGATTGCCGCGGCCCGGTGGCGGTGCTCTTCGCGCCGCGCATACCCCAGCCACACGCCGCCGCGCAGCGCCCCCGCGTGCATCAGATGATGGCGGCCGATGAGCACGTTCTCCAGCGCGGTCAGCTGATCGAACAGGGCGAGGTTCTGAAAGGTTCGTCCGAGGCCCGCCGCTGCCAGACGGGTGACCGGCAGCCCCAGCAGGTCGGCCCCGTCGAACCGGACCGACCCGGCACTCGGCTCATACACGCGGGAGAGCGCGTTGAACAGCGACGTCTTGCCCGCCCCGTTCGGGCCGATCACCGCGAACAACTCGCCGCGGTGCACGTCGAAGCTGACGTCCTCAAACGCCGTGACGTTGCCGAAGCGCAGCGTCAGGTCCCGGACGTCGAGCAGCGGTGCGGAGCTGGTGCTCATCACGCCGCCGCTCCCGCGCCGCTCAGCATCTCCGTTCCCAAATACGACGCGCGGACCCGGCCGTCGGACAGCAGCTCCTCCGCAGGGGCGTGCGCCCGCACGCGGCCGGTCTCCAGGAGGTACGCGTGGTCGGTGACCCGCAGCACCAGGGCGGTGCTCTGCTCGACCAGGAGCAGGGCGCACCCCTGCCGGTTGATCTCCCGCAGCGCCTCTCCGATCTGCGCCACCACCCGAGGAGCGAGGCCGAGCGACGGCTCGTCGAGCAGGAGCAGACGGGGCTGGGCCATCAGCGCGCGCGCAATCGCCAGCATCTGCTGCTCACCGCCGCTGAGCAGGCCGGCGGGCTGGTCAGCGCGCGCGGCGAGCACCGGGAACATGTCCGCCACCGTCTCCCGCACGTCGCGACCCGCGCCCCCGGTGCGCGCACTGAAGCCACCGACGCGCAGATTCTCGGCCACCGTCAGGTCGGCGAACACCCGTCGGCCCTCGAGCACCTGGGCGATTCCAGCGGCCACCAGCGCCGCGGTGCCGGCCCGCAGGATCGACCGGCCGTCGAACCGGATCGACCCGCCGGTCACCTGTCCTCCGTGGAAGCGGAGCAGACCGGTGACCGCTCGCAGCGCGGTGGTCTTGCCGGCGCCGTTGGCGCCGAGCAGCGCGACGGCACCGCCCGTGGGCACCGAGAAGCTGACGTCGTCGAGCGCCAGCACGGTGCCTCCGTAGGCGACGCGGAGGTTCTCGACCTCCAGCAGCGCAGCACCGCTCGTCACATCCGCCTCGGCGGATCTCCCTGTCACAGCTTCCCCTCCCTCGGATTTCCCGTCTCGATCCGGGCAACATGAAACCTGATTCAGGTACCAGCGTCAAGGCCCGAACCGAAAGTCCGTATGACTCCCGGTCAAAGGTCCAGTTGACCTGGCGGTTCCCCCAAGTCCGCTCCGCGGCGACGTTACGCCGCTTTCTGGCGTGGCGACAAACCGAGGCCGGCTCGGATGACCGGGCGCAAAATGCGGGCTCAGGACCGGTCGGAGATCAGCTGCGCCTGGACGCGCGCTGCCAGGCTGAGCATGCCGAGCCGCTCGGCGGTGGAGCGGGCGCTGGCCAGGAGATCGCGCGCCAGCTCGGCATCCCTTGACCGACCGCGACCGAAGAGCATCTGTGCATATGCGAACTGGGTGTGCGCGACCCACGGTGGGGACTCGATGAGGGCGTTGAGGTCGAGCGCGCGGCGAAAGTAGGTCTCGGCGTCCTCCCAGTCCCCCTGCGTGGCCGCGAGCCGGCCCAGCGAGCGGTCGGCCGCTCCGTAGCACGTCCAGGCATCACCACTCAGGACGATCTGTCCTGAATACGGACGCATGAGGCGCTCCAGCTCGGCCGCGCGCGGAGCGTCGCCGAGGAAGGCGCACACGTCGGCGAGCACGGTCACCGCGACCAGCCACATCATGTTGCGTTCGAGCTGGTCGAACCCGGCGACCGCTGCCTCCTCGAAGGCGATCGCTGTCTCGTCACGATGGCCGAGCTCGGCGTGCAGGCGAGCCCGGCCGAGGCCCCACTTGATCGTCGGATAGCGCTCAACCATGTCTTCGAGCGTGCTCTCCAGCTCGCCCGGCCGGCCGAGTGAGATCGTCGCCAGGAGCGCCTGGCCGAGAAAGCAGTTCTCGGCGTCCGGAGCCTGTATGCGACGTCCCCGCTCCAGCGCCTCCTCGGCACGCGCCAATCCCTCTTCGAACCGCCCGGCCAGAAGCGCCTGCATGGCCTGCCAGACGAGCCCGCGCCACAGGCCGAACGGGTGGCGCAACCCCTCGGCCAGCCGCGCGTGCTGTTCCATGTCAACTCGCGCTGCCGCAAGATCTCCGAGCCGGGCGAGCGCGACGGCTCGCCGGGCATGACCCTCCATCGCCTGTTCACGGTCTCCGGCGGCGGTGGCCAGTTCCACCACCTCGCCGGCAATCCTGAGCCGCTCCCCCAGGCCGGCGGGTCCCGACAGGGCTGCGTCGCGAGCGCCAAGCGCATAGGCGAGCGTCGCCGGCTCACCAACGTGGCGGGCGATCGTCACCGCCTCATCGGCGAGCGACACGCGGCGCTTCGGCGCGTCGGCGAAGTACAGCTCCATGGCCTGGCGCGCCAGCAGTCGCGCCCGCAGGACCTCATGGCCCTGTCCAAGCGCCGCGAGCGCCTCGCCCAGCAGGCCGGTGACCTCCTCGTCGACGATCGCGTATGTCGCTCGCGGACCGCTGAAGCCGATCGCGGCCTGCGCGAGGCGCTCCGGCGAGTGCAGCCGCCGCGCGTGGTCCGCAGCGCGCCGGAAGGCCCAGCGCGCCGGCTGAACAGAGCCGGCGCGCGCGTACGCGCCGCCGAGCGCCAGGAGCAGATCGCAGCGGCGAGCGCCGTCCGAGCCGGTCAGCTCGAGCGCGCGCAGCGCCCGCTCGTACAGCTGGGCCGCATCCTCGTATGCGAGCCCGCCGGCCGCGCGCTCGGCAGCGGCGGCCGCGTAGCTCAGGCCCTTGTCGAGCTCGCCGGCGGGCGCGGCCTCCAGGAAGTGGTGGGCGAGCTCGGCGAGGTGCGGCTCCAGGCGCCCCGCGTACAGCTTCTCGAGCGCGAGGCCGACGTGCCGGTGAAGCTCCGCGCGCCTGCCCCCGGGGATGCTCTCGGCGAGCGCGTCAGCCACGACGCCATGGGCGAACCGGTAGCCACCCGGGCCCGTGGCGAACAGGACCCGCGCCGCCACGGCCTCGTCCAGTACGTCGAGCACTCGCTCCGGAGGCAGGTCGGCAACCGCCTGCAGCACCCGGAGGTGAAACTCTCCCCCCAGGATGGCGGCGAGCGACAAGGTCGCACGACACGGCCCGGAAAGCCGCTCCAAGCGCCGCGCGAGCACCTCGCGCACCTCGCGCGGGATCGTCACGTCTCCCCCGGGCTCGTCGCCGAATCGCTCCAGCCGCCCCTCGGCACTGAGGAGCCGCACCACCTCGCCGAGGAACAAAGGGTTGCCCTCCGTCTTGTCGTGGACGGCCTCGAGCAACGTCCCGTCCGGTTCGACCCCAGCGGTCATGACGATGTAGCGGCCGACCTCCGAGCGGGAGAGGCCACCGAGAGCGATCCGTCGCGGCGCATGCGCGCGCGACAGCTCGCCGAGGCAGTGCGCCAGCGGGTGCTGCTGGCCCAGCTCGGTGTCGCGGTAGGTGCCGACCACCAACAGCCGGGAGTCGACCAGACCCCGGGCGAGGAACTCCAGCAGCAGCAGCGAGGGCGGGTCCGCGCAATGCAGGTCGTCGAGCACGAGCACGAGCGGCTCGCGCCGCGAGGCCTCGACGAGAAATGTCGTGACGCTGTCAAACAGGCGGAAGCGCGCCTGCTCAGGCGTGAGCACCGGCGCGGGCTCGAGGTCCCGCAAGCGGCGCCCAACCACCGAGACGATCTGCGCAATGTCTGCGGCACCGGGACCCATCGCGGCCGCGAGCACCTTCGGGTCGTGATCGACCGCGTACGCACGCACGATCTGCACCCACGGCCAATACGGAGGCGCCCCCTCGCCCTCATAGCAACGGCCCCACAGGACGAGGGCGTCGCGCAGATGGGCGTAGGTCCCCAGCTCCTCCGCCAAGCGCGTCTTGCCGATGCCCGCCTCCCCGGAGACCAGCACCAGTTGTCCGCGCCCGGCAAACGCAAGGTCAGCGGCCGCACACAGCTCCTCCACCTCGCGCTCGCGCCCTACGTGCACGCCGCCGGCCAACCGGTCAAGCGGGTTGGCGGCACGTTCATGCGTAACCGGCTGGGCGATCGGAGCGTTCCTCAGCACCTCAAGCGCGGCGCTGACCTCCGCGGCGTGCTGGGGCCGGTCCCGCGGGTCCTTGGCGAGGAGCCGGACGATCAGTCCGTCGAGCGCCTTCGGGACGTGTGCGTTGTGCCACGCGGGCGCCACAGGCGGCGTCCGGAGGTGCTGTGTGATGATCGCGATCGCGTCGTCTGAGGCGAACGGCACGCGACCGGTTACGAGCTCGTAGAGCATCACCCCGAGCGAATACAGATCGGCGCGCGGGTCGGCGGCTCGGCCGAGCGCCTGCTCGGGGGCGACGTAGGCGAGCGTCCCCAGGAGGCCACCCTCCTCGGTGAGGCGCGCGAGCGTCGTACCGCTGTGCCTCATCGCGGCGACAAGCCCGAAATCGCCGAGCTTCGCCGTCCCGTTCGGATCCAGCCAGACGTTCGCCGGCTTGAGGTCGCGGTGGACCATGCCGTGGCCGTGGGCGTATGCGAGCGCCGCGCACACATCGGCGGCCACGGCCACCGCCCGGTCGATCGGAAGCGGTCGCCCCGGAGTCAGCGCAAGCAGGTCCGAAACCGTCCCACCTGAGATGTACTCCTCGACGATGTAGGGACGACCGCCTTCCTCGCCGGCGTCGTAGACGGTGACGATGTTCGGGTGCGAGGCGAGCCGGCCCATCGCCTGCGCTTCGCGCCGAACACGCTCGGCGCGTTCCGGGGTGAGCCCGGCCGCCCGGATCAAGGCGAGAGCGACCTCGCGGTCGAGCGTCGTGTCACGCGCCAGGTAGACCTGCTTGTGCGCGCCCTCCCCCAGCAGCCGCTCCGCGCGATACCGTCCACCGTCGACCGAGACCGGCGGGCTCGCTCGCCGCGGCAGGTGATATTCGTGGGACAGCACGGCGCCGCACGCGTCGCAGAACTTCGCACCGGGCCGGCATTCATGCGCGCAGGATGAGCAACGCATGACCCAACGTTAGTCCTACGCCGAGCGCGGCCCATCGACCGCCCACGCCCGCGCCCGCCGCGCATAACCGACCGGAAACCGGGTGACGCGCCCCTCGCTCGCGCCCCTCGCTGACTCCACTCGAGGCGGCGCCCTGCTCGAGCTCGGTCCTCACGGTCTGGGAGAAGATAGGACCGCATCGACCTTGGGCAAATCGCGAGCGGCCCAACCCGGTCGCACCGGATTGCGGCGTGCACCGGTCACACCGCCCGCGGCGGACGGCTCTCGAGTTCCTCACCCTTCCTGACGCGGTAACCGGGTGTCACCACCCTCCCCGGCATCGCCGGCGTGGCCGATCTCCGGTGCCGTCTCGGCGACGCTCGCATCTGAGCAAATACCGCGCTCAGTCAGGCGCGTCGGCGGTCCGCATCCGCGCCCGCCAGGCCGCGGGGTCGAAGACCGCGGGTGCGGTCCCCGTACAGAAGTCCTCGAGTGTCGTGACGAATCGCTGCGGCGCCTCAACGTGAGGAAAGTGGCGAACGCCTTCGAACACCTCGAGCGTGCTGTCGGGCAGCAGATCGTGCGCGGCCCTGGCGTGCTCGACCGGAATGATCGGATCCTCGGCCCCCCAGATGAGCAGGACGGGGAGGCCTTTGGCGAGGTACAGACGATCTCCCGCGCGAACTGTTTGACCGCCCAGACCGACAACGCTTCGCACGGTCGCCAGAAATGCGGAGCGACGTTCCGCGTCAGCCAGCGAAGCGTAGCTGCGCACCAGTTCGTCGAGGCCCGGGCTTGCAGGAGAATGAGCGGCGCGGAGCACGCGTCGCGCGATGCCGGAGGCCCGGCGCGTCGCTTCGGCGGTGACCGAGAGAAAGAGGTTCGCTCCCGGCAGCGTCGCTGCGCGAAGCGCCGGGTTGACCTCGAGTCCCAGGCCGCCGCTGGAGACCAGCACCAGCCGCTCGGTCATCTCTGGGAATTGATATGAGAACTGCATCGCGATACCCCCTCCGAGGGAGTGTCCGACCAGCGTCACACGGTCGTGTCCGAGCGTCGTCAGTACGTCGCGCAAGCCGGCAGCCAGCGATCCGAGCGAGTAGTCGCCCCCGCCCGGGCTGGAGGTGCCATGTCCCGGCAGGTCCACCGCCAGAACCGTGGCGCTGCGAGCCAGCGGGTCAATGACCGAGCGCCACGTCGCCAGCGAGCCCGCCATCCCATGGATGAGCAGGACAACGGGGCCGGTTCCCTTCTGCACGTAGGTGATCGAGTGGCCGTGCAGCGTGACGGTCTGGCTGTCGTTGACGTTCATGTGGCGGATCCGCCCTCTCGGACTCCCGCGACGGCAAGGGCGTCTCGGACGCAAGCGGTTCTCACCTGCTCCGGATCAAGGGCGACGGCTGTGAGCGCCCCCGGTGCGGACTCCCTGACGGAGACACCGGTCCGGGCCAGGTGCATCGAGCCCATCATCTGAGTCAACAGACGGCCGGCCGCGAAACCCGCGTCGTCAACCTCGATGACCCCGTCGGCCGCACCGGTCTCGAGCACACGCTGAACAGCGGCAACGCACCTGCCAACCGCCCGCGAGACGCGAAACCACGCCGCATCCGACAGAGTGTCGCGGAGCTCGGCCGCCGGACGACGCAGCAGCGAGAGGCCGCAATCGAGAAAAGCGGGATAGTCCAAGCAGAAATCCGCAAAGACCGTCAAAACCCGGCGCAACTGGATCGCAGGATCCGGGATCACCTCCACCGCATCGGTCCGTGCCCGTAACTCGTCCAGGTAGCTCGTGGCCGTGAGCACGAAGATCTCGTCCTTTGACGAGAACGCCCGGTAGATCAGAGCCTTGTTCAGTCCAGCGGCACGCGCGATGTCCTCGACCCGCGCATCCTGGAGTCCGCGCTCATCGAACAGCGTCCGCGTCGCCGAGACAATGGCCCGCTCGCGCGACGCCCGGCGATCCCGGCGATTCGCGGATCGAGAAGCGGAAACCGAAGGCATCGGCTTAGGGTAACCCAAGGTGTGACACTTGGTTACATCAGCTCGCGGCGGCTACCCTGGCCGACCGCCGCCCCCGCCCTTGCGCGGCCGGGTTAGCACCATCGTCTGGCAGGCGGGCACGACACGCAGCTCGTCGTGGTCGCGGCGGCGGTACGTGGACGGCGTCTCGCCGACGAGCTCGGTGAACCGGGCGGAGAAGGAGCCGAGGCTCGTGCAGCCGACCGCGAAGCAGACATCCGTCACACTCAGGTCGCCGCGGCGCAGCAGGGCCTTCGCCCGCTCGATGCGCCGGGTCATCAGGTAGGAGTACGGCGTCTCGGAGTACGCCTCGCGGAAGCGGCGGCTGAAGTGCGCCGGCGACATCAGCGCCGTGCGGGCGAGCGCCGGGACGTCGAGCGGCTGCGCGTACTCGCGGTCCATCCGGTCGCGCGCCCGGCGCAGCAGACGTAGCTCGTCAATGTCGGAAGTCACCCGCATATTCTCCATTCTCGCGGCTGGGCGGACGAACAGCTTCGCCGAAAGTGAGCAGTTCTGGAGAAGCGCGGGTCACGGAGCCGCGCCTAGCATGACCGTGACGGACATCCGGGTTCACCGGACCTTCCTCCCAGACCGGGTCGATGTGACCCACGACTTCAGGAGTGACCATGACCGGCTCTTCCACCCAGGGAATCAAGACGGTGCTGCATCCCGTGTCCGACCTGGCGACGGCCAAGGCGGTGTACGCGGCCCTGCTCGGCGTCTCGCCGCAGACCGACTCGTCGTACTACGTCGGCTTCGACGCCGCGGGCCAGCACATCGGGCTGGTTCCGGGCGGTGGACCGCAGGGCATGACCTCGCCGGTCGCCTACTGGCACGTGCCGGATATCGAGGCCAAGCTGGCCGAGGTGACCGCCGCCGGTGCCACCGTGAAGGAGCCCGCTCGCGACGTCGGCGGCGGCCGCCTGGTCGCCACCGTCACCGACCCCGATGGCAACGTCCTCGGGCTGCTTCAGGACCGGTGAGTGCGACCCCGCGCTCGGGCCCTCAGCGTCGTCGCGACACTGAGCATCGGCTCACCCACGACATCGATGCCTGGGTGGCCAGTGCCTCGCGCCATGATCGATGGCGAAGTCGAGGTTCTGGAGATCGACGCCCTGCCAGAGCAGCGGGGTGACCGGTTTGCGGCGCGCACCGGCTTCGACCCGCGTGCGCCGGCAACGCCGTACCGAATGGTTCCGCATCTCGCCGCGCCCCATCCAGGCTCGGCGCCAGGTGAACGAGCTGCCCGACCGCGAGCTGATGCCTGATGGCCGCTGGTTGGTCTGACGAAGGAAGCCCCGACTCACAGAGGGAGACACCATGAGCATGGCTACGAGGACGGAAACGCAATTGCCCGCGCTGCACGTTGCCGACAGCCACGATTTGATCCGCGTGCACGGCGGGCGCGAGAACAACCTCAAGGACGTCAGCATCGTGATCCCGAAGCGCCGGCTGACGGTGTTCACCGGCGTCTCCGGCTCGGGCAAAAGCTCGCTGGTGTTCGGCACGATCGCCGCCGAGTCGCAGCGGCTGATCAACGAGACCTACAGCGCCTTCGTGCAGGGCTTCATGCCGACGTTGGCGCGGCCCGAGGTCGACGTGCTCGAGGGGCTGACGACCGCCATCATCGTGGACCAGCAGCGGATGGGTTCCGACCCACGCTCCACGGTCGGCACGGCCACCGACGCCAACGCCATGCTGCGCATTCTCTTCAGCCGACTCGGGCATCGATCGCCATCGCTGACCACGTCGTCGACCTCGGCCCCGGCGCCGGTACGGCGGGCGGCAGCGTCTGCTTCGAGGGCACCGTCGAGGGGCTGCGGGTCAGCGGCACGCTCACGGGCCGCCACCTCGACGACCGGGCTGCCCTCAAGGAGACGGTGCGGAGGCCCACCGGCACGCTCGAAATCCGCGGTGCGAGGGCGCACAACCTGCGCCACGTCGACGTCGACATCCCGCTCGGGGTGCTTGTCGTCGTCACCGGCGTCGCCGGCTCCGGCAAGAGCTCGCTCGTCCAGGGGTCGATCCCTGCCGGCGCCGGCGTGGTGTCGATCGACCAGGGCGCTATTCGCGGCTCGCGACGGAGCAACCCGGCGACGTACACCGGACTGCTCGACCCGATCCGCAAGGCGTTCGCCAAGGCCAACGGCGTGAAGCCGGCGCTGTTCAGCGCCAACTCCGACGGGGCCTGCCCCAACTGCAACGGCGCCGGCGTCACCTATACCGACCTGGCCATGAGGGCCGGCGTCGCCATCACCTGCGAGGAGTGCGAGGGGAAGCGGTTCCAGGCATCGGTGCTGGCCCCACCACCTCGGCGGCCGCAACATCAGCGAGGTGCTGGCGATGTCGGTGACCGAGGCCGAGGAGCTCTTCGGCACCGGCGAGGCGCGCACGCCGGCCGCCTACGCCATCCTCGGCCGTCTCTGCGACGTCGGGCTCGGCTATCTCAGCCTCGGGCAACCACTCACGACGCTGTCCGCCGGTGAGCGGCAGCGGCTCAGGCTGGCCACCCGCATGGCCGAGAAGGGCGGCGTCTACGTCCTCGACGAGCCGACCCCCGGCCTCCACCTCGCCGACGTCGAGCAGCTCCTCGGCCTGCTCGACCGGCTCGTCGACTCCGGCAAGTCGGTCATCGTCATCGAGCACCATCAGGCCGTCATGGCGCACGCCGACTGGATCATCGACCTCGGCCCCGGCGCCGGCCACGACGGCGGCCGAATCGTCTTCGAGGGCAGACCCACCGACCTCGTCGCTGCCCGCTCCCATCCTCACCGGCGAGCACCTCGCAGCCTACGTCGGCACCTGACCGACCCTCGCCGACACCATGTGAGAGGGGTCCTCATCGGTTACGACCTAACCGGCCTACGTCGCATCGTGACGCCTGAGGAGCTCGCCAACCTCGCCCACCTGCGTCGCGCCCGCGACCTGAACAGCTGTCGCCAGTGTGCCGGGCTGCGTCGCCCGGAACCTCACCCGCCCGAGCCGCCAGCCAAGCACGAGGGCAGAAGCGGGCATGGCACTGGCTTTCTAGCCTTACGGGCATGAATCTCACTCTCTCCCGCCGAGGAGGACCAAGACTTTGGGAGAATTCTCAGCCGCGCAATGAGCTTGCCCCTGCCGCCCAGCTGTTGATCACATGCCGCGCAAAGGCCCCCTCGACGTGTAGCAGCATCTGGGCGCCTCGGAGGACCGACTCTGCCAACTGTGGCTCGGCGCGGGCGAAGGCTCCAGCCATGTCGTGAGCGGCGACGACGTCGTGCACAGCGTCGGCCAGGACATGCTCGTCGAAGTAAGCGATCACGTCTCGCTGTCCCAGGTGCAGGCGCCTCAGGGCGGCGGCGTAACGGCGGTTGGCCTCTGAGGAGGTCATCTCGGTTACGGCCAGATGGCCGAGGAGGGCGCCGCGCCAGCGAGGTCGGGCGCACAGCAGGGAGGTGAGGTTGACGGTGGCGAGTGTCACCCCCGGCAGCCGATCAAGGTAAGCATTCTCACGCCAGTCCATGCCCAGCGTCCGGAGACAGCGGGCGTACAGCTCGGCGTGCATTCGCTCGGCGCGTCCCCCGCCGTACTCGTCGGCCAGTATCTCCACCAAGGCCGCCTTGGGTCGCCCCCGCAGCCAGGGCAGGACGCGCACGTGGGGATCGGCTTCTTTCAGCAGGTAGGCGGAGCGATGAACGAGCAGTTCACGCACCTGCTCCTCGGTCGCATGCTGGAGCAGGTAGGTGGCGATCGACGGGCTGTCGTCGGCGGCGATGATTGCCTCGAGACGATCGGGCACGTCTGCGCCATCCGGCAGCGGGCCGAGGTTTCCCGTCAGAGCCGCCAGGAACTGCTCGCCCAGGAGACGACGGACCCGCAGGAGGCTCGGCTCGTCGGCCCAATCGCTGTCGACCCCAGCAAAGCCGTGATAGTTCAGCTCAAAACAGAGGTAGAGGGCCAGGTGCAGGTCGGCGTCATCCAAGGGGTTCCCGAGAGAGGTGGCCTCGCCGGGCAAACCGCGGGGCCCGCCGGCGAGGGCGTCGACGAGGAGAGCCGAGAGTGGGCCGACGGGTCCGGGTAGGCCGCAACGGACGGGCTCGGGCTCGGCGGTCACGGTATTGGACGGGTTAGCCTTCGTCGGAGTCATCCTGGCGACGACGGCCCTCGGGGCCACAGGTCGCCCGAAAGCCGATGAGACGGTGGGTGCCGTCGCAGAACGGGCGAGTGCGGGAGCCCCCGCACCGGCACAGGGCGACCGTGGCTCTCGAAGCGTCGATTGTAGTTCCGTCGGGCTGTGCGATGCGGAAGTTGCCACGCACGAGAAGGGGCCCGTCGCGATACAAGGTGATGACGGTTTCGGCGCCGCCCTGGTCCTCCGTCATCGGCTCGCCACCAAGACCCGAACCGCCCCACTCGGCGCGCGGAGACGATCGGAAAGTGCAAAGCCGCCGCAACTCAGGAGGTGAGCGACCGCGTCCTCCTGGTCGTCACCAATCTCGAAGGCGACCCACCGTATCGGCTCCGCCAGCTCGCGGATCAGCCGCTCGTACATTCGCAGACCGTCTGCGCCGGCCCAAAAGGCGCCGCCAGGCTCGTGCTGCTCCAGCTCGGGTGGCAGGGTCCCCGCGCCGCGCTGCCTCTCCGCCACGTAGGGAGGGTTGCACACGATCGCTTCGAAGGGGCCACCAGGCACAGCGGCGATACCGTCGGCGTGCACAATCCGGACTGGCGCGCCGAGGCGCGCCGCGTTGTGGCGGGCGACGCCGAGCGCCTCAGGGCTCACGTCGCTAGCGGTGACGGCAAGGTCGGGGCGCTCGAGCGTCAAAGCGATCGCCACCGCCCCAGATCCGGTACAGGGCTCGAGGACCCGGGAGCGCAAAGGGATGGTTAGGGCAGCTTCGACAAGCAACTCCGTCTCCGCTCGGGGCACGAACACCCTTGGGTCTACCGCCATGTCCAGCCCGCGAAAAGAGGTGCGGCTCCGTACATAGGCCAGCGGTCGACGGGCCGCTCGTTGATTGACAGCCGCCATGAAGGCGTCCACCGCCGCGGCGGACAAGGCCCCATCCGGCGCATCCGGGGCCGCATCCGCAAGTACATCAGCGAGAAGGAGCCGGGCGTCGTGTCTGGCCGCGGGGCAGCCGGCCCGTGCCAGTTCGGCGGTGGCGCGATCAAACGCTTCGGCGGGCCTCATGCGGCGACGCCGGTCTGATACACAGAGATATGCCGGCGCGAATGGGCGGTGAAAGCCGACCCACGCCAGTCCTCCCAGCGATCCACCAGGCGCATCCCGGCCATGCGCGCCATAAGGTCGAACTCGCGCGGACTCGTGTACTGGTTCACGAAGGAGTTGATGCGGACAGGCCTCCCATCCGCCAGGTGGACATTGGAGACGTGCATTTGCTGCGACACTGGCTCGTAGCGTTGGACTTGGAGCTCCACGTGGTCATCGCCCGAGAATCGCGACTGGACGGCCTGTCCGTCGACGAAGTCGCTGGGATGCACGACACGAGCCTCGAGGACGAAGTGGCCGCCAGGGACCAGATGGGCGGCGGCATTGGCGAAGCAGACAACCTGGCGCTCCGGGGTGGGGAGACCGAAGATGGTGTGCAATGCCAGCACGACGAGGGAGTAGGTACCAGGAAGGCGAGTGTCAGCGAAATCACCGACTGCTATTTGGAGCTGATCTCCTCCCGGCTTTGACCGTAGGACCTTGACCATCTCGGCCGATCCTTCGATTCCCGCCACCTGCAACCCGCGAGCTTGAAGGGGAAGGGCCAGTCGCCCGGTACCGATGCCCATTTCCAAGACCGCCCCCTGGTCGGCCAGCGCACAAAGTCGGTCAACGGACTCTTCTGTGTCGGGGATCGCCCGGTACAGGTCGTCGTACTCATTGGCAATCTCGCGCCCGTAGGCGCCGGGGTCATAGCCGTCCACCATCGAGAGTTCGGCCTCCATTTCCTCGCGACGGTCGCGTTCGATCGATGAGCGAAATTCCGACACCAGGGGGGAGTGCTACCCCTCCGACCCGCCCTCAAACGTCACCGGCCTTCCGGCAGGCGCAGCGATCGACATCCAGCTGGCCCGCCCAAAGTTGGGGCGGCAATTCTTCCCGTCCCTGCTGCAGCAACCAGGCGGATTGGAGCTCGGTCCCGGTTTCCCGGGCGCCGGCGGACGTTGTCCTGGTGTGGGACGAATTGGGCCCCGATGCTCGCCTGGCCGTGGAGACAGATCGTGCGGGGCCGGACTCGTCCGTGCAGAACACCAGCGTCGGGTCCGCCGGCCCGGTTCGGACTTGCCGTCGGCGATGTCGTGAATCCCGGGAACCCTCTCCGCCACCAATGCTCGGCCAGCTGACCCAGCTCCACGTCGAGAGGGCAGACCGTGGTCCACCGGGGCGGAACAGGGCCTCCTCCTGACCTGCGGGGGCTGCGGAGGCCTGAGGGTGGGTCACCTTGGCCATCTGCTCGCCGTCCACCCATCTGCGCCCGCCGCCAGGCCGACGAGTGGGGCACATCCTGACGGGGAGACTGGTTCGTGCTGTGATCAGGCTGGGTCAGGCGGTCATCGTCGCCCACACGATGAGGGAGTCAACGTAGTGGTGGGTGGTGGTGTCGAAGGCTCCGGTGCAGGTGACAAGCCTCAGCTCCGCATCATCGGTCGGCGCGAAGACGGCTGCGGTGGGAAAGGCCGCCTTGTTGACGACGGTTACGGCGTTCACCCGAAACTCCACCGCCGAGTTGTCCGCCCGTACGATCCGGACCGTGTCGCCCGGTCGGACTCTGGCTAAACCATAGAAGACCGCCGTCCTCGAGTGAGAGTCGACGTGGCCGACGAGGACCGCAGGGCCCAAGGCACCCGGAGCCGGGCCAAAGTGGTACCAGCCGGCAACGGTCGGCGGCGGAACGGTTATCGATCCGTCCGAGGTCTGCCCGACGGGGACCACGGACGAGCTCAGCCCCACGGCGGCCACATCGATCCGCACGGGAGCCGCGGCGACCACTGGGACCGTCGGGGTGGGCCCGCTGGGTGCCGGGCCGGGCCGAGAGTCCGCCGTGCTTGGTCGTGTAGATGCTGGCGGGGGCGGGCGCGTCGCCGAGGCCGCGGTGAGCACCCTGGTGTGGTGCAAGGCGCGCCACCCGAAGCCTCCACAGGCCAACGCAACAATCGCTAAGGACAGGCCGGCGAGGCGCCACCCCCTTCCTCTCCTGGTCCGAAGGTGGCGAGGTCTAGCCCTTGCCGTGGCTGCTCCGTCGGAGGCTGAGTGCCATGCACAGGGACGCCAACACCGCCGCAAGCGCCCCCAGGGCTATCCAGCCGAGAGGCGCGCCCGTGCGGCTGGCTCCGCCGAGGCCGGCCTGAGGAGCACCGGTCGGCACTCGCTGCACCTGGCGGGTGACGGTCAGGTGGGCGGACACGCCGACGTTCCCCCCACCACAGCGGATGCCGATCGAGTACCCACCGGCGGAGGTTGAGATCGGCACCTGATAGGTCACACTGAACGCCCCGATACTGCTGCGTGTCGCCTGGGGACCGAAGCCGTCCGGCGGGAACAGGCCGGCGGTGGAAACGAGGTCCGCGGTGTCGCCCGGCGCGCAGGATGGTGAGCCCGTGGTCGGGACCACGCCCGAGATGGTGACGCGGCCTCCCACGGCGACGGTCGCCGGGGAGACCGAGATGCTGGCGGTGGCCGCTGAGGCCCGCCCGCCGAAGAGCATGAGGGCAACCATGGCGGTCGATGCCACGGCTGCGAACACGGGACCGACTCGCCTGCCGCGAGTTGAGCCTGAACGGTCGTCAGACACCGCTGGATTGCTCACTGTCCCTCCTACCCCTCCGCGCCCCGCGATGGGTGCATGTGGGATTGAGGGTAGGTCCGTCTCACTTCCACTTCAAGGACTTCGTCACACCACCCCTCGTACCGATCGGCAGGGCACCCGGTCAGCGTCGGTGATGGGAGCGTCCCTGTCGATGTGCCGACCTGCACGGGGCGTCACCAGCCTGCTCAAGACCGTCATGGGCACCAACCTGGTGGAGTCCATGATCGACACACGGCCTCCTACAGCACCTCGTACATGCCGACGCCTGTACTCCACTCCTTCGGCTCCGAACGCCGGGCGGGCATCGGCATTCCGGCGCTCCGCCCCTTCTACGGGAGTCGACGTTCTGGAACGCGGCGTGGGGGACGCCCGACGGAGCAGCTGATGCCACCACCATCGATGACATGTACAAGACCGCCCTCGCCGGTGGGCACCGGGAAACTCCTTTCGACGGCGAGCCACCACGCCATGACCGACTCGAACCTGATCGGCTTCGGTCACAAGCAGGCGAACTGCCTACCCTCTTGTTTCACCCAGGTGGACGGCTACAACTTCGGCCTTGGTGTCGCTCGCTCGAGATCGTGGATGCTGCAGGATCTCAGCTCGGCGGCTACAGCGCTACGGAGGCGTACCTGCCCTCTCAGAAGGTCTCCGTCTCGGTGGTCACCACCTTCAACCCCGGCGCCTTCGACAGTAACGGCGTGTACGGCAACACGAGCGACACGGTCTTCCGCCTGGTAGGAGCCAATGTCGCGCCGAGTGACGCTCCTCCGGCGGACAAGAAGCCCCTACCCACCGGGTGTTCCTCACCGGCGTGCTGCGATCGCAATCAATCGTCCGCCCTGACGAGCGGGTTGTGTGGCGGGCCCGGGCAGGGATCGAACCTGCCTCCTGATCCAAAGTCGTTTGATACAGCGAGCCACAAGGGGATCTCTGCCGCCTGGATGCTCGGCAAGCTTGCCGGGCGAGGTGTTCGTGACCCAGGTGGTCGACCAGTCCGACACCGACTCGGCCCGCCTCACCGCACCGCCGCTGTCCTCCCCCGGCATTCAGCGACGCCGCGGCTGTTTCGTCGACCGATCGCTCACCGGGCACCTCGGCGGCGGATGGGCTGTGGAGACGTCACACGGGTTCGCGGCGACGGGTAACGCTGATCAGGAAAACGAGTTGGTATTACACGCCGATGCAGTGAGGTCTGGATCGCCCGCCACTATTGGTCTGCGCTCTGCTCGGCGTCGTATGGGACAAGTGAGCGCTCAAGAGGTGTGCGGATCGCGGGGGTGACGACTGCCCCGTGGAGACGTTCGTGAAGCCGCGAGGCGACTTCCTGTATAGCGGCGCCGGCTGTTGCGCCTCTGTCGGCGACCACGACGGTGCGGAGCTCCCCGGAGGCAGCGATTCCCCAGGATCCGATGATCTCGCCGTCCCACCACAGCGTGGGCCCGATGTTGCCGTTGTGGTCGAAGACGTGGTGGTGGTCGATGCCGAGGAACCAGTCGCGCCGTTTCCATCCCATGGGGGTGGGATCGAGGGACGGGAGCAGTGCCGCGACCGGTGTTGCTGCCGCGAATTCGCTGGAGTCGTCGTCGACGTCACTGAGGGCGATCCCGGTCTCGCCGTGCAGGTCGACCTCGTCGACGCGAATGCCGCTCAGTGCGCGGCGGACGCTGGTCTTGTTCCACCCCGTCCACCACTGAAGGTCGTCGACGGTTGCGGGGCCGAAGCGTGCCAGCCAGCGCCGGGCCAGGATTCGTTGCGAGTCCTCCATCCCGAGCTGCGGCAGCCCATCCGGCCACCAGTGCTCGACCGGCTCCCAGAGGTGGTGACGACTGGTCCACGAGCCAGTCGGGGCGCTTCGGACGAGGCGGCCCTCCGTGCTCATGAGGGTGAGCAGGGCGGACGTGACATTCTGCGGGCGATCGGACCGAGCTCTGGGAGGGATGATCGTCCGCAGTGCGGGCTCGTCCGTGCTCAGCTGCGCGCCGGTGGCTGCGCCTCGCGCCCGCAATGCAGCCTCGACACGAAGTTCGAGCTCTACAAGCCAACGGTCTACGTCGTCGTCGATCGCGGGTTCGCTGCCGCTGCGTTCGAGCTGAGTGGTCAACCGGCGGCGCAGCACCGCGGCCAATGGGGTGCTGACCGCGGCCTGGACGACCGGGATGTCGGGCCGGGGGAAGACGAACAGCGTCCGACGCATCGCCATCCACCGGACAAGATCTCTGCGCTCGTACATCGCGGCCGAGACATCTGCCAGCGTCGACGCCGCGCTGCGCGCCAGCACCGAGAGGTAGACCGATGCCGGGTCCGTGGCGTGCAGCGCTATCAGTGCGTGCGTCACCGCTTCGGGGTCCCTGGCGTCGCCGCCGAGGTGGTGTCGACGCACGACCGAACGCCGGCGCTCCTGGATCGAGATCCTGCGCATCGTCCAACCCTTCCACCCGTCGGCCGACACGACGGTAGCCCGACGTCGAGGATGGCGACTTGGGCATACGTTTGTGGAGGCTGATCGGTGACCGGTAAGCAAAGGAGAACAGCGGTAAGAAAGGTGAGAAGGAAATCTTGGAGCTGGGGAAGGGGCCGGTGAGGCGGTAAGACGGATGGGCCTCGTCAGAAGAGGGCGAGTCGGTGGCGCCTGGCGATATCGGCCACACCGACCGTGGGCATCGATCCTCCAGGTCGAGGCCCTGCACCGCTGCACGGGGTGCTAGCGTCCGGCTGAGGCGGCCTAGAAAACGGGAGCGGCAATGACCTGGAGGGTTCGTGTGTCGGTCCTCGTGATGGGCTTGGCGCTGTCGGTCGTGTGCTTGATACCGACGGCGTCGGCGACGACCTCGGTAGCGACCACCACGACTCTTTCGGCGTCTGCCACCACAAGCACCTACGACAGCCCTATCCTCTTCACGGCCAAAGTCTCAGCGTTAGCCGCGTTTCCGAGCGGAACGGTCACTTTTGTCGACACGTCGAATGGGAGCGTGCTCGGATCAGTCGCACTCGGTGCGGGCAAGGCAGCGCTCGAAACGGCGGCATTGGCACCGGGGAGTCGGAGCATCGTCGCCAGGTTCGACGGCAACCCGACCTTCACCCGCAGCCGGTCCGCATCCTTGGACATCAGCGTTTCTCCACTCAACGTCGCCACGTCGGAGCAGATCGGCTCCACCCACGCCGGCGCCCAGCCGGGCATGAACCTTGCTTTGGCTTCATTGAGAAAGAGGTGGAGCGTGACCCCGGGCGGAGCTTCTGGCAGCGGCCTGTCGTATCCGATCATCGCTGACCACAGGGTGTTTACCAGCTCGGCTGGTGGCACCGGCACCATCTACGCCCTCGACGCGGCCACCGGGGCGACCGACTGGTTCTCCAGCGTGTCCAGTTCGTATGGCCTGGCCGGGCTCACCTACGACGGCCAGAGGCTGTTCGCCCTCACCTCGGAGGGAGTGCTGATCGCCTTCGACGCCGGGTCAGGACACGAGGACTGGGCGGAGCAGTTGCCTAGGCAGTACTCGTTCAGTGCTGCGCCTACCGCGTACGACGGGGTCGTGTATGCGTCGGGCGCCGGGCTCGCCGGGACCGTGTACGCGGTCAGCGAAGCCACCGGGATCGTGCATTGGACTCAATCCGTGGAGAACGGTGATGACAGCTCGCCCGCAGTCAACCACAACGGCGTGTTCGTGTCCTACGCCTGCCAGCAGGACTACCGGTTCCTGATCAGCGGCGCGGCCGTCTGGCATGACTCCGGCAACTGCGAAGGAGGCGGGGGTGGGGGCGTCGCGCTGTACGGCGGCTCCGTCTACGCCTTGGGGTTCCCGCCTATCGACACCCCATTCGTGCTCACACAAGCCAGCGGGAAGAAGATAGCAACCTTCTCGTCGAACTCCATGCCCGCGTTCGGGCAAAGCAACATGTATGTCCGCCTGACCGGGAACCTCTTGGCGGTGGACCCCTCGGGAAGCCCCGATCGCTGGATCTACGGCCAAGGCACATTTGTCACTGCGCCGGTCACTGACCAGAAGACCGTCTTCATCGGGGCCGCGAACGGGACCGTGTCCGGGGTGTCTTCGACGGGCAAATTGGTTTGGAGGGGCGTGGCCGGCACGTCGATGCTTGGCGGAACAAGTACCGGCCTGGCCCTGGGTCAGGGCCTGCTCGTCGCGCCTGCCGCCGCCACGATCACGGCCTTCGGAGGCTGATCGCGGAGCTCCAAGCCCCCTCGTTCAACCGCGCTACCTGCCGCACATCGATAAGACCCCACCGGAGCCGCCGCAGGATGGATTCGTCGGCATGCCTCCCCGCAGCTGCTGCGCTTGGTCCGGTCGCGCTGCCGAACAGAATGACGCCAGCCTGTGCGCCTTGGGCGCCCTCGGACCAGTACTGATCCGGCGTTATACGGGTGATCGCCGTCGCAGCGGCGGTGTCTCGCCTCGGGACGCGTAGTAGGCCAGGGCCTGGCCGGGGATGATCGTCGCCCCCCTCCGATCCTGGGCGAGATGCCAGCCGCCGGCATCCCGGCCGGTGCCGCGCAGCAGATGATCGATGCCATGGTCAGCCGGGGACTCGGATCGAAGACGGTGCGCACCGACTACGGGGTCTTGCCAGCCGTGTTCACCTGGGGGGTCGCTACGGATCTCCCCGACCGGTCCCCCTGCCGCAACGTCCGGCTGCCCGACCTAGTCCGCAGCGAGCGACCGCTCGCCTCGGCCGCAGCGGTGGAGCGCCTGGTGGAGGCCATGCCCCTCGACTACCGGGTGGCCGTGTTCCTCGGTGCGCTCGGCCTCCGCCAGGGCCAGGTCCTCGGACAGCGCGTCGGTGCCGTCGACTTCCTCCGCCGCCCCCTCACCGTGCGGGCCACGCTCAACGAGGTCGAGGGCCGCTTCGTGGAGGGGCGAGGCAAGACCGTCGCCTCCGGGCGCACCATCTCTGTCCCGACCGGATCCTCGGCGAGCTGAGCGCCCACCTGGCCCGCACCGGCCGCACCGACCCTGCCTGTCTGGTGCTCCAGCCGAGGGCGGCCCCATCCGGGCCACCAACTTCCGTCAGCGCATCTACGACCCAGCGCAGCGACGGGCCGGCCTGGAGGGCCTCACCTTCCACCGGCTCCGGCCACTCCGCCGGCCACATGCTCCGGGAGCTGGGCGTCCCCCTGGAGGTCACCCAGCGCCGCCTGGGCCACGCCCCCATCCGCACCACCGCCGACATCTACGGCTCACTGCCCGGGCGGGTCGACCGGCCCGTCGCCGACAAGCTCGACGACCTGTTCCGCCGAGCCACCACCACCAGCACCACCGCCTCCCGCGGTGCAGATGTGGTGCAGGCCGTCGAGCCGGGCGCGGGCCCC
>DASZMK010000099.1:0-45370 GCA_035551855.1 Solirubrobacteraceae bacterium
CATACCCATCTACGACCGCCTGCGCCGATTGGGCAGCGCGGTCGGCGGCCCCGGGGACGCGCTGATCGTCACCGGCTACCGGCAATGCTCGGCGCTTCTGCGCGAGCCCCGGCTGCGCAAGAACCCCGCCCGGCTGCTCGAGACGTCCGGGTTTCCGGACTGGCGTCAGCGGCCGTCGCTCAGCCTGATGTTCGAGAGCATGCTGATGATGAATCCGCCCGTCCACACGCGGGTGCCGGGGTCTCGTCTCCTGGGTGTTCACCGCGCGGAGGGTGGGCGGCATGCGACCGGCGGTGGAGGCGATCGCCGACCGTCTTCTGGCGGACCTGCCGGATCAGGTGGACTTCCTCGAGCGGTCGCCTTCCGGTTCCCGGTGACGGTGATCGGCGAGCTGCTCGGCGTCCCCGCCGAAGACCGGCCCATGCGCCCTGACGCTCGTCGGCGACTGGAGCGAGGTCCTGGAGATCCTCAATCCGCCCGCCGTCGACCGCGCCGACGCGGCCGCCACCGCGATCATCACCTACTTCCGCGACCGGGCCGCCCGCCGGCGGGAGAACCCGCGCGACGACCTCGTCTCCGCGCTGGTGCACATCGAAGACGACGGACCGGCGCCGGCCGACGGCGAGGTGACGCTGACCGAGGATGAGCTGATCAGGACCGTCGCCCTGATCCTGGCCGCCGGGTTCGAGACGACGACGGGACTGCTCGCCAACGGGCTCGTGGCCCTGCTGGGGGAGCCGGAGCAGGCCCACCGGCTCCGGCGCGAGCCGGAGCTGGCCAAGGTTCGGCGCCGGCATCCACCACTGCCTGGGCGCGGCGCTCGCCCGCCTGGAGGGGCAGATGATGCTGCCGAAGCTGCTGCAGCGCTTCCCGGGACTGGCTCTCGCCGGCGAGCCGGAGCGCCGGCTGAGCAACGCGCTGCGCGGCTACTCCTCGCTGCCGGTGTCCCTGCGCTAGCGGGGGTCATGGGGCCGATCCCGGCGCCCGCGATGCCCAGCTCGACCCCACTGCGCTCCAGTGGCCGCGTCACTTCGGCCGGGATCCGCCGGTCGCTCTCCCGGGGGGCGGGGCCGGCCTGAACCGACCGCGCATCGCTGCTGAGGGAAAGAAAAGAACGTTCTCATACGTGGATTACTGGGGTCTTACCGTTTCTGCCGATACTTGAGTACGCAATGGCGAACCGCGTCGAAACCCGTTCGCGCGCCGGTTCGCGCCCCGCTCCTTCCGGTTCGGCGGACGGCGAGCCGCCGGCGCCCCAGGGGCTGATCCGCCGCCTGACCGCCGGCGGCACCGAGGGAAACGAGCGGCTGACGGTCCTCAGCGGCCTGTTGCTGATCGTTCTGCTGGCGGGGTTGGGCATCACGATCGTGGACCTCGGTGGGCTCCTCTGGCTGCACCTCTTCCTCGGCCTGCTCCTGCTGGGGCCGGTCGCGCTGAAGATGGCGAGCACCGGCTACCGGTTCGTGCGCTACTACACCCGCAACCGGCGCTACCGGCTGAAGGGGCCGCCCGCCCCCTCACTGCGGATGCTCGCGCCACTCGTCGTCGTGCTGACCATGGTGGTGTTCATCAGCGGCGTCGTGCTCCTGTTCATCGGCCCGGGGTCGAGCCTGCGCTCGGACGTCTTGCTGATCCACAAGGTGAGCTTCTTCGGCTGGATCGCCGTCACCGCCCTCCACGTGCTCGGTCACCTCCCTGAGATCCTCCGCTTCCTGCGCATCTCCGACGTCACCCGCGCTGAGATGATCGCCATCCGCTCCACCCACCCGGCCGCCAGCGCCGAGCCGGTTGAGCCGCCCGTCAACCAGCCCCTCCCCGGTGGCGCCGGCCGGTGGCTGTCGATCAGCACGGCTCTCGTGCTGGGACTCGTGCTGGCCGTGGTGCTGATCCCGCAGTTCGGCGCGTGGACGGGCTCCGCCGGGGCCGCGCTGCTCCACCACCACCATCACCTTCACCACTGAGCGCCGGCCGCCCCGTGGGTCAAGGGGAGCGGCTTGTCCCGCCGGCAGCGCTCCGCCCCTCCTGGTTGGCGTCGTAGACGTCGCGTCACGCACCGCCGCCGACGGCAAATCTGCAAGCGCCCCGGCGGCCACCGGCACCCCCGCGGCGCGGCTCACCCCCGGCGGCGCCGCTGCGTGTACAGCTGGTACGGCCGATCCCCCGCGCCGCTGCGGGCCGCCGCCGCGCTCCGCTCGGCCGACCGGCGAGCGGAGGTGTCGCGATCGGCGTGCCGGCTCGCCTGGAGCCGGAGCGCGAGCGTGGGGCAGGCGTTGACGGCACGGCGCGCCAGGTCCTCGAGCGCTGCCGGGACGGGGGTCTGGTCGATCAGCGGATAGCCCCACTCGTCGAGGGTGATCCGCTCCGGAAGCAGCTCGGCGCAGAGCCCGTGCGCCTCGCACTTGATGGGGTCGATCTCGATGTGCATCGTTCTGGGTCCTCGGTCGTGGAAAGACGCTACTGAACGGCGGCCTGCTGCCTGGGGGTGATCAGCACCGGACGGCGCTCGCAGGCCTCGCACAGGCCATGCCGTGCGTGATCCTCGAACTCCTGCACGAACACGCTGAGGGCGCTGGTGACGAACCGGGCCGCGCCGTCAGGGTGGCCGCAGGCGCCGCGCCCCATCACGAGCTCCGACCACCGCCGGAGGTCGCCGAACGCATCGCGGCCGGCCTGGCCCTCGCAGAGCTCGACGAGGGTGTTGGCGATCGACGCCAGGCCGTTGACGCACGGACCGCATTGCGAGGCGCTCTGATCGGACATGTACGTCGCGACGCGCGTGACCTCCGCGACCGGGCAGGCGCTCTGAGGCAGGGCCACGATGATCCCGGAGCCGAGGGTTGCGCGCAGCGGGCGCAACATGGTGCGAGACAGGCGCAGCGTCGTCGCGGTCGGTCCGTCCACCCAGCTCCCGGCATAGCCGCCCAACAGGAACGCGCGGGCGGGCTCTGCCAGACCGTCCGCGGCGTCGATCAGCGATCCCAGGAGCGAGCCGTACTCGATCTCGTACACACCGGGCGCGCGGACGCCACCGCTCAGCGTCACCAGGAGGGATCCCGGCTCGTCGTCAGGCCCTATCTCGCGGTACCAGTCGGCCCCGTGCCTCGCGATCAAGGCGACGTGGGCGAGCGTCTCCGCGTTGGACATGAGCGTGGGCCGCCGGGCGATTCCGCGCTCGCTGATCCGCGGCGGCTGCGTCACGGGCCGCGGGATGCCGTTGTTGACGAAGTTGACGATCGCGCTCTCCTGGCCGGTGACATATCCGGACGGGATGGTCACGATCCGCGGCTGCAGACCTCGGCGGCCGACCTCCGGGCGGGCGCGCAGCGCCAGCCGCATCGTGTCACCGGCCTCGCGGAACGACGCGTCGATGGCGATGACGACGTCGCTCGTCTGCAGCGTTTCCGCGAGGCAGAAGGCGCCGTCGAGGACGAGGTGCGGGAGTGACTCCAGGAGCATCCGGTCCTTGACGCTCATCGGCTCGCCCTCGCCGCCGTTGATGACGACGACGGGGTTCCCCTTGGCCCGGGCCACGGCCTCGAGCTTGGTCACCAGCGGAAAGGAGGCGCCACCGCGCCCGCGAAGCCCGGACCGGGTCAGCGCGGCGACGAGCGGCGGCGGCCCGCCACCGGCGGAGCGGCCGGACCCGGAGGGCCGCTCACCGTGTACGTCCACATGGCGGTCATAGGACATCGTCTCGCCGCCGACCCCGAGGAGGAGACGAGGCAGGCTCACGCGTGCCCTCCGTGGGCGGGATGCAACAGGGAGCTCGGCGTTCCCGCCCGCCGCGCCCAGCCCTTGCCGAGCGGACCGCCCGGCAGCCAGATCACCAGGCCGAGCGCGAACGCCCCGGCCACCCCCAGCATCCCCAGCCGCAACCGCGCGTTGGCCGGCCAGCCGACGGCGACGCGCGCCGCCACGCCGAAGAGCACGGCAACGATGCAGGCGACGTTGATCAGCATCATCCAGGTCTGCTGAACGTCGGTGCCGGTTCCAAAGCCGTGGACAACGGCCACCGGCCAGCAGACGTAGGCGAGCCAATGCACGCCGCGCCATGTGGTGTGACCCAGGTGACGCCGGAGGAGACTGGTGATCGTCAGGGCGAGCAGAAGGTCGAAGGCGACCGCCCCCAGCCCCAGCCACAGCGGCCGGTAGGCGCCGACGAACGGGACGACCGCGTCGGCGAGCGAGATGGGGGCGAAGTTGTCCAGGACGGAGGTGAGGATGTGGATGACCAGGAAGACGAGCGACAGTAGCGACGCGCTGCGATGCAGACCGTCGACCATGAACCGCGGGACACCGGGTGCGCGCAGGCGGCCGATAGCGGCGATGCCGACGACGACGCTGGCCGTCAGGAGGATGAGCGCAACCGCACCGCTGGCGCGGGTCAGGTACCAGTAGATGCTGGGCCCGACGGTCACGCCGGCCATCCGTCCTGGATCGTGACCGTCCCGTCGAGCGCCACCAGGCGCGCGGGAAGGTCGTGATCGGCCAGCCAGCCGGGGGCGTCGTCGCCGAGGACGATCGCCGCCGTCGAGGCGACGTTGGCGTCGGCGCACGTGGCCGCGGCGACGCTGACCGTCCGCCAGGGAGTCCGGGCAGGTTCGCCGTGCCGGGGATCGAGGATGTGGTGCATCACGTCGCCGTCGTGCAGCCAGCGCCGGGTGGCGATGCTCGACGTGGCCAGGCCGCCGGATTGAATCGAGATCGTCTGGCCCGGAGCGGCTGGTCCGGCCCGGTGATCGTCGGTGACGTGGATCAACCAGCCGCCCGCCGGGCAGCGGCCGGCGGTGGCGATGTCCCCGCCGAGCGACACCAGGACACCTGGCGCCCCGGCACGGTGCGCGGCTTCGGCGGCCCGGTCGGCCGCCAGCGCCTTGGCCGTGGCCCCCAGGTCGAGCGACACTCCCCGCGGCAGCCGAATCCTTGGCGGATCATCGCCGAGCTCGATTCCCTCCCAGCGGGCGGACCGTCGCCGGAGCACGACCAGCCGGTCACCGGCCGTCAGCGGGGCGTCGGCCGGGACGGCCGTGAGCTCGCGCCAATCACGGTCATACCCGGCTGTGACGAGGAACTCGCCGAGGGTGGGATCCACAGCCCCATCGCTGATCCGGGCCGCTCTGACACCGAGACGCACCGCATCCAGCAAGAGCCGGCTGACGGCGACCGTCGCGCCATCGGCGGCATTGAGCCGGGAGAGCTCGGACTCGGCGCGAAACCGGCTCGCCGCCGCGTCCATCGCGCCGATCTCCTGTTCGACGGCGGCGCGGATCTCCGGGTCCTGCGGACCCTCATACCGGACGAGGGCCGTCGTCCCGAGCGCCGGCCAGCTCTCGGTGTGGACCGCGACGGCCACGCCCGCCGAGATGCCGGCCATCACGACCCTCCGGACACCACCGGGGCCGGCGCCGGGGCCGGCGCGGGAGCGGGCGCGGCCTGGGTGACGGTCGGAGCGGGCGCGGGGATGGTTGCCGCCGGCGCGGTCGCCGCTGGGGCCGTCGCTGCCGGCGTCGGGGCCGGAGTCGCCGCCGTCGTCGCGGCGGCCGATGCCGGCGGCTGCGCCGGAGCCCGCAAGACGTGATGCGCCGCGTGGTGGCGCCGGCGAGCGTGACGGCGTGTCTGGGACGCGCTCGTGCTGCCGGAACCGGTATTAGCGGCGGCGGTGCGGTGCACCGTGCGCTTGTGACCCGGGAACGCCTTGGCCGCGACGTCGGTGAGCAGCCCGGTTGCCACCACAGCGGCGCCGATCAGGATACGGTTCACAGTCCGTAGTCTCCGAAGGCCCGCGTCGCGGCGCGCAGGAGTCAATGCATGCGTACTCCGGCTCATGCCCATCGACTCTGTCATTCTCGCTTAAGCACGGATTTACCCCTTGATGAGAAGTCTCTTTGCACGAACCACGAACGGCCATTTGCGAGGACGACGCCTCGTATGATGCGCTCGTGGGTCACATCGTCCTGATCGAGGACGAGCCCGGAATCGTGGATTTCATCGACCGCGGGCTCAGCGCTCGCGGCTTCGATGTCCGCGCGGCAATGGATGGCGAGAGCGGGCTTGAGCTGGCTCTCGCCGAGCACGTCGACCTCGTGGTGCTCGACCTGATGCTTCCCCGCAAGAGCGGGATGGACGTGCTGCGCGAGGTCGCTCATCAGCGACCCGGTTTGCCCGTGGTCGTACTGACGGCCCGTGGCGAGGTCGAGGACCGCGTCGAGGGCCTGAACGCCGGGGCTGTCGACTATCTGGTCAAACCGTTCGCCCTGACCGAACTCGAGGCCCGCATCCGCGCCCAGCTGCGCTCGGCACGGCAGGCGCCGGCGACGATCGTTCGCCGCGCCGGGATCGAGATCGATCTGCTCGGCCGCACCGTGCGCAGCAACGGCGAGCCGGTCCGCTTGACGAACACGGAGTTCGACCTGCTGGCCTACTTCATGAACCACCCCGGCCAGGTCCTCAACCGCCAGCAGATCCTCCGCGCCGTCTGGGGCTACGGACATGACCCGGCCACCAACATCGTCGACGTCTACATCGGCTATCTGCGCCGCAAGCTCGCCGGCGGCGATCAGCCGGTGCCGATCAAGACCGTCCGATCGCGCGGGTATCGGCTCGAAGAGGCGGGCCCATCCCGCCCATCCCACCCATCCCACCGGTGATCCACCGGACCGGCATCCGTTGGCATCTGGTGGCGTGGGTGACGGGCGTGCTCCTCGCCGCGCTCGCGCTGACGTTCGCCGTCGTCTACGAGCGGACCGGACAGGAGCTTCGTACTCAGATCGACCATGACGTCGCCGGCGACGTCGCGCAGCTCTCGCAGGCCGCGCGCAGCCTGCCGGTGCAATCGCCCGTGACGATGCTCGCCAAGATCGGCGCCTACGTTCGCGCGCAGCCGTATACGGGGACGTCGTCGCTGATGTTCGCCGCCATCCCCGGCTACGGCACCGTGAGCAACCATCCGGAGCTGCTGGGCAGCGATCGTCCGGATGACGGCGAGAGCCAGGCCGCCCAGGGCCAAGAGAACACGCTCGGCCAGGCGCTGCTGACCGGCCCCGCCGGCCTGACGACCCGGGAGCTGCCGGACGTTGGCAAGGTCCGGCTCGATCAGCGGGTCGTGCCCGTGGGCAAGGTGCAGGTGCGGGTCGGCGCCGGCGAGCCGCTCATCGTCGTGGTACGCGCCAAGCGAAGTATCGCCAAGTCGTTCGTCATCGCCGGCGCGCTCGCCCTCGCGCTTGCGCTGATCGCCTCGTATCTGGCCGGCGCCTTCCTCTCGCGGCCGCTGCGCCGGATGGCGCGGGTCGCCGCCCGCGTCGACGAGGGGGACCTGGATCCGCGGATGCGCCCGGCGGCGCTCGGCGGACGCGAGGTGCGGGTTCTTGCCGACTCCTTCAATCACATGCTCGACCGGCTGTCCCAGGCGTTCGCCGCCCAGCGGGAGTTCATCGCCGACGCGTCCCACGAGCTGCGGACGCCGCTGACCGTCATCGCCGGACAGCTCGAGGTGCTGGCGGCTCAGGAGCACCCGGACCCCGAGGAGGTCCGTCGCGTGGAGCGCCTCGTCGCCGCCGAGATCGCGCGGACCTCGCGGCTCGTCGACGACATGCTGCTCTTGGCGCGATCGGAGCGACGCGATTTTCTCCAGCGCAAGGAGATCGACCTCGAGCCGTTCGTGAGCGAGCTCTGGTGGGGGGCGAGCATCAGCGATGAGCGGCGTTTCGAGCTCGGCTCCGTCCCGGAGGCGAGGCTGACCGCCGATCCGGATCGGCTCGCCCAGGCCCTGCGCAACCTGATCCGCAACGCCGTCGAGCACACGAGCGAGCCCCACGGGCTGGTCCGCCTGGAGGTTGAGGCCCGCCCCGGGGGCCGCGTCCTCTTCACGGTCATCGACGATGGTCCCGGAATTGCCCCGGAGCACCTCGAGCGGGTGTTCGAGCGCTTTCACCGCACCGACTCGGACCGCTCCCGCAAGGCCGGGGGTGCCGGTTTGGGTCTGGCCATCGTGCTCGCCATCGCCGAGGCCCATGGCGGCGTCGCGCGGGCGGTCCACACGGCGGCGGCCGGGGCCAGGCTGGAACTCGAGCTGCCCGGTCTCCACGACGTGCGCCCGGCTCTGACCGAGCGTTCGGTGCCGGCGTCGAGGGCGTCCGGCGGGTGACGCGTGCTGGCTACCCGGACGCGTCCGGGTCCAGCGCCAGCCCGAAGGGCGTCCCCTCGCTGTCGCGGCAGATGGCCCAGCGCTCCCCCGGATGAATCACGCTCCCGCCGAGGGCCTGGACCCGGGCAATCGCTCCGGACAGATCACCGACGGTGAAGTACGGCAGCGAGAACGAGTCGCCCGGCCCGCGGCCACGGGGGTGAACGCCGACCGCGGCGCCGCCGGCGCGTGTCTCCCAGCCTTCGCCCTGGCCTGCCGAGCGCGCGTCGAGCGGTTGCCCCAGCACCTCTGACCAGAACCGCCTCGCCCGCTCCGGGTCATCGGCGGGAAACTCAATCAGCGCCGGACGGGCCTGCATTGCGCAGACACTACCGCGGTCGCGGTCTGGCTACGGGCGGCGCAGGGACGTGGTCTGCCGCTCGGCGGCGGTCCCGTCGGCCGGCGTGCCATCCTCGCGGGTCACGAGCGGCTCGCGCTCGCCGGCGGGGGCGGCCGGCTCAACGCCGGTCTCCCGCGTGGCCGGTCGCTCGGCCACGGGCTCGCGGGCAGTCGCGGGCTCGCGCGCGGTCACCGGCTCGGAGGCCGGGGTCGTCGCTGCGCCCGGCGCGACCGCCGTCGCACGATGCCCGCGGCGGTCGGAGGCGGCGACGCCACCGACCGCCGCGTCCTCCTCGGCCACGATCGTCCGCCGGCGGCGCGGGATCAGCGTGTTGAACAGGAGGATGATGGCGCAGACGCCCCAGCCGATCTCGGTCCATCCGTTGGCCGCGGCCATGCCGAGCACGTCACCGCTGACGGCGGCAATCACAGCGGCCGCGCCCAGCGCGACGCCGACGATCAGGCTCATCGTCTTGGCGAGCAGATGCTGGGCGGCGCCGAACAGCAGGAGCCCGCCGGCCACCGCGGTCAGCATCCCGGTCCAGCCGTTGGCGCCGAAGATGCCGAAGAAGAAGTTCCCATCGCGGTGCGCGGTCCCGTTGGGGAAGTTCGAGGAGCGCGGGAAGCTGTGCGCCTTGTACATGAAGTACAGGCCGGCGGCCAGCAGAATCGTGCCCAGGATCAACGCCGGGCCGCGAGCCAGGCTGATTCCCTTCTCGGTACGCGTGGGACGGGTCGCCGCGGGATCCGCGGCGCGTGAGGCGGTGGGGTTAGCGATAGCCATATCTTCGATCTACCCCCAAGGGGACCTGAAAACACAGTCAACCGGTGCAAGCCGCGGCACTCACGGGCATCCGGAGGTCGCGGCGCAGCCAGAGCGGCGGGGTCATCGCTGCTCCAGTTGCCGCTCCACCGCCTCATGGCGAAAGGCGAAGATCCGCTCGAGGTCGCGGCGCACGAACAGCGGATGGGCCAGCTCGCCCAACCGTCCCAGCGGCAGCGCGTAGCTGACCTGGTCGCAGACCTCGGTCCTCCCGTTGTGGGCGGCGAAGGAGTGGCGGTGGTGCCAGAGGCGGTACGGGCCGCGCAGTTGCCGGTCCACGAATTCCCGCCCGGGCTCCCATTCCTCGATCCGCGACGTCCAGCGGATCGGAACCCGGTGCACGTGCAGGCGGTAGTCGATCACGGTCCCGAGGCCCATCCGGGCGGGACGGTCGGCGATGAGCTCGAAGCGCAGCCAGGGGGGCGTGATCCGCTCCAGGTTGTGCGCCTCCGCGAAGAAGGCGAAGACCGCCTCGATCGGATGATCGAGCTGCTGGCGGCGCTCGAGCTGATGGACGATCACTGCGGACCGGCGAGCACGTCACGGAGAGCGGCCTCGATCTCCGGGTGGCGGAAGCCGAAGCCGTGCTCCAGCAGGCGCGCCGGGACGGCTCGCTGCCCGGCCGTCACCATCTCGGCCATCTCGCCGTAGAGCATCTTGACGGCGAATCCCGGCACGGGCAGCACCGCCGGTCGGCCGAGCGCGTGCCCCAGAGCATGCGACAAGTCGGTGTTCGTGACCGGGTGGGGGGCCGTGACGTTGACGGGCCCGTGAACCGCATCGTGGTCGAGGCTGTGCACGAGCGCGCCGACGACGTCGTCGAGATGAATCCAGGGGACGTACTGGTTCCCGCCGGCCACCGGCCCGCCGATCCCCAGCCGGAAGAACGGCAGCATCTTGGCGAGGGCCCCACCGCTCGGTGACAGGACGACGCCGGTCCGGGTCATGACGACGCGCATCCGGGGTGCTGCGGCGGCGGCCTCCCGCTCCCAGGCCACGACCACCTCGGCCAGGAAGTCGTCTCCGGGTGCCGCCTGCTCATCGAGTTGCGCGCCGTTGCGCGGCCCGTAGTAGCCGGTGGCCGACTGGGAGACGAGCACACCCGGGCCCGCGCCGTCAGGCAACGAGGCCAGCGCTGCCACCAGCGACCGGGTGCTCAGGACGCGGGAGTCCCGGATCCTCTCCTTCGCCTCGTCGGTCCAGCGCTGCGCCACCGGCTCGCCGAGCAGGTGGATCACGCCGTCGAGGCTGTCCAGGGCGGCCCGGGGCGGCGGCGCCGAGGTCGGCTCCGGCCACGGATGAACGTCGACGCCGGCGCCGAGCACCCGCTGACCCCGCTCAGGATCACGGGAGAGGGCCACGACCTCGTCGCCCCGGGCTCGCAGCGCGTCGACGACGGCCACCCCAATCGTTCCCGTGGCTCCGGTGATCAGCACTCGCATGGTTCGTGTCTCCCCGTCGTGGTCTTGGCCAGTTGGCGATCCGGACCCAAGCGTACCCGGTTGTTTAAAAAAGCTCTACAAGCTGTGTCGTTTCTCCGTGTCCGGTTCTGCAGACCCGGACCGCGACGACCGGCCAACTGGCCGAGCGCAGCGGGCTCTCGGCGGCCATCCTGCGGGACGCCACCCGGCGCCTGGCGGCGCGGGCGCGGACGTGCAACGCTGAGCGCACTGCGACTGCGACCCGGGTGGCGTGAGATGAAGCTCGACGGACTGCACCACATCACGATGATCACCGGCGACGCTCAGCGCATCGTCGACTTCTACGCTGGCCTGCTGGGACTCCGCCTGGTCAAGAGGACGGTCAACTTCGACGCCCCGGAGGCCTACCACCTGTACTTCGGCGACGAGACCGGAGCGCCCGGTTCGATCCTGACCTGGTTCGAGTTTGCCGGCGCGCCGCGGGGACGGGCCGGCGACGGGATGATCCACACGCTTGAGCTGGGAGTGGGATCGCCGGCGGCTTTCGCGTTCTGGAGTGAGCGGCTGGGGCACGTCGGGCGCCAGGTTGCCGTGCGCGACGGCCGGCTGCGATTCGAGGACCCGGACGGGTTGGCGCTCGAGCTGGCCGTGGCCGGGCCGGAGAACCCCCCGCTGCGAGCGGCGCATCCGGAGATCCCGGGCGAGCATGCGATCGTCGGCCCCCAGGGCGCGCGGGCCTACGGGTCCAACCCGGCGGGCGGCGGGGCGCTCCTGACGATGACGCTCGGCTTCACCGAGGTGGGCACCGCCCGCTTCGAGCTCATCGGCGAGCACCGCCGGTTCGCCTGGGCCTACGACGAGCCCCCGGCCCAGTCCGGCCGGCTCGGCGCCGGGACGGTGCACCACGTCGCCTGGGCCGCGCGCGACGACGACCATCTGGCGTGGCAGCGGTCGGCGCGCGAGGCCGGCGCCGCGGTGACCGAGGTGCGCGACCGCGACTACTTCAAATCAATCTACTTCCGCGAGCCGCGCGGCATCCTGTTCGAGATCGCCACGTTGTCCCCGGGCTTCGCCGTCGACGAGGATCCCGACCACCTCGGCGAGGCCCTGAAGCTCCCGAGGATGCACGAGCACCTCCGCCCGCAGCTCGAGCGCACGCTCACGCCGATCGTCAACCCGCGCGCGGCGCGCCGGGCCGCGACCGGCGCGTGATCCGCCGCCGCTCTCAGTCTGAGCCGACGAGTCCTCCATAGGCGACGAGCGTGGCTGCGGTCAGCCCCCCCGCCACCACCAGCACGAACGTGAGGCTCGCCTTCAGCAGGAGCGCGCCGATCACGGCACCCACGAGCATCGCCACGACGGCGGCCGCACGCCGAGAGGTCCCGGCTCCGCTGCCGCCGAACAGCTGCGAGTCCGCCGCCATTCCGGTCAGCGTCATCGTGAGGACCGTCGTCGTCAGGTCCGGCACCGCAAGCCGGCGTACCGTCGCGCTGCGCACGCCCATCCCCAGCGCCAGCAGGCCGATGACGAGGTCGCCTGAGAACCCGTCAGCCCGGACCGCGACCGCGGCGGTCCAGACGGCCGCCACGAGCACGACCACCGCCTCGATGGCCAGAGCGGTCAGCAGATGCCGGCGGCGGTTGTCCCCCAGTGCCCGGGCCAGCTGACCGCCCGCACCCGCACCGGCCAGGAACGCCACCAGCGACACGACCGGGCCGATGACAGGGAGCCCGCCGGACCCGACGAGGCCGAACCCCAGCAGGACGACGTTGCCGGTCATGTTCGCCGAGAACACGTGCCCCAGCCCCAGGTAGGAGGCCGCGTCCACCAGCCCGGTCGTCAGCGTGAGGAGCAGCAGCGCCCTGGTCAGCGGGTGACGGAGCGAGGAGACGCCGGCCGCGGGACCTGCGGGGCCTTCGGAACCGGGGGAGCCGGGGGAGCCGGGGGGGCCGGCGCCCGGGCGTGACGGGACTGCGGACATTGACACCGCGCATGATTGCGGTTCGGCGCCGGTCTGCGCACCCGGGATTGGCCGGCGTCGGCAGGCGTCGCCGGCGCCCGCCTGATTGGATACCGCGTCACTCAGGACAAGTCGAGGCGAGGAGACCCGATGGCGGACAAGGCGGCGATCGTGACGGGAGGTTCGAGCGGTATCGGCTTTGCGATCGCGCGGATGCTGCTGGACGAGGGGTACGCGGTGACGGTGGCCGCGCGCCGTCCGGAGAAGCTGGAGGCGGCCGCCGAGGAGCTCGCCGGCCCCGGGCGTGAGATCGCTCACGTCGCGGGCAACATGGCCGCCGAGGACACGGTGGCCGCGGTGGTGGCCGCGCATCGCGAGCGCTTCGGGCGGCTCGACGTCCTGGTCAACAACGCGGGGGTGGGGATCGGCGCTCTGGTCGCGGAGATCGACACCAAGCGCCTGGACATGCAGATCGCCGTCAACCTGCGCTCGGTCATCCTCTTCTACCGCGAGAGCGCGGAGCTTCTGCGCGCCGCCGGGGCCGAGCACCGCAACGCCCTCGTCGTCAACACCTCCTCCATCTCTGGCAAAGCCGGCGAGCCGTGGCTGTCGGTCTACTCGGCCACCAAGGCGGGCGTCGTCGGCTTCACCCAGGCCATGAACAAGGAGCTCGGCAGCGACGGGATCAAGTCCTGCGCCCTGTGCCCGGCGTTCGTCGACACGCCGATGACCGACTTCGTCAAGCAGAACGTCGCGGCCGTTGACATGATCCGCGCCGAGGACGTCGCCGAGGCGGTGAGGATGCTTCTGCGTCTCTCCCCCGCGTGCGTGATCCCGGAGATCATCTTCGAGCCGCCCGGGGCGATGCCCGGAGGGCTGCCGGTCGCGGTCTGATCGGACGCGGGGTCTGTGCCGCGGTCCGTGGGCCGTGCCGCCCCATGCCGCGTCGGGGCGGCCCGGCGGGTGCCCACCCTGCAGAACGCGCCAAATCGTCTGGGTGCAGGCTGTCGCAAACCCTTGAGAGGTCCGCACTGCCCGCCGCCAGCGGTCAAGTAATCGGGTTCTGTTCGCCGAGGTGTTACGGGGCGCATACGACACCACATGGGGGTGCTGTGACGGTGTCGGCGGGTGGGTCATGTGGGTGGTGCGGGGGGAGGCCGGGGCAGTGGATACAGGCGTCGGCTGTGTGTGATGGGGCGCCAACGACGGGCAACGACGGGGGCGTCAGCGGGCGCCCGGGGCGGTGCGGGTGGTCCCTGGACGGTGCATGATGCGCCCCATCCGGGTGCGGTCAGATGATGTGTCGCCAGCTGCCGGCTCAACCCCACGTGTGCGCCAGATCAGCCGAGACGATCCCGATCTGGCGCCTGGTGCACGCCACAATCCGGTGCGACGAGGAGAGCACACCGGCCATCCGCGCCCTCCCGCGGGTGTTTCCCCCCGTCCGGGGCGCTCCCGCGCCCCGACCTCCTGGCCAGATCGCGCGGCGTGGCGGCGGCGGTCACGCCGCGCCGCCCCCTCCCACGCACAACCATCAACGCCGAGCGCGGCGCGACCGACGACGACCGCCGCGCTACCCACCCCACTCCCCTCCACCGACGCACACGCCACGAGCACACCCACACCGCCCGACGCGACTCAAACGCCAGAGTTTTGCGACAGCCTGCGCAGCCTGCGGTCTGTGCCAAGTCGCCAGACGGAACCGGGGTTTGTCGCCTGATGCACGGCGAAATCCGGTGCATCGGTCTCGCCGGCCGGCGAAGACCGGGTCAACCGCCCGCGGGTCCGTGCCCGCGGTCCGGTATCAACCGGCGGCGCATCCGGGCCAACCGCCACCGCCCGGCTCACCCGCTCATCGCCGTCCGCCGTCGTTCACCGCCCAGCGCACCCCACCCCCACCCGCGGGCACGCCGCCGCAAGGAGCGCGCCGGATTGCGGCGCATCAGGCGCGCCCGGCCCGGGTAGTGGTGTGGAATGCAACGATCGCCTCGGCAGACCGTCGCGGCTGCGCTGTCCCCCGTCGTGGACGCGTATCTGCGGATGGCCGCTGCCATGGGCGAGGATCTAGCCTCGGCGGCGCTGGCCAAGGGCCGGCGCAACCCGTTTGACCTCCGTGACCCGGGCTACATCGAGCGGACCCTTCCGGCGTTGCGTCTGATGTCGAATCTGTATTTCCGGGCATCGGTCACGGGATTGGACAACATCCCGGCCGAGGGGCCGGTGCTGCTGGTGGGCAACCATTCCGGCGGGACGTGGATTGCCGACACGTTCGTGTTCGCCCAGAATTTCTATGACTGGTTCGGCGCCGACCGGAGGTTTCATCAGCTCGCGCATGACCTGGTGTTCAAGCTCGTGGGGCTGCGCACGCTGATCCAGCGGTACGGAACGGTGCCTGCGTCGCCGGAGAACATGACCACCGCGCTGGAGCGTGGGAGCGCGCTGCTGGTCTATCCCGGCGGCGACGAGGAGACCTACCGCCCGTCGTGGGAGTCCGACAAGGTCAACCTCGCCCACCGGACCGGCTTCGTGCGCCTGGCCCTCGAGCACGATGTGCCGATCGTGCCGGTGGTGGCGATCGGCGGCCAGGAGACGGCGCTCTTCCTGGGGCGCGGCCGGCGGCTGGCCCAGTGGCTGCGCCTGGATCGGACGCTGCGGCTGAAGGTGCTGCCGCCCGTCCTGGGGCCACCGGCGATCCTCACCATCCTCGACCTTCCGATCCGCTTCCCGTTGCCGGCGAAGATCTCGATCGAGGTCCTCGAGCCGATCGACCTGCGCCACCAGCTCGGACCGTCACCGGATGTCGAGGAGGGATACCGCCGGGTGACGAGGGTCATGCAGGACACGCTGACCAGGATGGGAGACGAGCGCACCCTGCCGGTGCTCGGCTGATGATGGCGCCCGGCTGAGCGACCGAACGACCCGGCGAGGAGGCTGAGGGCGTCCCTGGAGTCCCTCTTCCTGCTCCTCCTGTTGTGTGAGTGCCAGCACGATGCATGATATGCCCATATCGGCATATCTCAGCGCTCGCGTTGCAATGAAACCGCCCCCGTTGACGCCGGCGCTGCGCTTTGGAACGGTTGACCCCGTCGACCAGCCGAACGATTCCGTGATGCCCGGGTCCGCCGCCGCTCAGAGTCCACTTCCAGCCGATGGCGGAGTTGCGCTGTGACCATGAGCCGGCTCGAACGGCATCTCTGCTTCCGAATGGAGGAGTACTTCGAAGACGGCCATCAGCTGCGACTGGCGCTGGTCGGCGAACTCGATGTCGCCGTCGTCAGGCAGCTGGCCGACCGCCTGTCCGAGCTGCGCAAGGGCGGCTACTTGGTCAGGCTTGACCTGAGCCGGCTCGCGTTCATCGACAGCAGCGGGCTCCGTGAGATTCTGACCGAGATCGCCACCTCTCGGCGCGACGGATGGCAGCTGGAAGTCGGCCGGGAGCTGACCGACCCGGTCGCCCGGGTGATCGACCTGGTGGGCGCCAGGTCGTACTTCTGGCCGGATCAGGCCTAGAGATCAGGCGGGACCGGCCAGGAGAGCGAGGTCGACCGCCGCTTGCGCTCCGCCCCTCCACGGCTCGCCGTGGCCACACAGGAGGGTTGTCGCGGCCGTCTCGGCCAACGCCGAGAGTGAGCCGAGATTGCGCTCGCTATCGACGGTCGCGGCCGCGGCGACGATCCGCGGTCCGGTGCGCCCCGTGTACGGATCAAGCGTGACGAGCGCGTCGCCGGCGATGACCGCGTCTCGATCTGGCAGGTGCAGCGAGCAGTGCCCCAGCGTGTGGCCCGGCGTGAACACCACTCGCGGAGCGCCCGGCACCGGAAGCGTTCCTCCGTCGTGATAGCGGACCACCTCGGCGACCGGTGGTGCCAACCAGGCGCGGTGGCGCACGAAGGAGGCGAGGATCGGCAGCGCCCGGACCTGCGTCGCCACGTAGTAGGCGCGTGGGCGCTCGTGGTCATAGCGCCACGGGTGCCGGGTGAGGGGCACGTCGTTCTCATGGACGTAGACCGGCGCCCCCAGCTCTGCCCGGGCTCGCTCGGCAAAGCCGAGATGATCGAAATGCCCATGGGTGAGCACGACGGCCTCGATGTCGCTCGGCGACCGGCCGAGGCGGGCCAGCGCCCCGTGCAGCGAGTCCCAGGAACCGGGCACCCCGGTGTCCACGACCGTCAGTCGCCCACCCTCCTCCAGCAGATACCAGTTGGTGTACGAGTCCTCGATGCGGTGGACCCGGTCGACGACGTTCGCCTCGAGCCTCATACCCGCCGCGGTACCCCGCGCGGAGCCGGCGTAACGCCCCCTCCGGGCCGGGGCGGCCGGTTCGTGCCGGAGTCACTTTGGGTAGCCCGCACCGAGCACCCCCCCACGATCCTGCTCAGCCGAGAGGAGAAAGGAGTCGTCCACGTGGCGGACAGCATCTGGCTCCTGCGTCACGGTGACACCAGCTGGACCCGGACGCGGCGCCACACGGGGCGCCAGGACGTGCCCCTGACGCGGACCGGCCGAGCCCAGGCCAGACGAGCGGGTCTCACCCTGGCCGGCCGCCGGTTCACCCACGTGCTCGTCAGCCCGCAGATCCGGGCGATGGAGACCTGCCGCATGATCGGCCACCATCACGACGCGCAGGTGTGCGATGAGCTGGTGGAGTGGGACTACGGCGACTACGAGGGGCTCACCGACGAGGAGACCCAGGAGCACCACCCGGGCTGGAACGTCTTCTGCGACGGCTGTCCCGGCGGAGAGAGCCCGGGGCAGGTGCGCACGCGCGTCGAGCGCGTCCTGGAGATGGTGCGACCGCTCGACGGCCCGTGCCTGCTCATCAGCCACGGAAAGCTGCTGCGGGCCCTGACGGCCCGCTGGCTGGACGGCGACATCGCCCTGGGGAACGTGCTGCCGCTGGATCCCGCGGCGATCTCGCTGCTGGAGCGCGAGGCCGGGCGGCCGCTCCTACGACTCTGGAACCTGGCCCCCAGCCTGGTACGGGCCGACTCGCTGCTCGAGGCGGCGACCGCGGCGGTCGGCGCCGATCAGGCGGGGCTCCCCTGACCGGTCACTGGTTCCACTTGTCGGCCGTCTTCTTCTTGTGACCGGTGCTCTTCGCCCGCGGGCTGAGCTCGTCCGGAGGCCGGTCCGGCGCAACCAGTGGGCGCTGGACCCGTTCGCGGCGGGCCCACACGTCGCGCACCTTGCGATCAACGGCCTGGCGGAAGCGTGCCAACTGCTCCCTCTGCTGTGGGGTGACCCGGTTCTTCAACTCGACCTCCTGGCGTGAGTCGCTTTCTCTCACCCTTACCCGATGGCGCCGCCCCCACGCGCGGACCGGGGCGACACCACGCGAGAAAACGGGCGTCCGGATCATGACTCGTGTGTTAGCCTCGTAGCTCCGGCGGCCGTCCCGGGTTTCGGCTCGTTTCCCGCGGGTAGCCGCTCAGCTGCACCCGTCCGTAGACCAACGAGGAGGAATGCGCGGTGGGACTCGATGACATGGTCAGTACGGAGTCGGCGTTTGTGGCAGCGGCGACCGCCGCGGTGCTCTCCCCCAGGACGCGGGGCACGATTCGCAAGGGTGCGGTCTACGGCATCGCCGGCGCCCTGAAGGTCGGCGACGTCGTCGCGGGCGCGGCTCGCGGCGTGGTGCACGGGGTCCGGGGTGAGGAGGCCGCCGTCTCGGACGCCGGCGCCGCCGCATCAGCGGGCACGCCCGCCGAGAGCACCAGCCCGGCCGGCAGCGCGACCCGCGCGCGCCGCTCGAACAGCTCCAGCGAACCCGGCGGATCCAGAGCCTCGGCTCGCCGGGCAGCGGCCACGGCCCGGTCGGCGGGTTCCGCGGCGGGCTCATGAGCACCGGCTCCGGGCAGGATCAGCGCTCGGCCGAGGAGCGTGCCGAGGAGCTGATGGAGCGGGTGACCGGCCAGGCCTCGCGCCTGATCGGACGGGTCGTGGGCCGGGCCCGAGAGGAGCTCGAGGACCTCGTGGCTGAGGCGCGCACGCTGAACGAGCACGATCGGACCAACGCCTCGAGCTCCAGCGAACAGCCGTCGCCCGGCGCGTAGCCCGCCGCCGGCGCCCCCCGGTGGGAGCATGGACGATGGCAGAACCGGTCCGGGCCATCCGGGCTGCGCCCGGCCGGCTGCGCGCCCACATCGCCTTCTGGGACGGGCGTGATCCGGGCCGGATCGAACGCGCCGTCTGCGCGGTCGATGGCGTGCTCGAGGCGTCGGCGCGGCCGGCCACGCGCAACGTCCTGATCCGGTTTGAGCCCGCCCGGATTGAGGAGCGGGCGCTGCTCGATGCGCTGGCGGCGCTGCGGCCGGCCGCCGAGCGCGATCCGACCGAGGCTCCGGATGATGCCGCCGCTCCGGCCGTCGCCGCAGAGGGCGAGCGGCATCGGTCCCTCCACTCGCTCCGGGCGACGGCCGGCCACTTCACCGGGGTGCTGCGCGATCAGGCCGGCCGTTTCGGACGGGCGCGGATCGCGGTCCGCGGGATCGATCGCGATCCGGTTCTCGCGCGGCGGGTGGTGGAGGTCCTCGAGCGACGACCGGACGTCAACAGGGCTGTCGTCAGCGCCACCACCGGCCGCGTCCTGGTGGAGTTCTCCGAGCGCGTCACCTCGATGCAGGACGTGCTGGCCGAACTCTCCTCGATCGAGCTGCCGGACCTCCCGGGCGAGGACCGTCCCGCGCACCCGCTCGACCCCGCTCCGGTCATCCAGAGCGGAACCCGCCTGGCTGGCGCAACGCTCGGTCTCCTGTATCTGGGGGCGCAGCGGGTCCTGGGTGTGCAGCCCAGCCGGGCCGCGGTTCAGGCTCCCGCGGTGGCGGCGGGCGCACTCGGCATCCTCGACGGCACGCCGCCGTTGCGCGACGCGCTGCGCAACGCCCTGGGACGTGACCGCGCCCAGCTGCTGCTCAGCGGCGCGACGATCGTCTCGCTGACGCTGTCCGGCTCTCCGCTGGGTCTTCTCGTCAGCGGCGCCGGGGCGCTGCGCCTGTTCACCGAGGGCCGCCTCAGACGTGACGCCTGGCACGAGTACGAGCGGCGCGTGGGCTCCAGCGCCGTCGCCCAGCCGGGCAGTGTCGTCCGCCTGGAGGCCGGGATGCGGGTTCCGTTGGCGGCGAAGGTGCTGGAGGGCTACGGAACCGTGGTGGGGGCCGACGGCCTGCCGGACGGGGCGCGGCCCGGGGACGAGCTGGCGCCGGGGGGGCGCGTGCTGCGCGGACCGCTGGTGGTCGAATTGACCGGGGGCCGGGCATGGGAGCCCCAGCCGCGGCCGGCGCAGCCACGCCCTGATGCGCTGGAGCGCTACCTGAGGGCCATCGCTCCGGTGTCCGCGGTCTACGCCCTCGTGCACGCAATCCTGCGCCGGTCGCCGGGCGCGGTGATGACCGGGCTGCTGCTCGTCAACCCGCGCCCGGCGCTGATCGGCTCGGAGGCCGCCGACACCGGCGCGTCGGCCCGCGTGCTGCGGGCGGGCGTGATCGTCGTCGGCACCCGGCCGGAGCGCCAGATCCGCACGCCGGACGTCCTCGTCATCGACGGCCCGCGCGTGCTGACCAACCGCCTGGAGCTGTCCCGGATCACACCGGTGGGCCCGCGCGACCGCGCCGAGATCTCCGACCTCGTGACGGCGATGCTGAGCGCGGCCGACGCCCCCTGGGGCCCGGGGCTTCCCCTCTCCGGCCGCAGCCGGACGCGGGATGCCCACTTCGACGGCCGGAGCGTGACCGCCACCGTGGCCGGTGCGCGGCTGCGGCTGGCGCCGCCGGAGGCCCGCGACGAGGACGATCCGGAGGTCGGCCGCGCGATCGACGCCGGCGAGCAGCCCCTCGTTCTCCGCGAGGAGGGCGCCGGCGACCGCATCGCGGTCGTTGCGCTGCGACCCAAGCTCGCCACGGGCCTCGACACCCTGCGGGAATCCTGCGAGAGGCACGGGACCGAGATCGTCGTGCTGGAGCGTGACGACCGGCGGGCATCGCGGATGGTCGCCCGCCGCGCGCACCTGCCGCTGGTGGTGGAGGCCGATCTCATCGAGCTGGTGCGCGAGCGTCAGAGCAACGGCGAGCGCGTGGCCGTGCTCTCCGACACGCCGGCCGCCGCCCAGGCCTTCGAGGCGTGCGACCTGGCGATCGGCCTCAGCTCCGGGCGCAGCTCCGTC
The DNA here is from genome assembly GCA_035551855.1 of Solirubrobacteraceae bacterium. Classification (GTDB taxonomy): domain Bacteria; phylum Actinomycetota; class Thermoleophilia; order Solirubrobacterales; family Solirubrobacteraceae; genus Palsa-465. The sequence continues at coordinate 20,884 of DASZMK010000099.1, forward strand.
TTCCAGGCGAGAGCCGACCTTTTGGCGCCCGGTCTCGCGGCGGTGGCCTCGGTCATCGACGCCGGTGCGCGTCGCGACCAGGCCTCGAGCCTCTCGGTCGGCTTCTCGGTCGCGGCAAACCTGGCCGGGTCGCTGTGGGGGCTGCAGGGCGACCCCGGCGTGGCGCGCGCCTCGCAGGCGACATACATGGGCGCGCTCGCCGCGCTCGGCACCGACTGGGAGCGCCTGCGTGGAGGCCGCCGGGCGCGATCGGTCATCAACCGACTGAGCGATCCACGGCCGGAGCGCTGGGGCCAGATGAACCCGCCGGAGGTGCTGGAGGCAACCGGGAGCCGCCCCACGGGCCTATGGGCAGACGAGGCGCGCAGCCGCCGCGCCGCGCGTCCCGCCCAGTCGCCGCGCGGGGCGCTGGCGGCGGCCTTCGGCGAGCAGCTCGACTCGCCGCTGATGGCCGTGCTCGGCGCCGGAGCGGCGATCTCGTTCGCGGCGGGAGCCGTGGCCGATGTCGGCATCATCGCGGCGGTCATCGTCGCCAACGCAGCCGTCGGCGCCTGGCAGAGCCGGCAGGCCGGACGAGCGGTGGCAGCGCTGGAGCAGATCGGCGCTGCGCGGGCGACCGTGCTGCGCGAGGGAAGCGCCCGTCAGGTCGACGCTCGCCAGGTCGTGGTGGGCGACATCCTCGTGCTCGGCGCCGGCGACCGGCTCGTCGCCGACGCCCGGCTGCTCGATGCCGACGCACTGGAGGTCGACGAGGCGGCGCTGACCGGCGAGTCGCTTCCCGTCTCCAAGGCGCCGGACGGAGGACGCGCGGAGGACCGGATCCTGCTGGAGGGCAGCGACATCATCGTGGGAACCGGCCGGGCCGTGGTGGTGGCGACCGGCGCCGACACGCGCCTCGGCGCGACCGCCGCTGCGCTGGCGGTCAACGAGCCCGTCCAGACCCCGCTGGGTGGACGGCTGGACCGGTTGTTTCGCCAGGGGATGCCGGTCGTGCTCGCCGGCGGCCTCGTCGTCACCGTCGCCGGCATCCTCCGGGGCGCTCCGCCGCTCACGCAGCTGGCGACCGGCGCCAGCGTCGCGGTCGCGGCGGTCCCGGAGGGCCTGCCGCTGCTCGCCGGGGTCGCCGAGGCATCGGCCGCCCGCCGCCTGGCGTCGCGGGCGGCGCTGGTGCGCCGCCTGTCCGCGGTGGAGGCACTCGGCCGGGTCGATGTCGCCTGCTGCGACAAGACCGGAACCCTGACGCAGGGGAAGCTCGCCGTCACCCTCGTCGCCGATCTGGACGACGGCGCGTCAGCGCCCGGTGAGCTCTCGGCGGGGCTGTCGCACATCCTGCTCACGGCCGCGCTGGCGAGCCCTCCGCCGGATGCCCCGGACGCCGGGGCCCACCCCACGGACGCCTCGGTCATCGACGCCGCCAGTTCGGCCGCCGGCCTGGGGCCGGAGCTGCGCGTCACCCGGCGCGCCGAGGCTCCATTCGATCCGGTCCGGTCGCTGCACGCGACCGCGGTGGCCGACCGGCTCTGCGTCAAGGGGGCGATGGAGGCGGTGGTGGAGCGGTGCACGCGCCGCGGTCCGGCGGGCGCGGCGCTCGATGCGGCGGGCCGCACCGCCCTGGTGGAGCGCGCGGACGCGCTGGCGGCCCGTGGCCTGCGCGTGCTGATGGTCGCCGACGGCCCCAGGAACGGGTCCGTCGAGGATCCCCAGGGCCTGCGGGCGCTCGGCTTCATCGGCATCAGCGATCCGCTGCGCCCCGGCGTGCGGGACGCGGTCCGGCGCTGCCACGAGGCCGGCGTGCGGGTGATCATGCTGACCGGTGACCACCCCGCCACCGCCCGGGCGATCGCCGCCGACGCCGGACTGCCCCTGGGGCCCGAGGCGCTCGTCACCGGCGAGGAGATCGCCTCAGCCGACAACGGCGAGCTCGCCGCCCGGCTGAGCCAGGCCTCGGTGATCGCCCGCATCACCCCGCTGGACAAGCTGCGGATCGTCGACCGCCTGCAGCAGTCCGGCCACACGGTCGCGATGACGGGCGACGGCGTCAACGACGCCCCGGCTCTGCGGCTGGCCGACGCCGGCGTCGCGATGGGCGCCGGAGGGACCGAGGTGGCGCGCCAGGCGGCCGACCTGGTGCTGGCCGATGACCGTTTCGAGACCCTGACCGATGCGCTGCTCGAAGGCCGCTCCCTGTGGCAGAACCTGCACGGGGCCCTGGGGCTGCTGCTCGGCGGGAACCTCGGCGAGATCGGCCTGATGGCGGGCGCCGCGGTCGTGGGCGGCCGCACCGTGCTCACTGCCCGGCAGGTGCTGGCGGTCAATCTGGTGACCGACGTTCTCCCGGCGGTGGCCGTCGCCGTGCAGCCTCCGCGCCAGCGGGACCTGCGGGAGCTGGCGCGCGAGGGAAGCGAGTCGTTCAACGGTCGGCTGCTGCGCGACATCGTGCGCCGCGGTGCGGCGACCGCGCTGCCCGCCCTGGTCGCGGTGCTCGCCGCCGGGCCGCTGGGGGCGGCCCCGCAGACGGTCGGCTTTGCCTCCATCATCCTCACCCAGCTGGCCCAGACCGTCCAGGCGGGACGAAGCCGCGACAACCTGAGCGGCTCCGTCCTCGCCGCGGTCGCCGCCTCCGGGGGGTTGCTGGGCGTGTCACTCGCCCTCCCGCCGGTCCGGCGATTCCTGGCGCTGCCGGCACCGACGCCGGCGGCGCTGCTGCTGTCGGCCGCGACCGCGCCGGCAGCAGCGGTGCTGGCGGACCGGTGGTGACTATTCGGACCCGCGCTCCATCAGCACGCGCGGCGGCGGGTCGGAGTCCGGAGCGAGGCCCCACACGGCGAACAGGAGCGTCCGGAGGAACTGCAGCGCGAGCGATGGGCGTGATTGCGGCACCGCCACAGCTTCGGCCGCGGGACAGGCGACCCCGTGAACAATTCGGTAAGCGGTTGTGAAGATCCAGTGACGTCGACGTCGGCGAGGGGCCGGCACCGGCCGCCGGGGGGAGCGACGCCGGCGAGGCGTCGTTCTCAGCGGTACCAGAGGGCGACGTAGAGGCCGAACGCGATCACCGCCCACCCCACCGCCGCCAGCAGCAGGGCAAGCCCGCCGCCGACGTGACCGAACGTGAGCGCGGCCACGATCGCGAATACCGTCAGGCCACACGCACCGCCGATCGCCCCCCGGGCGTCCTCACGTGCCTCCTCGCTGTCCTCCTGCTCCTCGATCAGCGTCATGCTGGCGCCCAGGATCGCCGGGAACGCGAGCAGAATGCCGCCGATGCGCGGACCGAAGGCGAGCGTGACGGCGCCGGACACGATCGACGTCACGCCGCCGGCGACAAACCGGACGAGCAGGTCGCGCCGGCGCACCTTCAGCACCCGGCGCGGGTTGAACGAGGGGCGCTGGGTTACGCGCTCGCTGATGGTCTGCTCCCGGTGCTCCGGCTGCTCACGGGGGTGGCCGGTCACACTCATGCCAGCGTCAGCGGGACGGCGACGACCGCGGCAACCGCTGCCCAGGCCCCAAGGGCTACGACCGCCGCGGTCGTGGCTCGCAGGCGGCGAAGGAGGACGACCGCGGCGGACGCGTACGCGATCATCCCGGCGCCGCCGGCGATCATGCCGATCGCGTTCAGGTGCGCCTCATGAGCACCCTGGTCGAGCAGCGCAATGGCCAGCCCCGCGATCGCCACCGCCGGAGCGGCCCCGAACAGGCCGGCGAACCGCTTGGGCTCCAGTCCCTCGCACAGCAGCGCGAACACGACGACGAGACAGCCGCCCGCCAGGCCCTTCAGCGCGAGGATCAGGACGTCGTGCATCGATTGCAGAGGTGTTACCCAGTCGTGAACCCCAGTATCGCGGCCTCCGGCTTGTCGGCGAAACCGCCGGGAAGTCTGAGCGGGGTCAGACGCGCGACTCAACGAGCCGGCGGATCGCGTCTAGCGTCCCCATCACCTCGGAGTCCGGCGCATCCCCGTGAGCGGTGGCCAAAAACAGCGTCAGCCGTGACCCGTCGCCCTCCGGATCGACCTGCATCCATCCGTGGTAGTCGCTCGAGCGCGAGCCCCACTCGACCCGGCGGTGCTCCGGGTCCGGGCGAAACCAGCCCTCGCCGTGTTGCTCATGGCCCTCATACCTGGCGTCGACGACGACCGTGTCCCCCTCGGTGCGGTGAGCGCCGGTCATCTGGGGGACGATCTCCGGGAGCCGGCTGACGTTGCCGAGCACCGCGAAGACGTCGGTCGGCTCGGCGGCGATGAATTGGGTGTGTTCGTGTTCCACTCTCGGAATGCTACGGCGGCGCGGCGGGATTGCAACCGCGTTAGCGTGCGCGGCGCACGACCACGATCCGCACCCGTCCGGTCATCGACGCCGGGAGCCTGACCAGCGTCGCGGCGCCGAGCGAGAACTGACGCGTGCAGGCCGCCGGGGCGCCGCCGTGGGTGATCGCGGCCGGGCAGACCCAGGCGCGGAGACGGCCCCGGATGCGCGCCGCGCGACGGACCCGCACGACGCGTCCGGCCGGCGCGCTGCGGCGGGCACCGGCGATGATGGCGTCCGCCGACATCGCCGTCGTCACCTGCGCGACGGCCAGCGGCGTTCCGGCGGCGTTGCGGAGGACCGCCTGTCCGGCGAGCAGCACCGCCGAGGCCGAGGCCGCCGAGGCCACCGGTCCCACGTACCGCGCCGACCATGCTGCGGTGGTCCCGCCCGCGTTGACGGCCGTCTCCCGGACGCGGAGGATGGCGCCGATGTCGGTGGAGGTGATGGTGTACTGGCCGGCGGAGCTGACCGGCACGCACGTGCTGGTGCAGCGCATCACCTGCCTGGTGTCGGTCGTCACCGGCGGCCCGGTCCACACGCCCGGCGTGATGGTCAGGGTGGAGCCGACGTCCCCGCCGGTGGCGCTGAGCACCGGAAGGTCACGCCAGCGGGGCGCTGCCGGCAGGACGACGTGAGAGGGAGGCGACGCCGACGGTACGGAGCCGTCGACGTTGGCGGCGGTGACGACGCCGACCAGCGTGTGACCCACGTCGGCGGCGACGGGTGTGTAGGCGTCGGCAACCGCCCCGGTGATGACCTGACAGCCTGTACCGGTCGTGTTGCAGCGCTCCCACGACGTCGCGTACGTGGTGTTGGAGGTCGTCTGCCAGCCGGCTCCGCCGACGTTGACGGGCGTCCCCTGCTGGACCGAGAGCGTGCTGAGGCCGGGCGCATGGCCGGCGACCGGGAGCAGCGGCGAGATGAGACCGGTCGGGTGCGAGGTCGCCGTGTTGGTCCCGGAGGAATTCGATGCGGTCACGGCGACCGCGACCGTGCCCCCTTCGTCAGCACTGCCGAGCTGATACGTCGTCTGTGTCGCCCCCACGATCGGTTGGCAGTTGTGGCCGCCGGCGTCACAGCGCTGCCACTGGTAGGCGAGGGCTGTGGGGTGGTTGCTCCAGGACCCGCCGGTGGCACTCAGGGTGAAGGTTCGCGTCGGCGTTCCGCTCACCGCCGGGAGCACGGTGACCTGCGGCAGCGGCTGGCTCTGCACGGTCAGCGGAGGGCTGGAGGCGGCGGCGGACCGGCCGGGCGAGGTGACGTCGGCGATCAGCACAATCGTGTGCCCGCCGTCGGCGGCCGACAGCGTGTAGTGGGCGGTGGCCGGGGCGACCTGGACGCAGTTGGAGACGCCGTCGCCATCACAGCGCTCCCAGTTGTAGTTGACGCTCGTCAGCGGCACGCTCCAGCTCCCGGGATTGGCGTACAGGGTGTTGGGCACCTGCGGGTCGCCGGTGATGCTCGGCGGGGCGGTGTTGGTCAGGACCGCCCCGGCCACGGCACCCGTCAGCGCGCTCGTTGCCGTGGCCGAACCGCCGGCCGAGGCGGCGGTCACGGTCACGGCGATCTCGGAGCCGACGTCGGCGGTGGTCAGCGTGTAGGCGGCGGCGCCGCTGATGTTTGTGCACCGAACGCCGGTACTCGTCGAGCCGGCGGGGCACCGCAGCCACGTGTAGCTGTACGTCGACGGGCTGTCCCATATGCCGCTGTCCGGCGTCAGGACATCGCCGGCCATCAGCGTGCCGGACGGTGCCGCGGGGGCAATCAGGTTGACCGGCGGCTGGGCCACGGTGGTGGTGGCGATGCTCGCGGCGCTGGAGGACCCGTCGGCGTTGGTCGCGGTGACCACGACCCGCAGGGTCTCGCCAACGTCCGCCTGGGCCGGCGTGTACGTGGACCCGGTGGCATCGGCAATCGCCGAGAAGCCGTTGGCGGCATCGCCGTGCTGCCAGGCATAGCTGTAGCCGACATCGGCCGGGCTCCAGGACCCCGGGAGCACCTGCAGCGCGACGCCGAGCCGAGGCGTCCCCTGGATGGTCGGCAGCGCCGAGTTCAGCGGCGGCGCGGTCTGGATGGTGGGGCTCGGAGCGCTGGCGGCGACGACGGTGCCGTCCGGGTTGGTGGCCGTCACCAGCATTCGGACGCTCTCGCCCTCGTCGGCCGCGGCCAGCGTGTACGCCGAGGCGGTGGTGCCGGTGATGTTCGTCCACGTGGTGCCGCCGTCGGTCGAGCGCTGCCACAGATAGCCGAGCACGTCGCCGGCCCCGCTCCACGAGCCGGAGGTGCCCGTCATCGTCGCCGTGCGCTGCGGCGTGCCGAAGATCGTCGGTGCCGCGGTGTTGACCGGCGGCGCGGCCGCGACCGGGACCGTCGGCGGACTAGCCGCGGTGGCCACGCCGTCCGGGTTGGCGACCGTGACCACGAGGCGCACAACGCCACGTTCGTCCGGGGCCTGGAGCGTGTACGACGGCCGGGTCGCGTCGGCGATGTCCGTCCAGGTGGTGCCGTCGGCCGAGCGCTGCCACCGATAGGTGGACTGGTTGCCGGAGCCGCTCCAGACGCCGGCGGTTGAGGTGAGCGTGTCGCCTCGCTGCGCGATGCCGATGATGGTGGGCGCCGAGGTGTTGACCGGCGGGGCGCCGGCGACGGCCGCCGTCGAGGTGCTGGGGGCGCTCTGGGTTGCGTCCGGATTGGACGCGGTGACCAGGACGCGGATCCCCGCGCCCTCGTCGCCGATCCCCAACGTGTACGTCGTGCTCGTGGCGTCGACGATGTCGATCCAGGTGGTGCCGTTCGTCGACCGCTGCCACTGGTAGGCGAGGACGTTGCCGATGCCGTTCCAGGCGCCGGGGGTCGCGGTCAGCAGGTAGCCGCGGCGGGCGGTGCCGGAGACAGTGGGCGGCGTGATGCTGACCGGCGGCGCCGAGGGGACGGACGCGGTCGGCGCGCTGGCGGCACTCTGCGTCCCGTCGAGGTTGGTGGCGGTGACGAGCAGGCGGACCTGGCGGCCCTCGTCGGCGACCCCCACCTGATACGACGTTCCGGTGGCACCGGCGATGTTCGTCCACGTGCTGCCGTCGACCGAGCGCTGCCATTGCTCGGCGTAGCCGTTGGCGATGCCGAGCCAGGTGCCGACGTTCGAGGTCAGGATCTGTCCCCGGACCGCGCTCCCGCTGACGGCCGGGACAGTGGTGTTCGACGGCGGGGTGGCGCTGACGGTCGCCGTCGGGGCGCTGACGGCGGTGGTGCTGCCGTCGGCGTTGGCGCCCGTCACCGCCAGGCGAACCGCGTCGCCCTCGTCGGCGAGGCCGAGCATGTACGACGCGCTCGTCGCCCCCGGGATGTTCGTCCAGGTCGTCCCGTCGGCCGATCGCTGCCATTGCAGAACATACGTGGTGCCGATGCCGTTCCACGTCCCCTGCCCGGAGGCGAGCATGATCCCGCGCTGCGCGCTGCCGGCGACCGTAGGGGGCGCGGTGTTGACGGGCGGTGAGGCCGAAACCGTCGCGGTCGCCGCGCTTGCGGCGCTGATCGTGGCGTCCGGATTGGTGACGGTGACGAGCACGCGCACCTCGTCGCCCTCGTCGGCGACAGTCAGCGTGTACGTGGCGGTCGTGGCCTGGGCGATGTTCGTCCAGGTGCTGCCGCCGTCCGCCGAGCGCTGCCATTGGTAGGCATAGGCGTTGCCGATCCCGCTCCAGCCGCCCTGGGTGGAGCTGAGGGTGGTGCCGCGAAGCGCGGCGCCGTAGAGCGTGGGGACGCTCGTGTTGACCGGCGGGGCACCGAGGGCGGCGGCTGTGGCCGCACTCGCGGCCGTCGCGCCGCCGTCGGCGTTGACGGCGGTCACGTCCGCGCGCAAGCGGGCACCTTCGTCGGCGACGGCCACGGTGTACGCCCATCCGGTCGCCCCGGCAATGTTCGCCCACGTCACCCCGCCATCGGTTGAGCGCTGCCACTGGCAGCTGTAGGTGTTGGCGACCCCGGACCAGGTGCCGACGGTGGCGATCAGGTTGTTGCTGCGCACGGGCGTGCCGGAAACGGTGGGGAGCGCGCCGTTGCTCGGAGCGGCGGCCTGGACGGTGGCCGTCGGCGGGCTGGCCGCGCCGGCGGACCCGTCCGGGTTGGCGGCGGTGACGAGCAGTCGGACCGTGTCGCCCTCGTCGGCGACCGCCAGGGTGTAGGAGCTGGCGGAGGCGCCGGCGATGTTCGTCCACGCGCTGCCGTCGGCCGACCGCTGCCACTGCAGCGAGTATGCGTTGCCGACCCCGTTCCAGGTTCCGCGGACCGACGTCAGCGTCACGCCGCGCTGCGCCACGCCGGAGATGGTGGGCGTCACCATCGCGAGGGGCGGCGCGCCCGCCACCTGGGCGGTTGGGGCGCTGAGGGCGGCGGCGCCGCCGTCGACGTTGGTCGCGCTGATCAGCACCCGCAGCTCGCTGCCCTCGTCGCCGACGCCGACGGTGTACGTGGAGCCGGTGGCGCCGGCCATGGCCGTCCAGGTGCTGCCGTCGCTGGAGCGCTGCCACTGATACGCGTAGGCGTTGTCGACCCCGCCCCACACGCCGACTCCGGCGCTGAGCGTGTAGCCGCGCTGCGCGGTCCCGGTGACAGTGGGCGCACCGGTGTCCACCGGCGCCGACCCGGCGACCGTCGACGTCGGCGCGCTCGGGACCGAGATCGTGGCGTCCGGGTTGGTGGCGCTGACGACGACCCGCACCGTGGCCCCTTCGTCGGCCACGGCCAGCGTGTAGACGACGGCGGTCGCGCCGGCGATGTCCACATAGCCCTCCTCAGCGTCTCGCTGCCACTGGTACGCGTACTGGCTGCCCGGGCCCGTCCACGTGCCCGGGGTGGCGTTGAGGGTGGCGCCCCGCACCGCCGAGCCGGCGATGGTGGGCGCGGTGACATTCGCCGGCGGATACGGCGCGACGCTGGACGTGGCGGCGCTGGCGGCGGTGGCGACGCCGTGAGTATTGGTGGCGGTCACGAGGACCCGGACGCTGTCACCTTCGTCGCCGGGGGCGAGAACGTAGGTCGGCTGGTTGGCGTTGTCGATGCTCGACCATGTGCTCCCGTCGGCCGAGCGCTGCCATTGATAGGTGTAGCTGACACCGGCGCCGCTCCAGGCGCCGGCCGTCGCGGTCAGCGTGTTCGTGCGCTGGTTGGCTCCGGCGACCGTCGGCAGGCTCGTGTTGACGGGGGCGTCGGCGGTGACCGGGCCGACGGCCGGACTCGTCGCGGAGCCCTGGCCATAGGCGTTGCCGGCGCCGACCGTCACTCGGATCTCACTGCCGAGGTCGGCCGCCCGCACCTGATAGGTGGGGCTCGTGGCTCCGGCGATGTCCGTCCAGGTGGTGCCCCCGTCGACGGAGCTCTGCCATTGATAGGTGAACGAGTTGCCCCCCGGCGTCCAGCTGGAGACGGCGCTCAGCACCTGGCCCTGGGCCGGGCTTCCGGAGACCGCGGGCGGACTGCCGGCCGCGGGTGCTCCGGAGCCGACCGGGCCCCCGGCGGCCGATGTCGCCGCGCCTGAGCCGTACGCGTTGGTCGCCGTGACGATCACCTGGATCTCGGCGCCGAGGTCACCCGCGGCGACCTGGTAGGTCGAGGCGGTGGCGCCGCTGATCGCCGACCAGCTGGTGCCGCCGTCGGTCGAGATCTGCCACTGGTAGGTGTAGGCGCCCGCCACGGGGCTCCAGGTGCCGGGAGAGGCGCTCAGCGTCTGTCCCTGCAGCGGGCTGCCGCTGATCGACGGAGCCGTGATGTTGACGGGCGCGACATTCGTGGCCGACGAGGTCGTCAACACCTGGTCATAGCCGTAGGCGGTGCCGGCGGTGTTGCTCGCCACCAGCCGGTAATGGTAGGTGACGCCGGAGGTCAGCCCCGTCAGCTGGCCGGGGGCGCCCGCCGGGGCGGACCCGCTGCCGGCGTCGGCGGAGGTCGTCTGCCCGCCGTAGGCCGTGGTGGTGCCGTACTGCCAGTAGTAGGCCGTGTCCAGCCCGTTGGGGTAGATCCCGCCCGTCAGCGACGCGCTCGTGGTGCCGATCGTCTGCGCGTACGTGTTCGCCGACCCGTCGCCGACGGGCGGGCCGCCGATCCCGGGAGCGCCGGCGACGACGGCGCCGGAGATGGAGCCGGTGCCGGTGGGACCGTCGTAGCCGCGCCCGGCGTTGCAGATGTAGGTGATGGCGGCCGCGCACGCGCCGGAGGACCCGGTGGTGGGATCGTTGAGCAGGCCGCTGGCGGCGTAGGCCCACTGCGCACTGGCGCCGTTGACGTCGGTCACGGCCTCGAAGGCGGCGATCAGCGGCGCAGCCAGGCTGGTGCCGCCCATCTGCAGCCACCCGCCGCCCCCGGAGTCATAGACCGTCAGTCCCGTCTCCGGGTTGGCGTCGGCCGACACGTCGGCGTAGGACCGTCCCGCGCAGCCGGTATCCGCCTGCCACGCAGGCTTGGTCTCGGCCAGGTCACAGCCGGAGGTCCCGCCCCACCCCGTGCTCGAACTGTTCAGCGACCATGCCGCCTCGCTGAACCCGCGCAGGCTCCCGGCGCTGCTCGCCACGCTCAGCGTCGTGCCGCCCGCGGCCGTCACCTGCGGGAATGCCGCCGGGTAATTGTCGGTGCCGGCTCCGAGGTAGCCGTGGTCCCCGGCGGCGGCAATGATCGCCGGGCCCACCGGGAAGGATCCGGTGCCCTGCGGGCTGGAGCCGGAGGCCGCCCAGCTGTTGGAGATCTGCGTGGCGCCGAGACCGGCCGCGGTGGCGATGGCGGCGTCGAGATCGGAGAGCGACGAGCTGTTGGCCTCGACGAGAAGGAGGTGGCAGTTGGGGCACAGCGCCGAGACGGCATCCAGGTCCAGCGACTCCTCCTGCTCCCAGTTCGAGTTGCCGCTCGGCATCGGCGTGGCCGCGCCCGCCTGGTTGACCTTGCGAAAGCAGCCGTTGGCGGTGGTGCACGGCGCCAGCCCGTATTTGCTTCGGTACATGGCCAGGTCGGCCTCGGCGTTGGGATCGTCGTAGGCGTTGACGACGGCAACGGACTTGGTGCTCCCGGCGGTCTGCGAGAGGAAGGACAGGTCGTACGCCTGCTGGAGGTAGGCCGGGGTGCCGGGCGCGGGCGAGGCGGTGCCCTGGGCGGCGGGCGAGGCGGCCTGTGCCACCGCCGCGGCGCGCGAGCGGCGCCGCGGAAACACCTGAGTGAACGTGGGGCCGGCGTGAACCCGCGGGTGCACCCGAGCGTGATCGGAGCGCAGGACGAGCGCCTGGGCGGCGCAGGCCGCCCGGCCGGGGGCCGGCGCCCCACACACGTTCACGGCCGTGACCTGCGCCGGAGTCAGCCCCGTCTGCACTGCGAGCGACTGCGCCACAGCGGCCCGGCTGGGGGCCGGCGCCGCCACCCCGCTCGCCTGACCGGTGCGCGCCGCCGACAACGGCTGCTTGAGGTCGAGCCGCGGCGACGCCGCGTGGGCCGCCGGGACGGCCATGAGCAGCACGACGCCCACAAGCAGCCCTCGGAGCAGGGGTGGACGCGGCCTGACGAGCCTCATTGACCTGTTATCGCCCCGGGGAGCGACGGCGCGATGATCGTCGACGGATGTTCTACGAGGTCGCTACTGCTGAGCCAGCGTGCGGGCCGGCGACAGGTGCGCGGCCCGCCAGGCGGGATACACGCCGCCCAGGACGCCGATGAGGATGCCGATGAGCAGCGCCCGCCCCAGCACCCAGGCGGTGACACGCGGGGAGACGAACGCCGCCGCGCCGAGAGCGTGGACGAGCAGTTGGGCGCCGAGGATGCCGATGATGACGCCCGCTGCGGCACCTGCGATGCTCACGATCATCCCCTCGGTGAAGACCAGGCCCGCCACCTGCGGCCCACTCCATCCGACCGCGGAGAGCAGGGCGAACTCGGTCCGGCGCTCGATCACCGACATCAGCATCGTGTTCATCACGCCGATCCCGCCGATCAGGAGCGCCAGCACGACGATCACCAGCGTCACGTTGGCGATCAGCTGACCGTTGGCGCCCGCCCGCAGCGCCTCGTCAGGCGTGGTGATCACCAGCAGGCCGGGGAACCGCCGGGCGATCAGACGGTCGGCCGCCGCCAAGCGCATCCCGGGGGCGACCTTGAGCGCGATCGTCGTCACTTCCCCGGCGTGGCCGGTGATTGCCTGGGCGGTCGACAGGGGGATGAACGCCCCCTGGTCCTGCTCGGAGATCCCCAGGTGGTAGATGCCGGCCACCTGCATCCGGCGATGGGCGACGGTCAGGAACTCGCCGATACGGGCGTGCAGCTGCGGCGCCAGCTGATCGCCGAGCACGATCTGGTTGGATCTCGTGTAGGTGTCGCCGGCGCTGAACACCATCCGGCTCGTCTCAAAGCCGGTTGGGTCCGCGCCGAACACGACCGCCCCCGGCGCCCGCGGGAGGACGCTGACAAGCAGCGCGAGCCCCTGAGCATTCGTCACCCACGGCTGGTGGCGCAGCGTCGTGATCAGGCTCTGCGGCAGTACCGACGTCGTCGGATCGGAGGCGTCCTTCTGGAACAGCCCCAGCTCGCCGGGGCCGAGGCGGATGAAGTTGCCGGCCGTCTGCGTGGCCCCGGCGGATACCGCCAGCAGGGCGACGATGGTGCCGATCCCCAGGGCCGCGCCGAGCGCGGTGAGCAGCGCTCGTCCCGGTCGGTGGCGCAAACTGGCCAGGGTCTGGGTCAGCGCGGTCATCCGGCGCGGCCCGGCACCGGGTCGCGGGCCTGGCCGGTCTCCGTCAGGCGCCCGTCGACCAGGTGCAGCGAGCGATCGACGTGCTCGCCGAGCGTCACATCATGGGAGGCGATGATGACCGTGGCGCCGCGGCGCGACCGAACGCCGGACAGCAGGCGCCACACCAGGGCCGAGGCGGCGGTGTCAAGCGCACCGGTGGGCTCGTCGGCGAGCACCAGCGGCGGCTCGTTGGCCAGCGCACGGGCGATGGCCACGCGCTGGCGCTCGCCCCCGGAGAGCTCGGCGGGCAGATCACCCGCGCGATCGGCCAGCCCAACCTCACCGAGCATCTCGCGCGCGCGTGTCGCCCGCTCGCGCCGGGCGACGTGCGCCGCCGCCAGCGGAAGCTCGACGTTCTGCTGGGCGCTGAGCGTGGGGAGCAGGTAGTGCAGCTGGAACACGAAGCCGACCTTGTTGCGGCGAAACAACGCCGGGCGGCGCAGCTCCCCCACGTCGACATCGTCGACCAGGATCCGCCCGGTGGTCGGCCGGTCGAGGCTGCCGATCAGCTGCAGGAGCGTCGTCTTTCCTGATCCGGACGGGCCGGTCAGGGCGACGAGCTCGCCGGGCTCGATGACGAAGCTGATGTCCTGCAGGACATCGCTGCGGTCATATGCACGGGACACGTCCTCTGCGATGACGCCGGCGCCGGTCATGTCCTACGCGGGCGTCAGCCGGGGCAGGTCACTCATGGGCGCACCTTGATCCACCAGTCGAGGTAGTCGGTCCCGTACTTGGTCTGCACCACCACCTGCAGCGTGATGGTGTGCCCAACCGCTTGCTTGGGCCAGTTGAGCTTGTCGTGGTAGACGCCGTTGCGGAACCGGCCACCCGATTCGTAGGACTTGACGACGGTTCCGTTGTAGAGAAACCGGTAGTAGACGTCGCCGCTGAGCTTGTGGCGGCCGCGGGTGGCGGTGACGGTCACCGGCCACAACCCCACTCGTGGCTGATGGGTGCTGACCACCAGGCGGGCCGTGAAGCCGCCGGCGAACGCCGTGGCGGGCAGGGCCAGCGCGGCCACGAGAGCCACCACGACGACGGCGGGACGGAGCACTGAGCGACCAGATCTCATTGGGTCCTCCTCTCGGTTCTTGCCTGAAGATCGTATTCGGTGCGACCGACCAGACATGGTTCACCGCCACCCACCGATGCGGCGCGGGCCTCCGGCGCCGGACCCGGCGTCAACTCGCCGGCGCGTGCTCCGGCGCGAGCACCAGGTCGTTGGCGACCGAGACCCACTCGCGGTTGATCCCGGGAGGCGTCCCTGGGTCGTCGGCGGGATGGGTGACGAATTCGCGAACCAGTGAGGGCTTGACCGCGAACACGGCGTCGGAGCCGAGATGCTCGCTGGCGGCATCGAAGATGTGGGTCGTGAGCGGCCGGTGGCCCGGCGCCCGGATGATCATGTGCATGTGTGCCGGACGCCACGGGTGACGGCCGGTGAGCTCGAGCATCCGGCCGACGGGCCCGTCGACCGGAATCGTGTACGGGACCGGCCGCACGCCGACGAACGCATAGCTGCCGTCGTCGCGGGTCAGGAAGCGGCCGCGCAGATGATCCTCCGGCGCCTCCGGGCGCTGCACGGCATAGAGGCGGTCATCGCCGTTCTGCCAGACGTCGAGCTCCGCTCCGGCGATCGGCTCCCCCGTCGTGCTCCGCACGACGCCATGGACGAATGCCGGGACGCCGGCGCCGCTCTCCGCGGCGATGGTGGCGCCGTACTCGCGCAGGGGCGAGCCCGGGACGTAGAACGGCCCCAGCACGGTCGACTCGGTCGCGCCGGACGGCAGCGGGTTCTCCAGCGCGTCGACGAGCATCGACGCGCCGAGCGTGTCCGACCACAGGATGAACTCCTGGCGGTGCTCGTCGGTGATCTGCCCGGTGGCCGTGAGGATCTCGATCGCCTGCGTCCACTCGACCGGCGTCAGCTTGACGTCGCGGATGAAGCCGTGGAGATGGCGGACGAGAGCCTGCATGACGTCACGCAGGCGGGCCTGGCTGGACCCGTCGAAGCTGGCGAGCGCGTCGGCGGTGATCCGGTCCGGCGTGGTCGGCGGAGGATTGTCGAAGGCCATGTGTGCTCGATCATAAGCCCGCGGCAGACACGCCTGACTACGCTATGCCCACCATGGCCGGCCGGTCGGATCCGTATCAGACGCTCGGCGTCAGCCCATCCGCCTCCGAGGTGGAGCTCCGGGCCGCGTACCGGCGTCTCGTCCAGCTGCATCATCCGGATCACAACCACGGCTCGCCGGAGTCGGCGGGCCGCTTCGAGGAGGTGCAGGAGGCCTACGCTGAGGTCAGGCGCCGGCGGGCGGCCGGCGATACCGCTGCTCGGAGCCGCCCCCGTCCGGATCCGGCGGCGCGGGCGGCTGCCGCCCCCGGGCGCGCGGATCCAGACCTCGAGGCCCGGCTGGCCAAGATGGAACGCGAGCTCAGGGCCGCTCGGGACGCTCGGGAGCACGCGGTGCGCCAGGCGCGCGAGACCCAGGAGCAGGCGCTGCGCGAGGTGCGTGGCTCCCCCGGTTCAGGCACGCGGCGAGACCGACCCAGCGACGAGGAGCTCGGCTACGTCTCCACCGACGACAGCTTCTCGAAGATCCTCGACGACGCGGCCACCGAGCTGTCGGACCGCTGGTCGGAGGCGCGCCGGTCCCCGGCTGCGCATCGCGTCTCCGACCTGATCGACGAGCTCGCCGCCAAGCTGACCGGCGAGCCACCCCGGAAGCGCTAGCGCCCGGCGTCGGCGCGCGCCCGGCGGCGCAGCGTGCGCGCCACGTAGTCCTCGACGCTGTAGCGCTCCTCCCGCCACGGATCGCCGCGATGGTGATATCCGTTGCGTTCCCAGAATCCCAGCCGGTCGGCGTCCAGCAGCTCCAGACGCTCGATCCACTTGGCCGATTTCCACAGGTACAGGTGGGGCACCAGCAGGCGGGCTGGGCCGCCGTGATCAGACTGGAGGGGAGCGCCGTCAGCCTCGTGGGCGATCAGCGCCGGATGCTCGAGCACGTCGGAGAGCGGCATGTTGGTGGTGTAGCCGCCGTAGCAGTGGGCGAGCACGTGCGTCGCCTCCGGCAGCGGCTGCGCCCGCTCGATCAGCGTGCGCACGTCGGCGCCCCGCCAGTCCATGTCGAACTTCGACCAGCGCGTGACGCAGTGGATGTCGCCACGCCATGTCGTGCCGGCGAGCCGCTGGAACTGGGCCCAGTCGAGCACGTACGGCTCGGACACCGCGCCGTCGATCGACAGCCGCCATTCGCCGGTGACGACTGGCGGCGTGGGGCCGAGGCTGAGCACCGGCCACTTGACCGTCGGCGACTGTCCCGGCGGCAGGCGATCCGGGTCGATTCCCAGGGATTCGGCGCGGCGCCGGCCGCGCTCTCCGAAGATGCGTGAGGTGATCGGCACCGATCCGATTGTGCCGACCTGGGCCAGCTACCGTTTGGAGGCAGGGAAGCGACCCCATATCCGCTGGCACGAAGGAAGGTCTTGTTCAGATGGCGATGATGAGAGCAATGGTGGTCCGGGAGCCGGGTGGGGACTTCGAGCTCGAGGAGCGCCAGGTCCCCGAGCCGGGATTCGATCAGGCGGTTGTGCGGGTGCACGCCTGCGGGGTCTGTCACAGCGACATGTTCGCCAAAGAGGGCGGCTATCCCGGCGTGACGCACCCGGTGGTCCCCGGTCACGAGATCGCCGGCGAGATCTCCGCCCTCGGCGACGGCGTCAAGGGCTGGGCGGTGGGCCAACGTGTCGGCGTCGGCTGGTTCGGCGGCAACTGCGGCTACTGCGAGTGGTGCCGCCGGGGCGACCTCATCAACTGCCAGAACATGGAGATTCCCGGGATCACGATGGACGGCGGCTACGCCGATTACGTGCTCGTCAAGGCCAGCGCCCTGGCCTCGATGCCGGACGACCTGGGGTCAGAGGAGGCGGGGCCGCTCCTGTGCGCCGGGATCACGACTTACAACGCTCTGCGCCACAGCGGCGCCACCGCCGGGAACCGGGTGGCCGTTCTCGGTGTCGGCGGCCTGGGGCACCTCGCTGTCCAGTTCGCGGCCAAGATGGGGTTTGAGACCGTGGCCATCGCCCGGGGCCGCGACAAGGAGGAGCTCGCGCTGCAGCTCGGCGCCCACCATTACATCGACTCCACCGCCGGCGACCCGGGGGAGGCGTTGTCCGGGCTCGGCGGCGTCGACGTCATCCTGTCGACGATCACCGCCTCCGATCCGATGGGCGCCGTGTTCGGCGGACTGCGCCCGCGCGGCCGCCTGATCGTCGTCGGCGCCTCGATGGAGCCGATCCCCGTCCCGGCGGGTGCCCTGATCGGCGGCTCCAACCTGATCCAGGGACACGCCTCCGGCACGGCCCGCGACTCCGAGGACACGCTGAGCTTCAGCATGCTCGCCGACGTCAAGCCGATGATCGAGACCGTTCCGCTCGAGCAGGCGGCCGACGCCTACGAGAAGATGATCAGCGGCCGGGCGCGCTTTCGCATGGTGCTCACGACCGGAGCCTGATTCTCGCCGGTTCGTCCCTCAGACGGCCGCGGCCCCAGGCGGATCCGCAGGCGATCCGCGGCGGCGCAGCGCCTCCTCGACGTCGGCAATCGAGATCTCGGTGCGACCATCGTCCAGCGCCCGCGCCCCCGCGCTCATGAGCAGTCGGCGCACCTCCGACGAAGGCTCGACCTGAAATCCCACGCTGAGCCGGGGCCTCGGCGGGCCTCGGTGCTGCACCTCCCCCGGGGGCGGCAGCGCCTGAACCACAGCCGTACGCAGGGCCGCGATGTCGACCTCCAGCTCGCGGAGGATCTGCGTGGCGACCCCCTCTCCCTCGCGGAGCAGGCCGAGCAGGATGGCCTCCGGAGTGACCATGTTGCTCCCGGCACTCAGGCTTTCCCGGAGGGCGAGCTCGAGCGTCTTCTTGGCCCGGGGAGTGAACGGGATCTGACCGGACGACCCCCCGGTGCCGGCCGGAATGCGGTTCACGACAAGCGCCCGGGCTCGTGGAAGGTCGACTCCGAAGGCGGTCAGCGCCCGCGCGGCGCCGCTGCTCGGCTGGCGAAGCAGCCCCAGCAGCACGTGCTCGGTGCCGATGTGGCCGTGGCGCAGCTCGCCGGCCTCGAGCTGAGCCTCGATCATCGCCCCGCGCGCCTGTTCGGTGAATCGGTCGAACGTGGGAAAAGAATCCCACCGGTCCGCGGCCGGCGCAACCTCTAAAAGACCGGCATCTCCCGGTAGTCGCCCCACACCTGCTGGAGGGATTGCACGATCTCGCCCTCGGTCGCGTGGACGCGGGCGGCGTCGAGCAGGAGCGGCATCAGGTTGTGTGTCGGCTGCCCGGCGGCGTCGCGGATCGCGGCCAGCGCCGACTCCACGGCGGCGGTGTCGCGGTCGGCGCGGATGCCCTGCACCCGGGCGATCTGCTTTGACTCGAGCGCCGGATCGATGCGCAGGATCTCGGTCGCCTGCTCATCGCCCTCGGTGTAACGATTGACGCCCACCACCGTGCGCCGCCCCGCGTCGATCGCCTCCTGCAGCTCAAACGCCGCGTCGGCGATCTCCCGCTGCGGAAAGCCGCGCTTGACCGCCTCGACCATCCCGCCCAGCTCATCGATCTTGGCGAAATAGTCGTAGGCGCGCTGTTCAAGCTTGTCGGTGAGCGCCTCAACGAAGTACGCGCCGCCGAGCGGGTCGATCGTGTTCGCCACCCCGGTCTCCTCGGCGATGATCTGCTGGGTCCGCAGGGCGATCCGCACCGCCTCCTCGGTCGGCAGCGCCAGCGCCTCGTCATAGGAATTGGTGTGCAACGACTGGGTGCCGCCGAGCACGCCCGCCAGCGCCTCGATCGCGGTGCGCACGATGTTGTTCAGCGGCTGCTGCGCCGTCAGCGACACCCCGGCCGTCTGGGTATGAAACCGCATCCGCCACGACTCCGCCCGGCGCGCGCTGAAGCGGTGCCGCATCTCCCGGGCCCAGATCCGCCGCGCCGCCCGGTACTTGGCGATCTCCTCAAAGAAGTCGATCTGCGCGTTGAAGAAGAACGACAGCCGCGGCGCGAAATCATCGACGTCGAGCCCGCGCGCCACCGCCTGCTCCACGTACGTCAGTCCGTCCTTGAGCGTGAACGCCAGCTCCTGCGCCGCCGTCGCCCCCGCCTCCCGGATGTGATACCCGGAGATGCTGACCGGATGCCAGCGCGGCATCGTCTCAGAGCACCACTCGATCATGTCCCCCACCAGGCGCATCGCCGGATCGACCGGGAAGCACCACTCCTTCTGCGCGATGTACTCCTTGAGAATGTCGGTCTGGATGGTCCCCCCCAGGCGCTCCGGGCCCACGCCCTGGCGCTCGGCCGCGACCACGTAGAACGCGAGCATGATCGCCGCCGGGGCATTGATCGTCATCGACACCGTCACGTCCCCCAGCGGAATCCCGGCGAACAGCGCCTCCATGTCGTCGACCGAGTCGATCGCCACCCCCTCGCGCCCCACCTCGCCCACCGACCGCGGATGATCGGAGTCATGTCCCATCAACGACGGCATGTCAAACGCCGTCGACAGCCCGGTCTGCCCGTGCTCGAGCAGGTACCGAAACCGCGCGTTGGTGTCCTCGGCGGTGCCGAAGCCGGCGAACTGGCGCATCGTCCACAACCGCCCGCGATACATCGACGGGTACACGCCCCGGGTGAACGGATACTGCCCGGGCAGGCCGATCGCGTCCGGCTCGCTCGGCAGATCGCGCTCCGTATACAGCGCGGCGATCTCCTCGCCGGACAGGCTCGTGAACGGAGCCGAGCGCTCCGGCGTCAGCCCGTACGCCGTTCGCCACTCCTCATACGAGACGGGAAGCTGGTCCACGGCGCTCATGCCCGATGATGTTAGCCCGGAATAGTTGGACGTCCAACTATTCATCGAGCGGCAGGAGCCCCCAAACGGGGGGTTCCGCTCACGGGCGGGCGCGGGCTATTGTGCCGCGCCATGTCCACGAGCCCCCCGCCACGCGTCGCCCTGGTCACGGGGGGAGCGCGCGGAATCGGCGCCGCGATCGCCCGCGGCCTGGCCGACGACGGCATGGCGACGATCATCGCCGACATCCGCGTCGACCGGGCGCGCGAGAACGCGGAGCGGATCGTGGGCACCGGGGCGTGCGCGATGGCCGTGGGAATGGACGTGCGCAGCCCGGAGAGCGTCGCCGCCGGAATCGAGCAGGGATGTGCGGAGCTCGGAGACGTCGACGTCCTCGTCAATGTCGCCGGCTGGGATGAGCTCAAGCCCTTCGTCGACACCGATGAGGAGTTCTGGCAGGAGGTGCTAGAGGTCAACTTCAAGGGCGGTCTGCGCCTGACCAAGGCGCTGCTGCCGTCGATGACGGAGCGGGGCTGGGGACGGATCGTCAACATCAGCTCCGATGCCGGCCGCGTCGGGTCGTCACTGGAATCGGTGTACGCGGGCGCGAAGGGCGCGATCATCTCGTTCACCAAGACGCTGGCGCGCGAGACTGCCCGCACCGGCGTGACCGCCAACATCGTCTGTCCCGGACCGACCAACACGGAGATGCTCCAGGATGTCGCCGCCGCCCATCCGGACGCCGAGAAGGTGCTGGAGCGTCTAGCCCGGGCCGTGCCGATGAAGCGGCTCGGCCAGCCTGAGGACGTCGCCGCCGCGGTGCGCTTCTTCGCCTCCGAGCAGGCGAGCTACATCACGGGCCAGACGCTGTCGGTGAGCGGCGGCCTGACGATGGCGTAGTGGAGTCCGGGCGGCCTGACGATGGCGTAGCGGGGTCCGGGCGGCCGCTCAGGGCGCTGGTGACCGGTGCCGCGCGCCCCGGCGGGATCGGCGCGGCAATCGCGGATCGCCTGCGCGACGGCGGGCTGATCGTGACGACCCTCGACCGCGAGCCGGGGTGCACCTACCAGGTCGATCTCGTCACCGACGACCTTCCGCCACTGGGGGACGTGGACGTGGTCGTCTCCAACGCCGGGCTCCCCACCATCTTCGGCGCCGCGCACTCGATGGACCTGGAACGCTGGCAGCGTGATCTCGCGGTCAATCTCACCGGCAGCTTCCGGGTCGTGCAGGCCTGCCTGCGCGGCATGCGCGAGCGGCGCTTCGGCCGGATCATCGTCATCTCGAGCGTCGCGGCCACGTTCGGGATGCCGGCGCAGGTCGCGTACAGCGCGAGCAAGGCCGGGCTGCTGGGGATGGTCAAGACGATCGCCGTCGAGAACGCCGCGCGGGGGATCACCGCCAACGCCATCCTGCCCGGCCTGGTTGCCAGCGGGGGCGTGCTGTCCATGCCACAGGAGATCGTCGATGCCTGGGTCGAGCGGATTCCGGCAGGCCGGATGGTGCAGACCGAGGAGATTGCGGAGGCCGTCGCCTACTTCGCGTCGGCGGCCGCCGGCAGCACGACCGGGCAGGAGCTCCTGATCGACGGCGGCCAGACGCTCAACCCGCTGTCGGTCACGGGCAGCGTCGTCGGCGACCGTCGCCGGACGTGATCACCGGCGCGGTCGACGACCTCCCGGAACGCGTCCGCGGCGCCGTCCGCCGGCGCTGGCCGGACGCGCGGACCGGCGAGCTGCGCCCGCTGCACGGCGGCATCTCCAGCCTCACCTTCTCGGCGGTGGTGAGTGACGGCGAGGGTCCTGAGCGCCGGGTCGTCGTCAAGGTCGCGCCGCCCGGGCTGCCCCCGGTGCGCAACCGCGACGTCCTGCGCCAGGCGCGGGTGATCAAGGCCGTCCACGGCGCAGCCGGAGTGCGCGTCCCGGCCGTGCTCGCCGAGGACGGCGGCGCGCCGCCGTTCTTCGTCATGGAGTTCGTCGACGGAGAGGCCTACGAGCCGCGGTGGGACGTCAGCCCCGCTCCCCCCGCGCCGGCGGTCGTCGACGCGCGGGCGCGGGCGGCGGCGCGGATGCTGGCGCGGCTGCAGGCGATCGACCCCGGGACGGTGGAGCTGGCCGGCGAGCCGCTGCTCACCCCCGCGCAGGAGCTCGACCGATGGGCGCGGCTGTTTGCGACCGCCGGAGATGACCTGCGCGGGGACGAGCGGTCGCTGGCCGACGCCCTGAGGGCGCGTGTCCCGGGCTCGGCGGACGGCCTGGTCGGTCGCCCGGCGATCCTCCACGGCGACTATCGCCTCGGCAACATGCAGTTCGCCGGGGAGCGTCCCGCCGCGATCATCGACTGGGAGATCTGGTCGCTCGGTGATCCCCGCCAGGATCTGGCGTGGCTGATGGCGTTTGCCGATCCGGTGCAGCAGCGGGTGGCCGGACGCGACCCGGCCAACCAGCGCGCGGCCGACGCGATGCCTGCGGCGCCTGAGCTGCTGGCGGAGTACCTGGACGAGGCCGGCCTGCCGGAGGCACCCCCGGACCTCGATTGGTTTCTGGCCCTCGCCTACTACAAGCTGGGGGCGACGATGTCGGTGCTGGCCAAGCGCAACCGTCGCCAGGCCGATCCGGACCCCGGGCTGGAGCTCACCGCCGCCACCACACCGGCGATGCTGGCCCGGGCGATGGGACTGCTGGGTGAGACGTGATGCAATCCGAGCGGCTGGCGGGACGAGATGCAATCCGAGCGGCAATATCTCCGTTCCGTTGGATTGCATCATCCCCTCTGAGGGCCGGTCCCGGTGAAGCCGAACAGCCGGCCCGCGATCCGCCGCAGCTGCAGCTCGTCGGAGCCCTCGGTGATCCGATAGCGGCGGTGGTGGCGGTAGATGTACTCGAACGGCTGATGACGGGTGTACCCCAGTCCGCCGTGCACCTGCATCGCCCGGTCAGCGGCGTCGCAGGCCAGGCGGTTGGCGCGGTAGTTGACCATCGAGACCTTGTCGGAGACGCTGACCTTGGCACTCGTCGAGGCGCCGCCGCGGACGTCCATCTCCCACGCCGTCCGGTAGAGCAGGCTGCGGATGAGCTCGGCCTCCGTCTGCAGCTCGACCAGCTGCCACTGGATTCCCTGGTAATCGGCGAGCGGCTTGCCGAAGATGACGCGCTCGCGCGTGTAGGCGACGCTCCGGTCGATGCAGAACTGCGCGGCGCCGAGCGACGAGGCCGCCTGCCGGATGCGGTTCTCGTGGACGAACAGCTGCGCGCAGTCCAGGCCCCGGTCGACGGCGCCGAGGACCGCGTCGTCGCCGACCCGGACGCCGTCGAGCCTGAGCTCGCCGTGGTCGGTCGGCATGTTGAAGCACCAGTGGTAGTAGGGCACGTCGAGACCCGGGGCCGGCACCGGCACCAGGAATGCGCTGATTCCACTCGCCTTGCCGTCCACCCCGGACGTCCGAGCGAAGACGAGCACCGCCTCGGCGACGTCGATGCCGGTGATGAAGCGCTTGATCCCATGTAGCTCCCAGCCGCCGTCGATGCGCTCGGCCCGGGTTTGCAGCCAGGTCGCGTCGCTTCCATGGCCGGGCTCGGTCAGCGCGAAGGCGATCGCCAGCCGGCCGTCGGCCAGCGGCTCCAGGTAGCGCTCCTTCTGCTCCGGCGTGCCGTACTCGTGCAGGACCAGCACCAGCGGCTCGTTGGCGACGACCGATGCCTCGTGGGACAGCTCGGCATGGAGCCCCGGTCCGCGTTGCGCCAGGTGCTCCCGGATGATCGCCATCGCCAGGTTGGAGCCGTCACTGCCTCCCACCCCGGCCGGGAAGGGGTACTTGTACAGGCCGGCGTCGATTGCCAGCCGCCGGGCCTGGGCGAGGAGCTCGCGCCACCGCTCGGTGGGGATGCCGCCGCGCTCGGTATCGGTCCGCGTGAACTCCCGGCGGTGGTCGAAGAGATCCGGGTTGGCGCGCTGCAGCGGCTCGAGCTCACGCTCGATGAACTCATCGATCGAGCCCAGCAGCTCGATGACGTCGGCGGGTATGGACCAATCCACGGGTGCGCTCCTTTGCGTGCTCTGGTGCTCGGCGTTTGCGTGCTCTGGTGCTCGGCGGCGGGCGCACGATTATCGTGCCGTTCACCGTGGGCGTCGCCTGGCGCGCTTCCTGGCCGGCATCTCAGAGACGCGGTCAACTTGTACGGGCTGCCGACGATGGTGGGACATCAACCACATCGCCTTGAAGGTCTCCGGCCGGCGCGGATGCCTGGGGTACCGTGTCGTCTGAGGCGGTCTTGTGACGTCTGAGGTGGTGTTGTGACGTTCTGAGGCGTGTCGTGATGCGTTGGGGCGCCATCGGTGCCGGCGGGCGGAGCTTCTGGCAACGAAGGGGTCAGGGCGGCGTCGCCGACCGATTCGCAGAGGGCGAGCCGCGATCCGGAGAGGGCGAGCCGCGATCCGCCCCCAGATCCGGCAATCGGCCATGCATGACGCGCCAAATCAGAATCCCGCCGGAAGATCCGGCGCATTCCTGGGGCTATGCGTGCACGTGGTGCCAAATCACGGGCGCGGTGCATGATTTGGCGCAATCTG
>DASZMK010000100.1:0-5619 GCA_035551855.1 Solirubrobacteraceae bacterium
AGCCGGACCGCCTCCTCGTGAGAGAGCGACCTGACGAACACTTCCGGGGGACGCATCACCACCTCCAAGGTCGGGGATACATCCCAGTTCGCCGCCGACCGCGAGTTTCCGGTCAAACGTTCAGGTGGAACCCACTAGCGCATCCGGCTGTCGGCGGGCGCGACCCAGCTGGCCGCGCCGAGAGCGACAGAGTCCGTGCAACGGGGGCTCCAGGACTGGTTCTGGAACCGGGGCAGCGCTATCCTCACTGGGGCAGGCCGAGCAGTCGCGGAGGTGCATGCCTTCGAGGAAAGTCCGGACATCGCAGGGTAGGGTGGTCGGTAACGCCGACCCGGGGAAACCCGCGGGAAAGTGCCACAGAAAAGACACCGCCTAAGCCTGGGGCCGCTGCAGCGTCTCAGGCCGGTAAGGGTGAAATGGTGCGGTAAGAGCGCACCGGCGTCGCGGTGACGCGGCGGCCAGGTAAACCCCACCTGATGCTAGGCCAAGCAGGACCGTTCGTAGGTGACCCGCCAAGGTCCGGGTAGGCCGCTGAGATGGATGACTGCTCGTGACAAGATCCGGCTTACAGGCCTGCTAAGGAGAAGCCCCGCCCTCGGCGGGGCTTTTCTATGCCGTCCCGCCGGCGTCGCGGCAGGAATCCGGCGTCCGGCATAACATCTTGTTCACGGGCCGGGCCCGCAGAGCAGAGGAGAGAGCGTTGAGGACGAGACGTAGACCCGGCTCCCGGATGACCCTGCGCGTCAGCAGCGCTGTCGTGACCTGTGTCGTGGCGGCGGTCACCGCCACCAGTGCCTTCGGCGCTGGACCCGCCACGAAGCGCACCACCCGCACGGCATCGCCGGGCGGGGCCGTCACGATCACGCGCGACAGCGCGGGCATCCCGCACATCGTGGCCCGCAACTTCGCCGCGCTCGGCTACGGGGAGGGATACGCGTTCGCCCAGGACAACCTGTGCACGTTCGCCGATGACATCGTCACGGTGGAGGGGAGCCGTTCCAGGTACTTCGGCCCCAGAGCGACTGCCGTCAACTACTCGGCGGGGACATCGAGCACCAACCTGCAGTCGGACCTGTTCTGGCGCTACATCCAGGCTTCCGGAATCGTGCAGAGGGAGCTCTCAGCCAAGGCGCCGAACGGGCTGCTGCCGCAGGTCCGCGCCGTCTACACCGGCTGGATCGCCGGCTACAACCGCTACCTGCGCTCCGGCAGACTGCGGGATCCGAGCTGCAAGGGCAAGCCGTGGGTTCACCCCCTCTCCCTCACCGACATGCTGCTGCGCGGCGTGCAGATCACCACCGAGGCCTCGTCGCAGCAGTTCATCCCCGGCATCGCCGGCGCCGCACCGCCCGGGGCCAGCGTGAGCCTGGCGGCCCGCGCGCGGCGGAGCGCGTCGTCGGCACAGCCGAACCTGGCGGCGCTGAAGGCCCAGTTCGTCACGTCCAACCGTGCCGAGGGCTCCAACGGAATCGGCCTCGGCTCGCAGGGCACGCGGTCCGGTCACGGGATGGTGCTGGCCAATCCGCACTTCCCGTGGCGCGGGACCGAGCGCTTCTGGATGGCCCAGCTGGACGTGCCCGGGAGCTATGACATGGAGGGCGGCACGCTGATGGGCTTCCCGCTCGTCGGCATCGGCTTCAATCGCAACGTCGCCTGGACGCACACCGTGTCCACCGACGACCGGTTCGTCGCCTATCAGCTCAAGCTGGTGCCGGGGGATGCCACCAGTTACTACGTCGACGGCAAGCCGGTCAAGATGGGACGCATCAACGTGGCGGTCCGTTACGGCGGCACGACCGTCCGGCACACCTTCTACACGACCCGGTGGGGCGTGGTGACGACGGTGGCCGCCGCCGGCTATCAGTGGACCCCGACGTCGGCCTACGCGCTTGATGACGCCACCCTCGACGCCGGTCCGCGCGCCGCCAACCAGTACCTCCGGATGGGGCAGGCCACCTCCGTGAAGAGCCTGTACGGCGTCGAGGCGAAGTGGCTGGGCATCCCCACGTTCAACACGATCGCCGCCGACGACAAGGGGAACGCGTACTACGGCGACGTGGGGGCGACGCCCGCAGTCAGCGCGAGCGAGATCAAGTCGTGCCTGCCGCCCGGCCTGCCGACGGCCGTGTTCGCCATTGCGCGGGTGGTGACGCTCGACGGATCGCGGTCCTCGTGTGCGCCGGCGAGCTTCGCCGGCACGCCGCAGAGGGGGATCTTCCCCGGCCGCGATCTGCCACACCTGTTCCGCCGCGACTACGTGGAGAACTCCAACAACTCCTACTGGCTGGCCAACCCGTCGCACCCGCTGACCGGCTACTCGCCGATCATCGGCCTGACCGACGAGATGCAGAACGGGCGGACCCGCCTGGGCAACCAGATGATCGCCGCCCGCCTGCAGGGCACCGACGGCCTGGGCAAGGCCAGGTTCACGATCTCGACCCTGCAGCGCATGTGGGAGGGGGACCGGTCAAATCTGGCCGGGCTCGTGCTCGGCGATCTGGTGGCGGCTTGCAACGCGCACCCGTCACAGGTGGCCAGCACCGGCCGGCTCGTGAACCTGGCCCCGGCGTGCGCGGCGCTGGGCGGCTACGACGGCACCGGCAAGCTCACCGCCAAAGGCGGGTGGTTGTTCGCGGTCTGGGCGGACCTGGACACCGACAAGGCGTTCTACTCGACGGCGTTCAACCCGGCACAGCCGTTGACGACGCCCACCGGCCTCAACACCACGACGGCGACCCCGCTCAAATGGCTCGCCGACGCCGTGTTGAACCTCCAGGCCCATCACGTTGCCCTCGACGCGAGCTTCGGTCAGGTCCAGCACGCGCCGCAGTCGAAGAAGATCCCCATCCCGGGATGCGCCGGCGAGGGCGCCGCTCAGGACATGGGGTGCTTCAACGCCATCTATTCGCCGGACCACACGCCGGCCCGGAGCGGCGCCCCCAACGCCGGCCCCTACGGGCAGGTCAACGACGGGTCGTCGTTGGTGATGACGACGCAGCTGAACCCGCGCGGCCCCGTGTCGCAGGGGATCCTCACCTACTCGCAGGCCACCGACCGCACCTCGCGGTGGTACTCGAACATGACCAGGCTCTATTCACGCGGGAAGTGGGTCACGCTCCCATACACGGCGGGTCAGCTCGGCCACGACCACCCGCTGAAGCCGGTCACGCTGCAGGCTCCGTGACGACAGGCCGGGTGGCCGGAGTGCACCGCATCATGCACAGCGCGCCAAACCCGGCACCCCGGCGGCGATCTGGCGCAGATCCAGGGCTGGGCGTGCGCGTGGTGCCAATCCACCGGGGGGTGCGTGATTTGGCGCAATCTGCACGCTGAAACCGGTGTAACGCCCGGCGCGGGCCGCCGGGCCGCCGGGCGGGCGGCGAGCCTTGACGCCGCCGGCGGCCCGGTGTGCTCAGCCGCCGGCCCGTGTGCGCTCAGGCGCCGGCCACCCGCTTCAGGGCCTCGCCGTCGAGGCGGTGAAGCTCCCATTCCGACAGCCGGGTGGCGCCGAGTTGCTCGTAGAACGCCAGCGCCGGGTCGTTCCAGTCCAGTGCGTTCCATTCCAGGCGCGTGCACCCGCGCTCCAGGGTCAGCTGGGCGAGGCGCTCGAGCAGGGCGCGGCCGACGCCGGCCCGGCGGCCCCGCGCAGGCACGTAGAGATCCTCCAGCCAGATGCCCGGCCGGCACTCCCAGGTCGAGAAGGTGCCGTGGAAGAGGGCGAAGCCGGCGGTGTCGCCGTCGACCTCGGCGATGAGCGCCTCGGCGGCAGGAGGGGCCGCCCCGCCGAACAGCGCCGTGGCGAGCAGCTCCGGCGTCCCCGTCACCTGCTCCGCAGCGTGTTCGTACTCGGCCAGCTCGACGATGAACGCGTAGATCTGCTCGACGTCCTCGGCGGTCGCCGGGCGGATCCGCACCTCGCCGCCGGAGCTCACCCTTCGTCTGGAGGCGCGATCTCGCGCTTGAGGATCTTGCCCGTCGGCCCCTTGGGCAGGTCGTCGACGATCCACACCTGCCGCGGGTACTTGTAGGCGGCGACCTGCTGCTTGACGTAGTCGCGCAGCTCGTCCGGCGTGGTGCTGGCGCCGTCCTTGAGGGCCACGGCCGCGCCGACCTCCTCGCCGTACTCGTCGTGCGGCACCCCCAGCACGGCCGCCTCGCGGACGTCCGGATGCTCGTAGAGCACCTCCTCGATCTCCCGCGGGTAGACGTTGTAGCCACCGCGGATGATCATGTCCTTCTTGCGGTCGACGATGAAGAAGTACCCGTCCTCGTCGACGTGGGCCATGTCCCCGGTGTGCAGCCAGCCGTCTCGGATCGTCTCCTCGGTCGCGTCCGGCCGGTTCCAGTATCCCTTCATGACGTTGTAGCCGCGGATCACGATCTCACCGACCTCGCCCGGCGGCACCTCGTTGCCGTCGTCGCCGACGACCTTCATCTCCACGCCCTCGATCGGTGTGCCGATGGAGCCGGGCTTACGCTCGCGATCGGCGTGGTTGAACGACGCCACGGGCGAGCTCTCCGACAACCCGTACCCCTCGAGGATCTTGCAGCCGAACGCCTCCTCGAACCCCCGGAGCAGCTCGACGGGCATCGCCGATCCTCCGGACGCGCACACCTGGAGTGTGCTGGTGTCGAACCGCTCGCGCTCTCGGTGGTGCAGCATCGCCCCGTACATCGTGGGCACGCCCTGGAAGATGTTGACCCGGTCGCGCTGGATGATCTCCAGCGCCTTGGCCGGGTCGAACCGCGGGATGAGGGTCAGGGTTCCGCCGCCGCCGAGGGTGGCATTCATCCCGCACGTCTGGCCGAAGGAGTGAAACAGGGGCAGGGCCCCAAGCGCGATCGCCTCGCTGCCGAATCCGAACAGGTTGCGCGAACCCTCGGCGTTCCGGCCGAGATTTGCATGGGTCAACTCGGCGCCCTTCGGCGTTCCGGTCGTCCCGGAGGTGTAGAGGATCACCGCGGTGTCGTCGTCGGCGGTGTCGGCGAGGCTGTTGTCCGGCTCGGCGGTTCCGACCTGCTGCTCGAACTCGCCCGGGCTGACCAGCAGACACTCCGCGTCCGCGTCCTGCGCGCCGCCCTGTGCGTCGCCGGCGAAGTCATGCCAGGCGAACAGCAGCTTGGTGCCGGAATCCCCGAGGTAGAACGCGACCTCGCGCCGCTTGAGCAGCACGTTCATCGGCACGACGATCCCGCCGGCCCGCAGCACGCCGTAGTAGCAGACGGGGAAGTATGGGAGGTTGGGAAGCATGATCCCGACGCGATCTCCGGCCGCGACGCCGTGCGCCCGCAGCAGGCCGGCGATGTGCATCGTCGCCCCGTTGAGCTGGGCGTACGTCATCTCGACATCGTCGAGCTTGATGGCGACGTGGTCTGGGTCGCGCTGGGCGGACCCGGTCAGGATGGAGGCGAGGTTCATGGGCGCGAGGGTCGGCTGGTGGTGGGTGGGAGAGCGACCGGGCGAGGCGGGTCTCGGAGCTAGTGCGCCGTTCTCGAAATCCCTTTGCGCTCTGACGGCGTCTGGACGCGGCTGAACCGCGTCCGTCGGCATCCATGTACGCCCGGTACTGGGAAAGCCGACGGACGCACCCAGCCACGCCCAGCCACTCGCCAGAACAT
>DASZMK010000101.1:0-8516 GCA_035551855.1 Solirubrobacteraceae bacterium
TCAGCCGGCCGCGGTGCTCGAAGCCGAGCCGGCGGTAGAACTCGGTCGAGCCGTCGATGTCGCGGACGCGGATGCAGGTGTGGACGTATCTGGCGCTCATGTCGACGAGCATAACTCGGAGGGCCGGGTCGGTCAGGCCGGGTCCCGGGCGGCGTGGCGGCGGCATTGTCGCTATGAATGGCGGTCGTGGAGTCCAACCGCTCCCCCGGGCCGCCGCCGCTGGGCGACCTCAAGATCCTCGACTTCTCGCGCGTGCTGGCGGGGCCGTTTGCGACCATGATGCTCGCCGACCTGGGCGCCGACGTGGTCAAGGTGGAGCGGCCGGGCATCGGCGACGAGACTCGCAGCTGGGGGCCGCCGCAGGACGATCGCGGCCAGGCGACGTACTTCCAGGCCGTCAACCGCAACAAGCGCAGCGTCGCGATTGATTTGAGCAGCGCGGCCGGCGTGGAGCGGGCGCGCTCGCTGGCCGCCACCGCCGACGTGATCGTCGAGAACTTCCGCCCGGGGGTCATGGACCGGCTCGGCCTCGGCTACGAGCAGCTGATCCCCGACCACCCGGAGCTGGTGTACTGCTCCATCACCGGCTTCGGCGCCGGCCCCGGCGCGGAGCTGCCGGGCTATGACCTGCTCGTCCAGGCACTCGGCGGGCTGATGAGCATCACCGGCGCGCCGGACGGGGAGCCTCAGAAGGTCGGTGTCGCGCTCGTCGACGTGCTGGCCGGGCTGTTCTCCTCGGTGGGGATCCTGGCCGCGTTGCGTCACCGTGATCGAACCGGCGAGGGCCAGCGGGTCGAGGTCAACCTGCTGTCCTCGCTGCTGGCGGCGCTGGTCAATCAGGCCTCCGCATACACGATCGCCGGCGTCGTCCCCGGACGCATGGGCAACGCCCACCCCAGCATCTCCCCGTACGAGCTGTACGAGACCGGTGGTGGCGACCTCGTGCTCGCCGTCGGCAACGATCGGCAGTTCGGCGCATTGTGTGAGGTCATCGGCGCGCCGGAGCTGGCGGCCGATCCTCGGTTCGCAAGCAACACGGAACGGGTGGCGAACCGTGACGAGCTCCGCGGCGAGCTGGTGACGCGGCTGGCGGCAGCCCCGGCCGCGGAGTGGGCGAGGCGGCTGACCGCGGCCCGCGTACCCGCCGGCGAGGTCAACGACCTGAGCGGAGCGTTCGCCCTTGCGCAGTCGCTCGGCCTGACGCCGACGGTCGAGGTGCCGCGCGGCGACGGCTCGGCGGTGGCGCTGACGCGCAACCCGATCGCGCTGTCGCGCACCCCGGCGAGCTATCGCACCGCCCCGCCACCCTCGCCGGAGGACTGACCACCCGCTCCGCCGATCAGGAGCCTGACCGGCACGCGCTGACGCCGGATCGTCAGTCCGGGAGCACCGCCTCGATGGCCGCCATGATCCGCGGGCTCTGCGGCCGGGTCGTCGTCGGCCAGCGGGCGATCAGCCGGCCGTCCGGACCGATCAGGTACTTCGTGAAGTTCCAGGCGGGTGGCCCGGAGTTGGGCTGGCGGGCCAGGTCAGACCACAGCGGCGAGGGGCGCGCACGGACCGACATGCGCTCCGTCAAGGGGAAGCTGACTCCGTAGGTGCTCAGGCAGAACGCGCTGATCTCCGCGGCATCCTCGTACTCCTGGTCGGCGAAGTCCGCCGACGGGGTGCCCAGGAGGCGCAGACCGCGTTCGCCATAGCGCTCGTACAGGTTCTGCAGGCCGGCGTACTGCGGAGTGAAGCCGCATCTGCTGGCGGTGTTGACGATCAGGGTGGGGCAACCCCGCAGCGTCTCGAGGTCCAGCTCCTCGCCCGCCAGGAGCGTGACGCGGTGGGCATACAGATCGGTTGCCCGCGCCAGGCGCTCCGGACGGTACGCGTACATGCGCAGCGTCGACACGAGCGAGCGCCCATGCACGGGAATGCTGCGGGGTGACGGCCTGGTGTGCCTGGTGGCCAGCCCCCAATCCAGCTCGTCTACCTGCCGGAACATTGGCGGTCCCCTCCGGCCTGAACCTCATGAAAGTTACCTAATCCTAACCCCCGGTCGCCCACCCGCCCAGGCGGTTTCAGCCGAAGATCATCGGTCGGCGCAGCAATCGGCGCAGCTCACCGGCGCACCACGACGGCCTCCAGATCACCCGGGTAATCGTCCAATCCCGGGACGCGCGCGCCGGGGACCTTGCCGTGGTCGTCGATCTCCCTCAGCTCGAGCGCCAGTCGCCAGTCCGGATGCGCGCGAAAGGCCGCGACCTCATCCGGGGTCATGGGACCGCCCTGCCCTTTCAACGTCCGGGCGGACACGTCGGTCAGCCGGGCCTCGTAGGCGGAATCGGTGGCGACGAGGTAGCGCTTGGCCGCCACGTGGCGCTCGGCCAGCCAGGCCACCCGGTCGCCGACGCGTGGCGCCAGCCAGCGAGCGGCCGCCTGTCCGTGGTGCTCACGCGGGCCGTCGTAGGCGATGCCGGCGACGGCGGGAGCGCGGGCGATGTCGTGCAGAAGTGCGGCGACGACGAACTCGCGGTCGCCGCGCGGGCGGGCGAGCGCCGCGCACTGCAGCGCGTGCTGGAGCTGGTCGACCGGCTCACCGTCGTCGGGCAGCCCCGCCATCGACTCGCAGGCCGCGACGATCTCATTCACTCGCGCGTTCAGGTCGGCGCCCTTCGGTCGTCATCACCCCCACGGGAGCGTGTAGAGCTTGGTGAACGACATCGCCCGCATCGCCTCGCGAACCCCCTCCTTCACGCCCAGGCCGCTGTCGCCGATGCCGCCGAAGGGGGTCAGCTCGGTCCGCCAGCCCGGCACCTCCCGGATGTTGACCGTGCCGGCCCGCAGCTCCTGGATGCATCGCGAGATCGCCCGCCAGTCGAACGTGCAGACGCCGCTGGACAGCGCGTACGGAGTGGCGTTGGCGACGGCGATCGCGTCGTCGAGGTCGCGCACGCGGATGATCGGCGCGACCGGGCCGAACGTCTCGCGGGCCACGAGCTCGACGTCGGCGAGCACGTGATCCAGCACGGTGGGCGCGAGTCCGGCGCCATCCCGCTCGCCGCCGCACAGCAGCCGGGCCCCGCGATCGATCGCGTCGAGCACCCGGCGTTCGATCTCGTCCGCCGCGGTCGCGTCGATGACGGTGCCGATGTCGGTCTGCGGATCCAGCGGGTCGCCGCAGCACAGGCCGCTGGTGCCGTCGACGATGCGGGCCGCCAGCTCGTCGGCGATCTCGTCGACGGCGATGATCCGCTTGACCGCCGTGCAGCGCTGCCCGGAGTTGGCAAACGCGCCCTCCACGGCCAGCCGCGCCGCCTCGTCCAGGTCCGCGTCACCGAGCACGATCAGGGGGTCGTTGCCCCCCAGCTCGAGCACGGCCCGGCGATAACCGAGGCGATCGGCGATCGCCTTGCCGACCTCCACTCCGCCCGTGAACGAGATCAGCTCCACCGCCGGATGGCGCAGGAACGCGTCGAGGATCTCCGCCGGGTCGCCGCACACGACCTGGGCAGCCTCCGGGGGGCGCCGGCGCCGGCGAGCAGCTCGAACAGCCGTAGCGCCGTCAGCGGCGTGCGCTCCGACGGCTTGACGACGATCGGCGCGCCGATCGCCAGGGCCGGAGCGACCTTGTGGGCGACCTGGTTGAGCGGGTGGTTGAACGGCGTGATGGCGGCGACGAGGCCGACCGGGACACGCAGCGTGTGGGCGCGGCGGGACCGGCCGCGCTCGGAGACGTCCCCGGCGAAGGCCTCGCCGTCGTCGCGCAGTGCCTCCATGGCGGCGAAGCGAAACACGTCACAGGCGCGCCCCACCTCGTGCGTCGTGTCCTTGAGGCACAGGCCGGACTCCGACGTGATCAACCGGGCCAGTTTCCCCGCGCTCGTCCTGCAGCCGGCCGGCGACGGCGAACAGGATCCGCGCCCGCTCGTGGCGGGGCAGCTCCGGGCAGGCACGGGCGCGGTCAAGCGCAGCGGTCACCTCCGCGCTCCCGCTCACCGGCGCCTCGCCGACGAGATCGCCGCTGTACGGGTTGACGACGGGCAGTGCGGCGAGCGTGCTCACCACATCACCCCGTTGAGCAGCAGATCGTGGAGATCGCGGTTGTGCAGCTCGCCTGCCTCGAGGGCGCCGGGGGCCACCGGTGCGCAGACGATCAGCGGCACGGTGCGCTCGTGCAGGCCGCCGTGAGAGCGCAGCGTGCCGTGCAGCGCGCTCAGGTCGTGCGCCTCGCGGGACTTGCCGAGGACGGTGTTGCCGTCGGCGAGGACGATGAGGTCGCCGATCCGGTCGGCCGGGAGGTCGAAGCATTCCGCGGCCGCGGCCCGGTCGAGGACGCCCTCCACGCCGGACAGGCCGGCCAGGACGCCTCGCGCACGGGGGGCCTGGCCGTCGCCGTCGGCGAGGTGCACCCAGGCCAGCGAGCCCAGGGCGGCGTGGTGGGCGACGTACGGATCGGTGATCGGGCACAGGGTGCGGGCGCCGTCGACGCCGGCGGCGGCCAGCGCCTCGTCGAGGAATCGCACGTTGGGGCTGCGGTCGCGGTTGGCCTTCGGCCGCATCCCGTGGTCGGCCACCAAACCGACGACGAAGCCCGCGTCGAGCGCGCGCCCCAGCGCGGTGTCGACGGCGCGGTAGAAGTCGTCGGCCATCGCCTCGCCGGGCGCGGCGGAGTGCTGCACGAAGTCGGTCAGTGAGGCGTAGACCAGGCGGGCATCCAGGCGCGCGGCGATCGCGAGCGCCAGGTCGATGGTGTACGGGGAGAGCTCCCAGTCGTAGATGCCGGGATTGCGCCGGCCGACCACCTCGGTGATCGGCGTGCCGTCGTCGAGGCGCTGCTCATGGGCGAGCTCGGCGCTGTAGGCCGGGACGCCGCCGGTCGCCAGCAGCCGCCGCAGCTTGTCCTTCGCGGTCACGCACAGCACGGAGACGCCGGTGGCGGCCGCGGCGGCGTGGATCGTCGTGGCCCGCAGGAAGCTCGGATCCGTGACCTGAACCTCGTCGCCGGCGTCGTCGAGGTAATGGTTGCCGGCGATCCCGTTCCGGGCGGCGCTCACGCCGGTCACGATCGCAGCGTTGTTGGGGTTGGTGAACGTCGGCATTTGGGCCCGGGCGAGCGTGTACGTCCCGCCGGCGTCGAGCGCTGCGGACAACCGCGGCATCAGCTCGCGAGCCAGAGCGTCGTCGACGTACTCCGGGTCCCAGCCGTCGGCGCAGATCGCCAGCACCGGCCGCTCCGGAACGCGGTACCGGCGACCGCTGGCCTCGAACGCGGTCGCCATGTCTTGACTATACAAGTGGCTGCGAGTCCGATCGTCAGATCGATGCAGCGGTTACCGGATGATCACGAATTTTGTGTCATCCGTACACTTGTATTGACAAGTATGGGACAGGCGAGAGCGATCGAGGTCGACGTCTGCGTCGTGGGGCCGGCATCACCGGGCTCGCCCACGCGTTCGAAGCCCGCGCCCGCGGGCTGAGCGTCACCGTGCTGGAGCGCAACGCCCGCTGCGTCGGCGCCAGCGTCCGCAACTTCGGCCACGTGATCGTCTCGGCGATGGCCGATGGGCCGGCGGCTGGAGTGCGCGCTCGCTGCGCGCGAACGGTGGCTGTCGCTGGGCCGCCGCGCCGGGCTCGAGGTCCACCAGGCGGGGACCCTCATCGCCGCCCGGTCAGCGGAGGAGCTCGAGGTGATGGCCGGCGTCGCCGCCGATCCCCGGCGCGGCGCGCGGCTGGAGGCGGACCCGCGGGCTGCCGTCATCTGGAATGCGCCGGCTCTGGAGGTGCGGGCCGGCATCGTGGAATCGGCCGCGGGGACGGTGCGCGCACCGCTGGTGATCGTGTGCCCGGGCCCGGACCACGACTGGCTCGGTCCGGAGCTCGCGCCCTCCCGGGGCGGGCTGACACGGTGCAAGCTGCAGATGCTCCGGGTCACCGCCCCCTTTTGGGCGGCGCTACGAGCCGGCGCTGCTCACCGGGCTGAGCCTGCTGCGCTACCCGGCCTTCACCTGTCAGGCGGCGGCCGGTCGTGTCGCCGAGCGGATCGCCGCCGAGCGCTCGGAGCTGGTGGCGGGCGGGATGCACCTGATCGTCACCCAGCTGCCGGACGGCGACCTGATCGCGGCCGACACCCACGAGTACGGTGACACCGTCTCACCCTTTGCCGATGAGCGCCTCGACGAGCTGGTGCTGGCCGAGGCGCGACGGCTGCTGGGAGTGGAGCGGCTGGAGGTGAAGGAGCGGTGGCACGGTGTGTACCCGTCGGCGCCGGGCGAGCCGTTCGCCATCGAGCAGCCGCTTCCGGGGGTGGCCGTCGTTGAGATCGTCTCCGGTGTCGGCATGACGACGGCGTTGGGGTTGGCGGCGCGCACGCTCGATGCCCTCGAGGACGCGCCCGCGGCGGTCGCCGTTGGCGATTAGTCGGTTGCGGGGGGTCGGGGGGTTGCGCGCGCCGGGGGCTCTGGCCGTGGTGGAGCACAGGCGACCGCGGCGAAACACGGTATTTGGCTTTGACAACGGAGGATGTTGCGTTTCTGGCCCGCCCCCGGGAGCGGCGGGGCATGCAGAATGTGACAAATCTCGATCTTGCCAGACGATTTGGCGCAAAAGTGGGGCTCTGCGTGCACCTGGTGACAGGCCTGTGAGCGACTCTGTGATTTGGCGCATCGTGCACGCCAGAACCGGGGTAACGGGGGTGGGGAGCGCCGCTCAAGCCGCGGCGCAGCGACACTCGGACCCGGCGCGGCCATCCACACCCCAGCTTCGTAGCCCTTGCCGGTGGGTCGCCTGTGCTCCGCCGCGGTCAGCCCGGCCAACGCCTCGCTCAGGAAGCGCTTGGTCAGCGACCGCCGTTGGCGGAGCGCAGCGCCACTCCGGCGCGGGGCAGCGTGTCCTGGTTGTGGATGGTGATCTCGAACGCGTCACCGCGGTAGCGGTCCCGGGACCACTCGAGCGCGACGCCCTCGGCGTCCATCGCCCGGCGCCGGACCTCCAGGACGGGCGAGCGGCGCGGGACGCCGAGCAGGGAGGCGTCCTCGCCGCCGGCCGCGATCGCCGCGATCGTCTGCTGGGCCTCGACCAGCTCGACGCCGCGGGCGCCCAGCTGCTCGTAGACCGAGCCTCCGTCCAGATCGCAGTCGAGCAGCAGGCGCCCCACCGTCTCGACGAATGTGGCCCGCTCCACCAGCACCGGCTCGCCGTCAAGCATGCGCAGGCGAGTGTAGGAGAAGATGGGCGTTCCCGGCTCGAGCTCCAATTGCTCGGCGGCCTCGGCGTCGACCGGCCGGCGGCTGAGCTCCAGGGTGCGGGCCGACGGCGTGCGTCCCATCTGGCGCGCCCACAACGAGAACGACACGAGCTGGTCGAAGTTCTGAGCGAGGCCGGTCCGGCGCACGACGGGGACGCGTCCCCGGCCCCCGGCGATGAGGCCCTCGGCTCGCAGCGCGGCCAGCGCCTGACGCACGGTGCCGCGGGAGACGGCGAACTGGCCGGTGAGGCGCGCCTCGGAGGGCAGCGGCGATCCGGGGGTGAGCTCGCCGCTGCGGATCTTCTCGCGCAGCGCCTGGGCGATCTCCGCGTGGCGGGGGCGGGAGGCGGAACGCGATGGCATGTTCACACCGAGTCTGGCAGCCGGGGCGGCGTCGTGGCCACCGTGTCAGGTCAGCCGGGTGCGCAGCTCGGTGGAGACACGCTCAACGACGAGCACCACGACGACCAGGACGATCAGGTACGTCATCACCGCCTGGAAGTTGAACACGCTCAGCTGGTTCTCGATGAGAAAGCCGATCCCACCGCCGCCGACCGCACCCAGCGTGACCGCGGAGCGGAAGTTGGCATCGAGGCGATACAGCGTCAGCGCCGTCAGCGTGTTGCGGACCCCGGGAAGCACCGCGTGCGGACCCGGTCGAGCTGGCGGCGGCGGCCGAGGTGGGGGAGGTGGACGAGCTCGACGAGCTGGACGAGCCACAGCCGGCGAGCGCCGGCGTCAACGCGGCCGGCAGCACGAGCGAGATGGCGGCTTTTCTCATTGCAGGATCCCCGTGCAGTTGCTGGTCGCCGCGCAGGATCCCGAGGGGTCGGCAAACTTGTCAAGACAAGTTACAGGATGTACACACAGGTCTTGACAATGCGGTCACATCGGCCGCTCGACGTTGCGCGCCAGCTCCTCATGCGACCGGTCGCCCGTCGGCAGCCGCCGCGCGGTCAGGCCCCGACCTGCCTCCCGGAGCCGGTCACCGCGCCGGTCGCGCTGGAGCGCGAGCTCGGTGAACGTTCGCATCCGTCGGTCGGTGCTGTCGAGGAACACCCTGCGCTCGTGGTCACGGAGGATCCAAAAGCCGACTCGCACGAAGGGGTTGGCGATCGACGCCGTCCTCGACACAGCGTGGACGCGGAACTGCACTTCGCCGGTGTCGAGCCACTTCCAGACCTGCCAGTCCATCTGCCCCATCTCCACGTGGCCCTCCAGGGTGCGGTAGGCCCACCCGAACACCCGGGCGTCCCGCCCGTCCCGGGTTCGGACCTCGTCA
>DASZMK010000102.1:0-14634 GCA_035551855.1 Solirubrobacteraceae bacterium
TCGCCTTCTTCTATGCGCCGCTGGACGCCGGCCAGGGATTCGTCCAGAAGATCTTCTACGTCCACGTGCCGCTGGCGACGGTGTCGCTGTGCGGGTTCGTGTTCGGCGGCCTGCTCGCCATCGGCTACCTGCGGACCGGCGGCCCGCGCGGTGGCGATGAGCGCCGGGAGCAGGAGCGGCAGGCCGACCACCGGTCCGATCAGGTCCCGGGCCCGGGTCTGGACGGCAATCGCCGACACGAGCGTGCCGATGACGGCCAGGCCCAGGTCGGCCAGCGCCAGGACGAGGATCAGCCCCGGCAGCGGCCGGCCCAGGGACGGCCCCAGCAGGAACAGCTTGAAGGCGGGGATCGCGATCACCTCGAGCACCACCAGGAACAGGAACAGCGCGCCTGCCTTGGCCAGGAGCATCGCCGTGCGGTCCACGGGCGCGAGCAGGAAGGCGTCGAAGCCGCCCTGTTCGCGCTCGGCGACGAACAGCCGGTTGATCCCCAGCATCGCGGCGAACAGCAGCGTGACCGTCAGCACGCCCGCCGCCAGCTGCCCGTCGATTGCCGGCCGGTTGAGGCCGAAGTGGAAGATGACGAACGTCACGAGCGCGAACAGCACCATCGCGGGCACGGTCTCGAGCGTCCGCAGCTCGAGCCGGAGGTCCTTGCGCAGGACGACCAGGGCCGTCCTCATGCGTACAGCTCCTGCAGCTGCGCGGCGCCCAGCTGCCCGGGGTCGCCGACGAACGCCGGCCGGCCATCCTTGAGCGCCAGCACGAGATCGGCCTCGGCGAGCGCCGCCCGCGGGTCATGGCTGGTCAGGACGCGGGTGCACCCGCTCGCGCGGCCGATCAGCGGCTCGACGAGCTCGGAGGCGGCGGGGTCGAGGTTGGCCCGGGGCTCATCGAGCAGCAGCAGCGCCGGCGCGTGCAGGACCGCCCGGCACACGGCCAGGCGCTGCACCATCCCGCGGGAGAGGAGACGGACGGGCTCCTCGGCCCGCCGCTCCATCTGGACCGCCCGCAGGACCTCGTCGACGCGCTGCAGGTCGACGCGATGCAGCCGGGCGTGGTACTCGAGGTTCTCGCGCCCGGTCAGCTCCCGGTACAGGAGCGGCTCGTGGCTGAGCAGGCCGAGCCGGGCCCGGACGGCGAACGCGCGCCGCGGCAGCGGCTCGCCGAACACCAGCACGTCGCCGTGGTGGGGGCGCAGCAGCGACGCCAGGATCCGCAGCAGCGTCGACTTGCCGGCGCCGTTGCGGCCGAGCACGGCGAGCGTCGCCCCGGCGGGCAGGCGGAGCGTCACATCTCGCAGCGCGGTCCGCTCGCCGAAGTAGCGCGCAAGCCCGCGCAGCTCAATGGCCGGGGGTTCGGCTTCCACGCTCGCGCTGCAGCGTCGCGACCACGTGCCCGAGGGTCGGCGCGATGACCGGGAATAGCTCGCCGATCGCCTTTGGGTTGCCGGGGAAGTTGATGATCAGCGACCGCCCGGCGATCCCGGACACCCCGCGCGTGAGGATCCCCATCGGCGTATGCCTGAGCGCCTCGGCACGCATCGCCTCGGCAAACCCCGGGGCGGGACGGTCGATCACCGCCTCGGTCGCCTCCGGCGTCACGTCGTCGTCGGTGAGTCCGGTCCCGCCGGTGGTGAAGATCAGCGAGGCGCCGGCCGCCGCCTGGCGGCGCAGCCAGTCCTCGATTGCGGTGCGGTCATCGGCGACGACGTCGCGCGCGACGATCTCGGCCCCGGCCGCGGCGGCCTGCTCGGCCAGCGCCGCGCCGGATCGATCTTCGGTCTGTCCGGCAGCGACCGAGGTTGAGACGGTGAGGATGGCGGCTCGCATCACGCGTGGAGGATAGGTGCGGACGGCGTGGCCGCGCCCCGCCGTCCGCTGGTTCAGCGTGGGGAAGTCCGGAGTAGCGCGGGCGGTCGTCGTCGGCCATGCCGCGCCCTGCCCCGGGGTCGGCCCGAGGCGTGGCGCGCGGCATCGACCGCCGCCGCCACCCCGCGCTATCTGGCAATGACGTCGGGACGCCGGAGCCCCCGACGTGGGCAAACAACCCTTGGGGCGCCGAAGGGCGGACTCGGACGCCTGCCGCACCGGAATCTGGCGTGCAGCATGCGACAAATCAGGATCCCGGCCGCTGGTGTGGCGCAAATGCGGGGCTGAGCCTGCGTCCTGTGCCAAATCGCCCGGTCGCGCCCTGATCTGGCACGTTTTGCACGACGCAGGGACCACCCGCAGCGCCGGGACCACACTCACACCCCCTTCGTTGCCCGTCCTTTCCCCGGGTCGCATATACCCACAGCCCTCGCCACCGCGCTCGCTCCATCCGGCACCACCTGAAGACTTCGGAAACGCCGGACGGAGACGTCAGGAGACTCTTATCTCAGCGACGCCAGTCGCCGGAGCGCCCGCCGGACTTGGCCAGCAGCGTGACCGAGGCGATCTCCGCGCCGCGCTGCACGCCCTTGACCATGTCGTAGATCGTCAGCGCCGCCACCGAGGCCGCCGTCAGCGCCTCCATCTCCACCCCGGTGGGACCGGTCGTCCGGGCCTCGGCGATCAGCTCGATCTCTCCGGCGTCGACGTCGATCGACCCCTCGACCCCGACGTAGGAGAGCGCCAGCGGGTGGCAGAGGGGGATCAGCTCGGACGTCCGCTTCGCCCCCTGGATGCCGGCGATCCGGGCCACGCCGATGACGTCGCCCTTCGGGGTGTCCCCCGCCTTGACCTTCGCCGCGGTCTCCGGTGAGACGCGGACGAGGGCGCGGGCGACCGCGCGACGCTCGGTCGCCGGCTTCTCGCCGACGTCGACCATCCGGGCTGCGCCGGACGCGTCGAGATGGGTGAGGTCCGGGTCGGGCACCGCCGGTGGCGCTCAGGCCGCCGCGGGCGTGTGCGCTGCCTGGGCGGACCGGATGAGCTCGCGGACGCGGTCGGCCCGGCCGGCGCGCAGCAGCTCGATCGGATCCGGATCGCCGTTGACGATCTCCTCGAAGAACTCCTTGCGGTCCTGGTAGGTCGGCAGCGTCGCCTTGGCCCAGCCGCGGGCGTCGTTGAGGAGCACGGCGAGGGTGGCGTACGGCTCGCCGAACAGCTCGGAGATCTCGCGCTTCATGCGCTTGGCGAGAGCGGGCGAGGCGCCCGCGGTCGAGATGGCCACGGCCAGCGGGCCGGTCCGGACGATCGCCGGGAGGATGAAGTTGCACAGCGGGGGGACGTCGACGACGTTGACGAGCATGGCGCGGCGCTCGGCCTCGTCGAAGACCCGGATGTTGACGTCGGTCTCGCTGGTGGCGGCGATGGCGATCAGGCACCCGTCGAGGTCGGCCGGCTCAAAGGGTCGCTGCTCCCAGCGGATCGACCCCTCGTCGGCGAGATCGACGAGGCTCGGATGCGCCTCCGGCGCGACGAGGGTGACGTCGGCGTCGCACGCCAGCAGGCCCTCGACCTTCTCCAGGCCGACGTCGCCGCCGCCGACGACCAGGCAGCGCCGGCCCTTCAGGCGCAGGCAGGCGATGTAGAACGGCGTGTCCAGCATGTCGCGCACGCACGACTGATCGCAGATCCCCCGGCGGAGCTGGCACACGCATTCCTTGCCGGCGTAGGCCTGAGCAGGCATGGGTTTAAGCGTAGTCGGTCGCCGGAGTCACTCGGCGCTCGCCGGAGTCACTCGGCGGTGGTCACCGAGTCACAGCGGGTGGCCGAGCCGGACCGCTGACCCAGCTCCAGGTCACGGACGGCCCGCAGGTGACGGGCCAGGGCGGCCGGCGGCACCGGGCCGGCGGGAAGCTCGACGACGAACGAGGTGGTGTGCGGGAACGTGTGGTTGGACCACTGCGTCTCCTCACCGGGCAGGAACGTCAGACACGTCGGCCGCAGGCCGGAGACCTGGGCGTAACGGCGGGCCACGCCACGGTCCCCGCCGGCCATGTCGACGAGGTCCATGTGCTGGTGATAGGTGATCGTGACCGCCGGCTGGATCCGCCCCACCAGGGCCATCGCCGCCCGCGTCTCCGGCTCGGAGACGGCGCGGGGGCCCGAGTAGTACGTGGGGTCCGACGTGTACTGCCACCGGTAGGGGAAGTTGCGATTGAGGTCGACCCCATGAGCGTTCTGCCGCGTGTCGGCCGCCGCCCCGTCCGGGTTGAGCTCCGGCACCAGCCACAGCTGGACGCCCGGCGGGGGCCGCAGGTGCCGGAGCGCCGACGTGATCGCCAGCCCCGCGCACTCGTTGCCGTGGATGCAGCTGACGACGAGGATCTTGCGCCGGGCCGTGCCCGGGCCGAGCGCCCACGCCACGATCGGCCGCCCCCGCACCGACGTGCCGATGACGACCCGGCGGGGGGCGGATGTGCCCGTCACCGGCCGGCGGGCGGTCGCCGGGCCGGCTGTGGCCAGGGCGCGGCGGGCGGTCGCCGGGCCGGCTGCCGCCAGCCCGCGGCGGGCGGTCGCCGGGCCGGCTGCCGCCAGCGCGCGGCCGGCGGTCGCCGGGCCGGCTGCCGTCAGGGCGCACAGGGCGCACAGAGCGCACAGGGCGAGGACCGAGAGCGCGATCACGCACCGATGCCTGATCGATCCGGCTTTGCACCGCAATTCAGCGTGCGCCGTGTGCCAAATCACGGTCGCCGCTGATGATTTGTCACCCCGGGCACGCACAGCTGTGATTGTGCGCCAAATCGGCCAGCGCTGCCCCGATTTGGCGCGTGGTGCATGCCCGGCGTCAGGCGGCGCGGACCCGGGCGATGGCCGACGCGTGGCCGATCAGCGCGTCGGCGAGCAACCCGTCGAGCCCCTCGGTGCGATCGTCGTCGACGAGGACCAGTGTGGGCTCTCCGGACGCCTGCTCACCGAGCCCAATCGAGCCCACGCCGACCACCTTCTCGCTGGTGGCGATCAGCGCGGTGGCCACCAGCACGAGGCGCCGCGTGAGATCCAGGCTGACGAGGCGGACCAGCTCGAGCTCGTCCAGGGGCTGCCCGTGCGCGTCGAACAGCTCCCGGATCCCGGCCTGGTCGCGCGGGCGGGCGAGCCGCAGACAGACGCGCGGGCCGTTGGGAAGGGCGTAGTAGCGGGCCAGAAGAGCGCCCGGATCAAGGGCTGGTGACATTTCCTACAGAGTAGTAGCTTCAGTGGGAATCAGCCCAGGGATGCCCGTTCGGCGACCGCGTAACCGGACGTTCGTCACACGCGCGTTACCCGTCGGCGTCGGCGCGGCCTCGGCCGCGGCG
Organism: Solirubrobacteraceae bacterium; assembly: GCA_035551855.1. Lineage (GTDB taxonomy): Bacteria > Actinomycetota > Thermoleophilia > Solirubrobacterales > Solirubrobacteraceae > Palsa-465. The sequence continues at coordinate 5,225 of DASZMK010000102.1, forward strand.
GATCGCGGCCAGCCGCTCGCGCGGGGCGGCCTCGGCGTCATCCGGCTCATAGAACCGGGCGCCGATCGCCGGGTCCGGCATCAGCTCCTGCGGGGAGAGGTGACCCTGGCGGCGATGGGGATTGTCGTAGCCCCCGTCGCTGCGGGTCGACGAGCGCAGGTGCGGCGGGGGCGGGGCGGCGCCGCGTTCGCGCACGTAGTCGCGGGCGGCGAACACAGCGCGCTTGGCGGCGTCCGACTTCGGCGCCAGCGACAGGTAGACGGCCGCCTGGGCGAGGGCGAACTGGGCTTCGGGCAGCCCCACGTGCTCGACGGCCGCGGCCGCCGCGGTCGCCACCGAGAGGGCGTTGGGATCCGCGTTGCCGATGTCCTCGGAGGCGAGGATGACCATGCGGCGCACGATGAACCGGGCGTCCTCGCCCCCCTCCAGCATGACCGCCAGGTAGTACAGCGAGGCGTCGGGGTCAGAGCCCCGGGTCGCCTTGATCCAGGCCGAGATGGTGTCGTAATGGCGGTCGGCCTGGCGGTCGTAGAGCAGGGCGCGGCGCTGAAGCGCATCCTCGGCGTGGGCCAGGGTCACCCGCGCGTCCGGGCCCGATCCGGCTCCGGCCGCCTCGCAGGCGAGCTGCAGCGCGTTGAGAGCCGACCGGGCGTCGCCGCCTGAGCGCTCGGCCAGAAAGGCGAGGGCGGCCTCATCCACCTGGCTCGGGGGGCCGCAGTAGCCGCGCTGGACCGCGCGGTCGAGCAGCGTGCGGACATCGGCGGGACCCAGGGCCTGAAGCTCGTAGAGGTGCGTGCGCGAGATGAGCGCCGAGTTGACCTCGAAGTACGGGTTCTCGGTCGTCGCACCGATCAGCGTGATCAGCCCGTCCTCAACGGCCGGCAGCAACGCGTCCTGCTGGGCCTTGTTGAAGCGGTGGATCTCATCGAGGAAGAACACCGTGCGCCGGCCGGAGCGCAGGCGCTGGCGGGCCCGCTCAATCACCGCCCGCACCTCGGCGCGTCCGGTGGCCACCGCGCTCTCCTCCTCCAGCGCGGCGTCCGAGGCCCGGGCCACGAGGCGCGCGAGAGTCGTCTTCCCGCTTCCCGGCGGCCCGTGCAGGATCATCGAGTGCGGGTGCCCGTCCTCGATCGCCCGCCGCAGCGCCGACCCGGACGCCAGCAGCTGCTCCTGCCCCACGAGCTCGTCGAGAGTCTCCGGACGCATCCGGGTCGCCAGCGGAGCGTCGTCCGGCAGCGGCCCGTCGGTGGAGCCCGGCCGCGCGCGCTCCGAGTCCGAACCGGCGGGCTCCGTCTCCTCTTCGCCGAACAGCCGCTCCATGGGGGAAGTATGAAGGGCCAGCCGTTCTCCGAGCGAGACTCACCGCCCGGCCTGCCTGTTACTGGCGCTCGCTCGAGCCGCTACTCGCGCGGGAGGCACAGGCACGCGTAGTGCAACGTTAGGAGCCGGCGGGCGGATCCTGGTGCCGCCCGGTGCACAGCGGTTCGGACAACCCACTTCGCGGTGCACAGCGCGCGTTCCTGGCGATCCCGCGCGAAAAACACGTGCACCGCCCGCGGCAGCGGGTCCTCGAGCTCGGCCGCAACCCGCAGTCCGGCCTGAGCCACGATTGCCCGCGTCGAACTCCGGCTCAGCCGCTGCAGGTGACCGATCTCGCTCGCGTGCTCGCGCTTGAAGCCGCGCCTCGCCGAAAGGTTGTCTTCGAGAGGCACCTCGACGACGACGATCCGGCATGCCCGCGCCATTTCCCGGACCAGGGCCGCCGGCTGGGGCACGTGCTCCAATACGTGCGAGGCGATCCCGAGGTCGTACTGCCCGCCGGCGGCCGGGAGATGTTCACCGTCGTACAGCTCCACCGAATCGATCTCGGACCTGGTGGCGGCAATATCAACGGCAGCCTGCGTGATTTCGACGCCCCGCAGCGTTCCTCCGAATCTGCGTGCATGAAGCTCGGCGAGGAGCGCTCCGTCCCCGCAGCCGACTTCGAGTGTGCTCGTCGGTTCGACGTCAAGGCGCGAGCACAGCTCGATGACGTGGTCGGCCTTGCCCTTCGCGCCGAGCGCTCGCCAGCGGGCGTAGAGCAGGCCCCGCTCTCCTTCACCTGAGTAGGCGCGGTCGTAGAAGGCCTGCAGTTCGCCTGGATCTGGCATCTGCTCCGGCTGCGGGCCTACGTCTGCCGTCGAGGCGTCCCCGCGACCCGTACCCGGAGGATCGCCCGCACCGCGTCGTGCACGAGGCCGTTGGTGGCGACGGCGCTGCCCCCGCCGGCGGTCGCCGTCCCGCCCAGATCGGTGAACCGTCCTCCGGCCTCCTGGACGATGATCATCGGCGCGGCGATGTCCCAGAGCGACACCGCCGGATCCAGTCCGATCTCCAGCGCACCCTCGGCGACGAGCATGTAGCTCCAGAAGTCGCCGTAGCCGCGGGTGCGCCAGCACCGCGCCCCGAGCTCCACGAGTGCCTCCAGGCGTCCGGCCTCGCGCCATTCCTCCAGGCCTCCGAAGCACAGGTGGGCGTCGCCGAGCTCGCGCACGGCCGAGACGCGCAGCCGGCGGGGCTCCGCGCCCAGGCCGTCGAGGCCAAACGCTCCCTGACCGCGAGCCGCCCACCAGCGCCGTCCCAGCGCGGGCGCCGAGACGACGCCGGCGACGACCTCGCCGTCCTCCTCGAGCGCCAGCAGCGTCGCCCACGCCGGGATCCCGCGGACGTAGCTCTTGGTGCCGTCGATGGGATCGACGATCCACCGCCGCGACCCGGTCCGGGCCTCGTCCCCGCCGAACTCCTCGCCGAACTCCTCGCCGAGCACCCGGTCGTCCGGGCGCAGGTCGGCCAGCCGCTCACGCAGCGCCTGCTCCACCGCGTGATCGGCCTCGCTGACCGGCGTCAAATCCGGCTTGGTCTCGACGACGAGATCGTCGGCGCGAAACCGCGCCAGGGTGATCCTGTCGGCCACGTCGGCCAGGCTGAGCGCGAGCTCCAGATCACCGGCGGGGGCGGGCACGGGCGCGCACACTAGCGATGCCGCCCCCGGGGCGGCCCGGGGCCGCCCCCGGGGCAGCCCGGGGCGGCCTCCACCCGGACGACGCACCGGATTTCTGCCGTGCATGACGTGCCAAATCCGAGCGCAGCCGGGAGATCTGGCACAGGACGCAGGCTCAGCCCCAAGTTTGCGCCAGATCACCCGCCGGGATCCCGATTTGTCGCATGCTGCACGCCACAATCCGGAGCGACAACGCCCTGAAGCCGAGCAACGGCGCCCCCGTCCGCGAGCCCCCGCGCGGAGGGTTGTGTGCCAGCGTCGGGCCCCCCTGCGCCCCGGCGTCGTTGCCAGATGGCGCGGCCGGCGACCGCGGTCGCAGACCAGCGCTCCGCAGGCCGCGGACCGGCCCCCAGCTCCGCCCGCTCACGCCGACCCGGGTACGCTGGAGCGGGATGGCCGCCGACGAGCCGCAGAGCGAGAGCGTGCAGCTGCTCCAGCAGCTGATCCGTCTGAACACCGTCAACCCGCCGGGCAACGAGCGCCCGGCGATCGAGCACCTGGAGCGGTATCTGAGCGAGGCCGGGTTCGCGACCGAGATCCTCGCCGCCGACCCGGAGCGGCCCAACCTGGTGGCGACCCTTGCGGGCCCGGAAGACGCCCCCACCCACCCCGTCCTGTCCCTGCTCGGCCACGTCGACACCGTCCTCGCCGATCCGTCGGAGTGGCGCCATGACCCGTGGTCAGGCGACGTCGCCGACGGCTACCTGTGGGGCCGGGGTGCGCTGGACATGAAGAACCAGGTGGCGTGCGAGGCGGTCGCCGCCGCCGGACTGGCGCGGGAGGGCTGGCGCCCGGCCCGGGGGGCGCTCAAGCTGGTGTTCGTCTCCGACGAGGAGACCGGCGGGGATCTCGGCGCGCACTGGCTGACCGACACGCACCCGGACAAGGTCCGGTGCGACATGCTCCTCAATGAGGGCGCCGGGGAGGTCTTTGAGTACGGCGGTCGCCGCCGCTACGGCGTGTGCTGCGCCGAGAAGGGCATCTTCCGCTTCAACGTCACCGCCACGGGGGTGGCCGGTCATGCGTCGCTGCCGCGCACCGGCGACAACGCGCTGCTCAAGCTGGCGCCGGTGCTGGCGGCGCTGGGCCACCAGCCGGAATCCTTCGAGCTCACTGAGGCGCCGGCGGCGCTTTTGCGGGGTCTCGGCGAGAACCCGGAGGATCCGTCGGCGGCGCTGGCGCGGATTGAGGCCGCGGACCCGCGCCTGCGCACACTCATCGAGCCGATGTTCGGCGTCACGCTGACCCCGACGATGACGAGCGCCTCGACCAAGATCAACGTGATCCCCTCCCGCGCGCAGGTCCGGGTCGACTGCCGGGTCCCGCCGGGCCTGGGCGAGGACGCCGTGCGCCGCCGGATCGCCCACGTGCTGGGCGACGAGAACGACCACCTGCGCTTCGAGTTCACCGAGCAGGTGATCGGCAACTCCTCGCCGGTCCGGAGCCAGCTGATGACGGTCATCGAGCGCTGGATCTCCGAGCAGGACCCCGGCGCCGAGGCGGTGCCGGTCATCCTGCCGGGGTTCTCGGACTCGCGCTGGTTTCGCGACGCGTTCCCGGAATGCGTGGCCTACGGCTTCTTCCCTCAGCGCCACCAGCCGATGCTCGAGGCCGAGCCGCTGATGCACAACGCCGACGAGCGGATCGACGTCCGTGACCTCGGCTTCGCGACCGGCTTTTACCGAGACGTCATCGGCGAGATCCTCGGCTGAGGCCCAATAGACTGCGCCGGATCTCCGCGCAGGTGTCCAACCGGCTTGACCCCGCGATCTTCCGTCTCCCGGTGGATCGGATCCGCAGCGGGTACTACTCGGACGCGTATTTCGTCCTCACCAAGTCGCTGCTCGAGGCCGAGGCCCACCACCCGCACGTGACGATGCAGGTCTTCCAGAAGGAGGAGTCCATCCTCGGCGGCATCGACGAGGCGATCGCGGTGCTCAAGACCTGCGCAGGCCACTCCGAGAACGGCGAGTGGATCCCCGGCTGGGATCAGCTCCGGGTTCACGCGCTGCACGAGGGCGACCGGATCTCCCCCTGGGAGACCGTGATGACGATCGAGGGCGACTACGCGCTGTTCGCCCACCTGGAGACGGTCTACCTCGGATCGCTGGCGCGCCGGTCGCTGATCATGCGCAACGTCGCCGAAGTCGTCGAGGCCGCGCGCGGCAAGCAGATCTTCTACTTCCCCGCCCGCCACGACCACTGGCTGGTCCAGACGGGAGACGGCTGGAGCGCCCACGTCGCCGGAGCGATCGGCGTCTCCACCGACGCCCAGGCCTCCTGGTGGGGCGGACGCGGGATCGGCACCGTTCCCCACGGGCTGATTGCGGCCTACGGCGGCGACACGGTCACGGCGTCCCGGAAGTTCGCCGACCGCTTCCACCAGGACATGAACATCACCGTGCTCGTCGACTTCGACAACGACTCCGTCCGCACCGCCCTCGAGGTCGCCGCGGCCCTCGGCGACCGGCTCTGGGGCGTCCGGCTCGACACGTCCGAGCTGCTCGTCGATCGCAGCCTGTTCGAGGAGATGGGCACGTTCAAACCGACCGGCGTCAACCCCCGCCTCGTCGAGAAGGTGCGCGGGGCGCTGGACGAGGCGGGCTTCACCGACGTCAAGATCGTCGCCAGCGGCGGCTTCACCGCCCCGCGAATCCGGGAGTTCGAGTCCAAGAAGGTGCCCGTCGACGCCTACGGGGTCGGCTCCTCGCTGATCCGCGGCCAGAACGACTTCACCGCCGACGTCGTCCTCCTGGACGGGGAGCCGTGTGCGAAGTTCGGCCGGACCTACTCGCCCAACTCGCGCCTCGAACCCGTTCGATAGCCGCGGGCCCTTCAGCAACCCGGACCACCTGCCGATTACAGGAGTGAGCTGATGCTGCACTCTGCGTTTCTCGGCGACCCCAACGTCATCACGTGGATCCACGATTGGGTGCCGCTGATCTTCATGGGGGCGCTGGTCGTGCTCGTCGGGCTGACCATGCGGATGATTCCGCGGACCCGCCCGGCAGAGATCCGCCCCCAGGAGACGCCCCCCATCGCCTGGGGAGACATCGCCGGCGTCGACGAGGCCAAGGACGAGCTGCGCGAGATCGTCGACTACCTGCGCAACTCCAAGCGCTTTCGCCGGCTCGGCGCCAACCTGCCCAGCGGGATCCTCCTGCACGGACCGCCCGGCACGGGCAAGACGCTGCTGGCCAAGGCCGTCGCCCACGAGTCCGGCGCGACCTTCTTCTCCCAGTCGGCGTCGTCGTTCGTGGAGATGTTCGCCGGCCTCGGCTCGGCCCGGATCCGCCGGCTGTTCAAGGAGGCCCGCCGCCACGCCCCCGCCATCATCTTCATCGACGAGCTCGACGCGATCGGCACCGCCCGCTCCGGCGGAGCCGCCAACCGGGAGTACGACCAGACGCTCAACCAGCTGCTGGTGGAGATGGACGGCTTCAGCGCCAAGGGCGACGTCGTGGTGCTCGCCTCCACCAACCTGCTCGAGAAGCTCGATCCGGCGCTGCTGCGACCCGGCCGGTTCGACCGCCACATCTTCGTCTCCCCGCCGGACCTGACCGGACGAGAGAGCATCCTCAAGGTCCATTCCCGCAACAAGGAGCTGGCCGCCGACGTCGACTTCGGCCTGCTCGCCCGCCAGACGTCCGGCCTGACCGGCGCGGAGCTGGCGAACATCTGCAACGAAGCGGCCATCTTCGCCGCCCGCCGTGACTCAGACCAGATCGAGATGGGCGACTTCGACGCCGCCCTGGAGCGGGTCATGGCCGGCGTGCCGACCCGCCGCACCCTCTCCGAGCACGAGCGGCGGGTCGTCGCCTATCACGAGGCCGGCCATGCCCTGTGCGGCGAGCTGCTCCCCTCGGTCGACCCGGTGCACCGGATCTCGATCGTGCCCCGCGGCGTGGCCCTCGGATACACGCTCAACCTGCCGGACGAGGACCGCCACCTCAAGACCCGCGAGGAGCTCATCGACCTGATGACGATGCTCCTCGGCGGCCGGGGCGCCGAGGAGCTGGTCTTCGGCTCCATCACCACGGGCGCATCCGACGACCTCAAGCGGGTCGGCGACATCGCCTATGCGATGGTCCACGAGTTCGCGATGGGCAACGGGATCAGGTCGATGAAGGTCGCTCCGGAGACGATGTCGGAGACCACCCGCCGCGTCCGTGATGAGGAGGTGCGCGAGCTCGCCGACCAGGCCGCCCGGGCGGCCCGAACGATCCTCACCGCCCACCGCGCCCAGCTCGACGAGCTGGCGAGCACCCTGCTGACCAAGGAGGTCCTGGAGCGCCCGGACCTCGAGGCGATCATGCGCGGGATCCCCCAGGCAGCTCCGGAGCGGCGGGGCTCCCGCCATCTCGGCATCGCCGCCGCGACGGCGGTCGATCCCGCTCGGCCGGCCTCGGCCGGCGAGTAGCCCGGCCCCCGGCTCGGTATCCTCGGCGGCGCCATGCTGTCCGCGATCGACCATGTCGGCGTCGCCGTCGAGAGCATCGACGCCGCGCTGGAGCTGTACCGGGACAAGCTCGGGATGCCGCTCGTTCATCGCGAGACCGTCACCGGGCAGGGGGTCGACGCCGCGCTGCTCGACGTCGGCGACGGACACATCGAGCTGCTCCAGCCGCTCGGTCCGGAGACCGCCGTCGGCAAGTTCCTGAGCCGGCGCGGCCCCGGGCTGCATCACGTCGCCTATCGCGTCGCCTCGGTTCAGCAGACACTGGACGCGTGTGCCGCCGCCGGCATGCGGCTCATCGACGAACAGCCGCGGACGGGAATCCGCGGCTCGCGCGTAGCCTTCCTTCACCCCGCCGCCACCGGCGGAGTACTAACCGAGATCGTGCAGCCAGCGAAGGAGCAGTGACGAAATGGACAGCGACAAGCCCCAGAAGATCAACATCGGCTTTCTCGGCGGCCCGGTGCTCAGCGCGCGGGTGGCGCCATCGGACCTGGCGACGCTCCGCAAGGCGCTGGGGACGACCGGCTGGCACGACCTCAAGGCCGACGACGGCATGATCGCGCTCGACCTCGAGAAGGTCGTCTACGTGCTCGTCGACACCGAGGCCCACCGCGTCGGCTTCGGCGGCTGACGTTCAGTGGTTCGGTTCGCCGTATTTGCGAACCGGGCCACCGAGCTCAGCGCTGGAACAGGGTCGAGAGCACGACCTCGGTGACAGTGCGGGTCACGCCGTCGGTCGCTCGGATTCGTTCGAGCGCGAGCTCCAGGTCCTTGGTGTCCTCGGCCATGACGTGCAGCAGCGCGCTCGCCTCCCCGGCGACCGTGTGCGCCGAGACGACCCCCGGCTCGCGCTCCACCGCCCGTTTGATCGCCGAGCCGGGCATGCTCCCCTCGCAGTAGAGATCGACGAACGCCTCGGCCCGCCAGCCGAACGCCTGAGGGTTCACGATCGCCGTGTAGCCGAGCACGATTCCGTCGCGCTCCAGACGATCGAGCCGGCGCTTGACCGCCGGAGCGGAGAGGTGGACATGGAGCCCTATGTCCTGAAAGGAACGGCGGGCGTCTTCGCGCAACAGCGCAACGATTCTCGTGTCGACCTCATCCATGGGCGGGTATCCAGCGCTGTTGACGCAATGTAGTGGGCTCGCGACGCCACCCCGGCGCGCGGATCATCGCACAGGTGGCCGTCCCGGCGCAGATCCGCATGCCGGGGCTCCGAGCGCCGATCCCGGCGCGCCTGAATAGAGTCAACGGGCCAATGGACGGGCCCGTCTCCTTTGATCGCAAGCTGCTGATGGTGGCGCGAACGCGCGGCCACAGCCGTGGGCGCGAGCGCGTCATCGCGAGCTACTCGCGGCTCGGCGAGCACGCGGCGTGCTGGCTGGCGCTGGGCCTCGCCGGCGCGGCGCTCGATCCGGAGCGGCGGGAGCGCTGGCTCCGCGGCGCCGCGGTCGTGGCCGGCTCGTATGTCGCCAACTACGCGGTCAAGATCTCGGTCCGCCGGCACCGGCCCCAGCTGGACGGGCTGCCACCGCTGTCCCCGGTGGTCTCGCGCCTGTCCTTCCCCAGCGCGCACGCCACGACCTCGTTTGCCGCGGCGCGGGTCTACAGCGGCCTCGTCCCGGCGACGGCGCTGTACCTGGCGGCCGGGGCGTTCGCGGTCAGCCGCCCGTACCTGGGCGTCCACTACCCCAGCGACGTGCTCGCCGGAGCAGCGCTGGGCACCGTCGTCGCCGGCGCGGCCGGTCGCGTCCTGGCGACGCCGGCCCGCCGGTGCGCGGCCGGCGCCGACGCCGGGGTGCGCGACGGGGAGGGCGGGCGCTAGATGCCGATGAGGGTCGGCATCGTGGGGATGCCCAACGCGGGCAAGTCCTCGCTGTTCACGGCGCTGACCGGCGTCGCCGCCGAAGC
>DASZMK010000103.1:0-32591 GCA_035551855.1 Solirubrobacteraceae bacterium
TCTGCTCACGCCCCAGCACCACCGGATGCCCGGGCCGGCCGCCGTACGTGGCGCGTGTGCGCGGCGGCTCGCCGACGAACCGGGCGATGACCGCCGGCGTGACCAGCGGCGCGTCGCCCAGGGTCACGATCACCTTCGAGACGACGTCCGGGAGCGCGGCGAGACCACAGCGCAGGGACGCCGCCTGACCGGACGCCCAATCCGGGCAGACCACGGTCCGAGCTCGGCCGAAGTCGACTGCGGCGGCAACCTGCCCGGCGTGCGCGCCGAGGATGACGACGATCGGCGAGAGCTCCGCCACCGCGCACTGGGCCCGCACCGACCACTCCAGCAGGGGCCGACCCCCCACGTCCGCCAGCATCTTGGGCGAGTCGCCGAACCGGCTGCCGCCCCCGGCGGCGAGCACGAGACCGGCAACCTCCTCCTCTGCCGCCACCGAATGGTCCCTCGCCTACGCGTGCACCTGTCGAATCGAGCCGTCCGCCGCGGTCAGCCGGCCACCGGAGCGGCCGTTGCGCACGGCGACGATCTCGCCCAGGATCGACAGCGCGGTCTCCATCGCGGTGTGGGCGCCCAGGTCGAGCCCGACCGGCCTGGCCAGACGCGCCAGCTCGTCCTCGCGCAGGCCGGCGGCCAGCAGACGCTCCTGACGGGCCGCCTGCGTCCGCCGCGACCCCATCGCGCCGACGAACGACGCCGGCGAGCGCAGCGCGATCAGGAGGGCCGGATCGTCGAGCACCGGGTCATGGGTGAGCACCGCGATGGCCGTCGTCGCGTCGATGCCGCCGATCCGGGCGAATGCCTCCTCCGGCCAGGCGACGAGCACGTCCTCGGCATCCGGGAAGCGATCGGCGATGGCGAACCGGTGGCGCGGATCGACCACATACGGCCGCCACCCCACCGCCCGCGCCAGCGTGCTCAGTGCCGCCGCCAGCTCGACCGCGCCGAAGAGGACAAGCTGGGGCCGGGGCGACTCGGCCTCGGCGAACGCCGGACCGTGCAGCTCGGAGCTCCGGACCCAGTCCGGATCGGCGGTCACATCTCCTCCAGGATCTCCGCCAGCTCCTCGAGCGATCCCAGCGAGTTGCCCGCCAGCAGGCGGTCGGTGTGGGGAACCGCGGCCTGCATGCCGCGGGCCAGCGGCTGGTAGTCCGGGTGGGCGGCGAGGGGGTTGAGCCACACCAGCCGGTAGGCAGCGCGCCGCAGCCGGGCCATCTCCACCTCCAGCTGCTCCGGCTCCCCCCGGTCCCAGCCGTCGCTCAGGATCACCACCACCGACCCCCGGCCCAGCCGTCGGCCGTGCACCCGGTTGAGCTCGGCGATCGCGGCGCCGATCCGGGTGCCCCCGGAGAAGTCGGTGACCACCGCGGCGGCCCGCTCCAGCGCGTGGTCGTGGTCCCGGCCGGCGAGCTCCTGGGTGATGCGCGTCAGGCGGGTGCCGAACGCGAACGCCTCCACGCGCCGGCGGGCGACGACGCAGGCGTGCATGTACTGCAGCAGCATCCGGGCGTACGGGGCCATCGAACCGGACACGTCGCAGACGAGCACGAGCTGGCGCGGGCGGCGGCTGGGGCTCCGCCAGCGCCGGTGCAGCGGCTCCCCGCCGGTGCGCAGCGACCGGTGCACGGTCTGGCGCAGGTCAGGGGTGTGCCCGCGCCGGCGCGACGGGCGGGTGCGGCGCGAGAGCCGCGTGGGGTGCCGGCGCGCCAGCCGGGCGATCAGCTCCCGCGCCAGTGCCATCTCTGACTCGGTGTAGCGAGCGAAGTCCTTCTCGCGCAGGAGCTCGATCTGGCTCCAGGCGGCCGGCAGCGTCTCGGCCCCCTCCTCCGGCGCGCCGCGAGCCGGATCCGGCATGGCCATGCTCGGCAACACGGCCTTCTCGATCGACCCCAGCTCCGACAGCGGGTCCTCCGGCGGCGGAACGCGCCCGTCGCCGAACACCGCCGTGAACGCCAGGTCGAATCGCTCCAGGTCGGCGCGCTGTGAGCACAGGACGGTCCGCAGCGCGAGCCGCACCTCGTCGCGCGAGGCGACGTCGACCTGATCCAGACAGCGCACGGCGGTCAGCAGCTCACCGACGCCGACCCGTGTTCCCTGGGCGCGCAGCACGCCGGTGAGATCGCCCAGCCGTCCCACCGTGCCGTCGGCGAGCGGCTGAAGAAGTGCGCCGGACGGCGCCTCAGACACCCTCCAGCACTCCACGCTCGCGCACGCGCAACACATCCTCGTGCACCTTGAGCGCCACCCCCAGCGTGTCCTCGAGCGACGCGTCGCCGTCGAGCGCCAGCAGCGCCTGAGCCCAGACGATCGTCTCCCCCACCCCGGGCAGCTTGTACAGGTCGCCCTGATCACGCAGCCGGGCCACCGCGTTCACCACCCGGGCGGCGATCTCCTCCGGGACGTGGGGCAGCCGGGCGTGGACGATCGCCCGCTCGCGTTCCGGCGGGGGGTAGTCGATCCAGTGATACAGACACCGGCGCTTGAGCGCGTCATGCAGCTCGCGGGTGCGATTGGAGGTCAGCAACACGATCGGGCGCCGCAGGGCGGTGATGGTGCCGAGCTCCGGGATGGTGACCGCGAAGTCCGACAGAAACTCGAGGAGGAACGCCTCGAACTCGTCGTCGGCGCGGTCGATCTCGTCGATGAGCAGCACCACCGGCTGGGACGGATCGGACTCCAGCGCCTCAAGCAGCGGGCGGCGCAGCAGGAAGCGACGCGCGAACAGCTCGCCCTCGTCGACGCCCCCCTCCGCGGCGCGGAGGGCCAGGAGCTGGCGGGCGTAGTCCCAGTCGTAGACGGCGTGATGCAGGTCGATGCCCTCGTGGCACTGGAGGCGGATCAGCCGGGCGCCGGACGCCGCTGCCAGCGCGCGGGCGACCTCGGTCTTGCCGACTCCCGCCTCGCCCTCCAGCAGCAGCGGCTGCTCGAGCACCGTCGCCAGATGCACGGCCATCGCCAACTGGCGATCGGCGAGATATCCCTGACCCGCGAGCGCGTCGCCCGCGGCTCCGACCGACTCAAGCGCCGCGAGCGTCATCCTGTCGTCGATGTTAGTGGGCGGCCGGCGTTACCCGGCCGCGGCCATCGCATCCTTGATCGCCCGGCGGGTCAGCACGCGCGCCAGGTGGCGCTTGTACTCGGTGCTCGCGTTGAGGTCGGCCGGCGGGTTGGTGTCGTCGGCGGCGTGCTCGGCGGCCTGGGCGATGTTCTCGTCGGAGAGCTCCTGGCCGCGCAGCGCCGCCTCGGCCGCCGTCGCCCGCAGGGGCACCGAGCCCATGTTGGTCAGGCCGATGCGGACGTCCTGGCACGTCTGACCGGACGCCTTGACCACCGCGCACACGCCGACCATCGCCCAATCCTCGGAGCGGCGGTTGAACTTCTGATACGAGTGGCCCCAGCCGTCGAGCGTGGGGATGCGGATCTCGGTCAGCACCTCGTCCTCACCCACCGCCGTCGTCATGTAATCCTGGAACAGCTCGGCCGCCGGCAACGTCCGCTGCCCGCTCTCGCCCTGGAGAGTGACCTCCGCCTCGGTGATGAGCATCGCCGCCGGCAGGTCCGAGGCCGAGTCCCCGTGCGCCAGCGAGCCGCCGATCGTGCCGCGGTGGCGGACCTGCGGGTCGGCGATCGTCGCCGCCACCGCCGAGACGATCCCCAGCTCCGGCGAGTGCTCGAGCACCGAGTGCGTCGTCAGCGCGCCCAGCCGCCAGTGCCCGTCCTGACGCTCGAGGCCGTGCAGCCCCGGGACCTTGCGGAGGTCGACGAGCAGCGTCGGCGCCGCCAGCCGGAGCTTCATCAGCGGGATCAGCGAGTGGCCACCGGCGAGCAGCTTGGCGTCCTCGCCTCCGTCCTTGAGGGCGCCGATCGCGTCCTCGAGCGACTCAGGCGCCGTGTAGTCGAACTCGGCGGGAATCATGGCTGGGTACCTCCCTCCGGGCTCGCGCCCTGGCTGTTGGCGATGGCGTCCCAGATCCGCATCGGGGTCAGGGGCATGTTGATGTAGTCGACGCCGAGCGGGCGCAGGGCATCGATGACGGCATTGGTCACCGCCGCGGAGGCGGCGATCGTCCCCGCCTCGCCGACGCCCTTGACGCCAAGCGAGTTGACCGGGGACGGCGTCTCGGTCCGATCGGTCTCGAAGCTGGGCAGCTCCGCGGCCGTCGGCAGCGCGTAGTCGACGAAGGTGCCGGTGATCAGCTGGCCCTCGTCGTTGTAGTGGACGCGCTCGTAGAGCGCCTGGCCGATCCCGTGGACGACGCCGCCGTGGATCTGGCCGTCGATCAGCATCGGGTTGATGGGGCGGCCGCAGTCGTCGACGGCGACGTAGCGCCGGACCGAGACCTTCCCGGTCTCGGCATCGACGTCGACGACGCAGGCGTGGGCGCCGAACGGGAACACGAAGTTCTCCGGGTCGTAGAACGTCGTCTCCTCCAGCCCGGGCTCCATCCCCGCAGGCACGGCGCCGATGTAGGCGACGCCGGCGACGTCGGCGAGCGCCATGCCCTTGTCCGGCGAGCCGCGCACCGAGAACTTGCCGCCGCTGACCTCGATGTCCTCCGCCGCCGCCTCGAGCTCCGCCGCCACGATCGACTTGACCTTGGCGACGACCTTGTCGGTGGCGCGGGCGACTGCCTCGCCGCCGGTCGCCAGCGAGCGCGAACCGTAGGTGTCGCGCCCCTCGGGCCCCAGCGAGGTGTCGCCGTGGACGACCTCGACGACGGACGGGTCGACTCCCAGCTTGTCGGCGACGATCTGCGCCATGGCCGTCTCCAGCCCCTGACCGTGGGGGGAGGTGCCGGTGTACACGGTGACCGCCCCCGTGTTGTGGACGCGGATCATGGCCGACTCCCACAGGCCGGCCTGGACTCCGACCCCGGCGGGGCCGGTGACCCGGCTCGGGGCCAGGCCGCAGATCTCGGTCCAGGTGCAGAAGCCGATTCCGCGATAGACGCCCTTGGACCGCAGCTCCTCCTGCTCGCGCCGGAACGCGTCGACGTCCACGTGCTCGAGCAGCTTGTCCAGGGTCTTGTGGTAGTCGCCGGAGTCGTAGACAACGCCGGTCGCCACCGCGGCCGGGAAGTCCTCCTTGGGAATGAAGTTCCTGCGCCGGACCTCCAGCGGGTCCATCCCCAGCTCGTGGGCGAGCTGGTCGAGGGTGACCTCGATCATCTGTGTCGCCTCAGGCCGGCCGGCGCCGCGGATGGCGTCGGTGGGGCATTTGTTCGTGAACACCCCGGTGATGTCGGTCTGGACGTTGGGGATCTTGTAGCAGCCGCCCATCACGAACGCGCCCAGCGACGGGATCAGCGGCGTCAGGATCATGTTGTAGGCGCCGAAGTCGGCGAGGATCTTGACGTGCCAGGCGGTGATGGTGCCGTCGCGCTTGGCCCCCATCCTCACGTGGGAGATCTGGTCGCGTCCCTGGTGGGCCACCGACATGTTCTCCGAGCGGGTCTCGATCCACTTGATCGGCCGTCCCAGCTTGCGCGACGCCCAGCAGGCGAGCAGCTCCTCTCCGTAGACCTGGAGCTTCTGCCCGAAGCCGCCGCCGACCTCCGGCGCGATCACGCGCACCCGGTCCTCACCGAGTCCGAGCAGGAGCGCCATGAACAGGCGGACGAAGTGCGGCACCTGCGTCGCCGAGTAGAGCGTCAGGGAGCCGGCGCGGTAGTCGGCGAGCACACCTCGGCACTCGATCGGCGCCCCGGCGATCCGGTGGTTGACGACGCGGCGCTCGACGATCACGTCCGCCTCGGCGAACCCGGCCTCGACGTCGCCGCCGGACAGCGTCCACTCGTGGACCTTGTTGGTCTCGAACTGACCGTGGACGAACGGACCGCCGGCCACGGCGGCCTCGGGATCCACGATCACCGGCAGCGGGTCGTACTCGACGATCACGTCCTCGGCGGCGTCGTTGACGGCATAGCGGTCCTCGCCGATGACCACGGCGACCGGGTCGCCGACGTGCTTGACGCTGCCGCGGGCGAGCGGCCAGTGCTCAGGGTTGTTGACCTCGACCCCGGGCGGGGCCCACGCCATCGGCAGCGGGCCGCCGAGGTCGGACATGTCCTCCCCGGTGAACACGGCGTGGATCCCGTGCCGCGCGGCCGCTGCGGAGGTGTCGATGGAGACGATCTTCGCGTGGGCCTCCGGCGAGCGGACGAGCGCCGCCCACAGCTGGCCGGGAAGCGAGATGTCATCGACGTAGCGGGCGCGCCCCGTGATCAGCCGGGGATCCTCCTTGCGCCGCAGCACCCGGCCGACGTGGCCGGCGGGGGCTGCATCCGTGACAGTCATGCCGTGACCCCCTTGGTCTTCTCGGCGGCGTCGAGGACTGCCTTGACGATGTTGTGGTAGCCGGTGCAGCGACAGAGGTTGCCCTCGAGCGCGTGGCGGACCTCGGACTCCGAGGGGTCCGGGTTCTCGGACAGCAGCGCCGTCGCCGACATGATCATCCCGGGGGTGCAGTAGCCGCACTGCAGACCGTGGTTGGCCCAGAAGGCCTCCTGCATGGGGTGCAGGTTGTCCTCGCTTCCCAGCCCCTCGATCGTCGTCACCTCCGCGCCGTCGGCCTGGACCGCCAGGACGGTGCAGGACTTCACCGGCTCGCCGTCGAGGTGAATCGTGCAGGCGCCGCAGTTGGAGGTGTCACAGCCCACATGGGTGCCGGTCAGGCCCAGTTGGTCCCGCAGGGCGTGGACGAGGAGCAGGCGAGGCTCCACCTCGAGCTCGTGCTCGGTACCGTTCACATTCAGGCGCACGTTGACCGTGCTGCTCATGCCTCTCCTCCTGGTTCGCTCGGCAGCTTGTTCCGCACCATACTCCTACACGACCACCGCACAGAAGTGAAGTTTCGCGTGGAGTACAGGGGGCAGACAGTGCCCTGGACGGGCGGCCGGATTTCTTTTCCGCCGGCCATCGTTGCGAGCACAACCATCTGATAAGGTCGCTGCCATGAACTTTGGACGTCTCATTCTCCGCGCGGTCGTCGGTGGCTACTTCATCGGCCACGGCACCCAGAAGTTGTTCGGCTGGTTCGGCGGTCACGGTCCGGAGGGCACCGGTCAGTTCTTCGAGAGCCTGGGCCTGCGCCCGGGCAAGCGGCACGCCACGGCCGCCGGCGCCGCCGAGGCCGGTGGCGGCACGCTCCTTGTCCTCGGCGCCGCCACGCCCCTCGCCGCGGCCATGATCACCGCAACGATGATCACCGCCATCCACCGTGTCCACGCCAAGAACGGCCCGTGGGTCTCCGACGGTGGCTACGAGTACAACCTCGTCCTGATCGCCGCCGTCCTCGCCCTGGCCGAGACCGGCCCCGGCAGCCCCTCGGTCGACGCCGCACGGGGGAGCAAGATGGACGGGCCCCAGTGGGCCTTGCTCGCCCTCCTGCTGGGCGCGGCCGGAGCCGCCGGCGCCAACTTCGCCGCCGACAGCGCCCCCGCTCCGGAGCCCGCCCAGCCGGCCCCCGCGCCGGACACGGCGACCGCCGCCACCGCCTAGAGGGGGTTCGTTCGTTTCACGCCGGCGGCGGGCTGGTGGCCGGCCGCCGGCGGCAGTGGCCTCCGCCGCGTCTACGACGGGCAACGAAGGGATGACGGACGAGGCGTCGCCGTCGTATTCGGGCGGCGGAGCATGCATAACGCGCCAAATCGTGGCCGCGCTGGAAGGTTTGGCGCGGATCGGCGGCTATGCGTGCGCCTGGCGACAAATCATCGTGGCGGCGGATGATTTGTCACGATCCGCATGCTGAAAAGCGGCGCAACGGCGCCCGGCAGACCTCGAGCCTTC
The DNA here is from genome assembly GCA_035551855.1 of Solirubrobacteraceae bacterium. GTDB lineage: Bacteria > Actinomycetota > Thermoleophilia > Solirubrobacterales > Solirubrobacteraceae > Palsa-465. Next base: position 7,789 of record DASZMK010000103.1, read on the forward strand.
CCTCAGCCGATAACCCTCGCTCGTTGCCGCCGTTTTCCCGCTTCGCGCCGCCCCCAACACCCAGCGGCGGCGTCAGTGCGCCCTGTGCGCCAGCACCTGGTAGACCGACGCCCACCCGGTGTCGAACCCCGCCCGCGCCGCCCGCAGGTAGAGCCGGTACACCCGCGCCCGCTCCGCCCCCGCCAACCGCACCGCCTCGTCGTAACGGCGCTCGTAGCTGTCGATCCAGTAGCCGAGGGTCCGGGAGTAGTCCTCCGGAAAGCCCTCGACGTGGCGGACAACGAGCCCCACGCGCTCCATCGCCTGGGCGATCCGCGACAGCGGCAGCGGCACCCCGTCCGGGAACACGAACCGCTCCGAGAACGCGCCCTCGTCCCTCGTGTCGAAATCGGCCAGCTTCGCGATCCCGTGGTTGAGCAGCCGGCCGCCGGTCCGCAGGAGGCCGTGGAGCGTGCGCATGTACAGATCGATGCGCTCCTCCCCCACGTGCTCGACCATGCCGATGCTCGCGATCGCGTCGAACTGCTCGCCGTGGAGCTCGCGATAGTCGGCCACCCGCAGCTGCACCTGATCCTCCAGCCCGGCTTCCCGCACGCGCTCGCGGCCCAGCCGGACCTGCTGCTCTGACAGCGTCACCCCCAGCACGTTCACGCCGTAGTTCGCCGCCGCGTGGATGGCGAAGCTGCCCCAGCCGCAGCCGACGTCCAGGACCCGTTCACCCGGCTGGAGACCGAGCTTGGTGCACACCAGCTCCAGCTTGGCCCGCTGTGCCTCCTCCAGCGTCGAGGCCCCGTTGCGGAAGTAGGCGCAGCTGTAGGTCATCGACGGGTCGAGGAACAGCGCGAAGAACGCGTTGCCCGCGTCGTAGTGGTAGCGGACGGCACGCCGGTCACGGCCGATGGTGTGCCGTTCCCCGGTCAGGCGCAGCTCGGACGCCGGACGCCGCGGCGGCCGGACCAGGCCGCACGCCCGTACGAGCGCACCGCCGAGACGCGCCATCTGCGCCACCGACAGCTTCGGCGCCTCGAACGTGTCCACGACCGCCAGCGCCTTCTCGATCGAGTCAGCCTCGATCAGGCCCAGCACGTAGGCCCGGCCCAGGCCCAGTTCGCCGGGAGCCCGGATGACGTGCGCCAGCGCCTCCGGCGACAGGAAGGTGAACGTCGGCGCGTCCGCCTCGGTCGCCGCGACCGAGGTCCCGTCCCAGAAGCGGATCGCGAACGGGCGCCGGGGCAGGGCCGCCTCGATCTCGCGGCGCAATGGTGCCGTGTTGGCGAAGGGCAAGAGCGCGGGAAGGCTAGCTTTCCGGCGAAACTGCCAGCTTGCGCGCCCGCCGCGCCGGGTCCACGCGGACCACGTCCCACGCCAGGCCGACCAGCTCCATCACCCGGATGATCCCCGCGGAGGGATCAAGCTGCCAGCGGCGCAGCCCGTGGCGATAGGAGGTGGGGAATGCATGGTGGTTGTTGTGCCACGCCTCGCCCCACGTGGGGATCGCCAGCCAGAACACGTTCTTGGACTCGTCCCCGGTCTCGTACTCGCTGCGGCCGAAGTAGTGGCACACCGAGTTGATGCTGAAGGTGGCGTGGTGCATGAAGAAGATCCGCGCTGCACCGCCCCACAGGAGCGCGGTCAGGCCGCCGGTGACGCTGCCGGTCAGCGCGACGCCGAGCCCGAACGCCGCGGCGAGGCCGAGCGCGACCCAGAGCACGAACGTGCGGTCGACGAAGCGGATCCACGGGTCGGCGAGCAGATCCTTGGCGTACCGCTGCTCGTCGGCGACCTCCATGTCGGAGAAGACCCAGCCGATGTGCGCGTGGACCAGGCCCCGCAACTGCCCGCGCCAGCCGTCGGCGTGATGCAGATGGGGGCTGTGGGGATCGCCGGCCTCATCGGAGAACTGGTGGTGCTTGCGGTGGGTCGCCACCCAGTCGATGACCGGCCCTTCCGCCGCTGCCGAACCGAGCGCCGCGAACGCGGCGCGCACAAGCCGGCTGCACTTGAAGCTGCGGTGGGTGAGCAGCCGGTGAAACCCGACGGTGATCCCGGAGCCGATGACCATGTAGAAGATGGCCAGCACGAGCAGGTCCTGCCACACGAGGAGGCCGTCGTTCCAGCCCAGCCACATGCCGAGGGCGACGAGGATGGGCGGCGCGCCGGTGACGACCGCGCTCGCCAGACGATCGACGAGCGGCATCTTGACCGCGCGGACCTCGGCGGCCACTCCGGGGTCGCCAGCCGGTCGCGTGCCCGGGGCACGCGCGTCGGTGGTCGTGCTCACGGCACCGGACGACCGGGGTCCGGCAACCGCAGTAGGGGTGTCGCGACCCATAGCGTCGCGCCGATCCTACCGGGAACCGGCGACGCCTGCGTCAGAACCAACGGAAGCTAAAGGGACGTCACGGGCCGCGCCGGCACGACCGGCAGCCCGCGGACGCGCATGCCGGTGGACGGCTAGCCGAGCGCGGCGCTCCGGTTGACGTACGGACGGTAGGGCCGGCACGGCTCGCCCCGCAGTCCGGAACAGGGCGGCAGCCCGGTGGGCACGCCGATTCCGGGGACGACTGGGAGGATCAGCCGCGAGGCGAGACGGAGCGAACGGGCGATCCGGACCGTGGCGGTCCCCCGGGGACGGGTCTGGGCGAACGCCCAGACGGGCTGATCGCCGCCCGCCGCCTGGACGATCAGGCGGATCCGTGACCCCCGCCGGTAGGCGTGACCCTCGTAGTACAGCGGCACCGTGACCTCGGTGTACCGTCCGTGCGGGAGCGGGGCGGCGTCGCGCCGGCGCAGGCTGAGCACGGGCGCGAGCAGGGTCCTCTGGCGCGGATCGAGCGTGCGCTCGCTGGTGCGCACCCAGCCGTCCTGGACGAACGTCTCGCGGCCGTCCGGCCGCACCTCGGAGATCGTCACCTGGAGGTCGACGCTCGGCGCCGATGCCCTCATCCACAGTTCGACGGCGCCGGCGCCGATGATGACCGTGTCGGCCGCCAGCCGCGCGGTCACGTACGACGCCGCGCTGCCCGGCGGGCTCTGATCCCAGTGATACGAGGGCGTGGCCGTCCACAGGCCGCCCGGGCTTCCGTCGTCGCGGCCGGCGAAGCTCGTGGCGCTCCGGGACCGCGGGTTCCAGCGAAACTCGTCGCTGCCCGCGGACCCGCCTGGCTGCGGAGTGAGCGACCCCCGGCGGCCGAGATACCAGGAGCGAGCCCGCGTCCCCTGGATGGGGAACCGCGAGAAGGAGCGCTGGAAAGCCGGGTAGGGCGCCCCGGGGGTCGAGCTGCCGGCTCCGTTGTCGAACAGGACGCGGACCGGAGCCAGCCGCTGGAAGGCGGCCCGGGCCGCCGAGTAGGTCGGCTCGGACTGGATGGGATCCGCCGGGAGCGTGAGGTTGGTGATCCCCATCGCCGCGGCGAACACCGCCGGCGCCAGCTTCACGGTCGCCGGCGTCAGGTGCGGAGCCCGGTGGGCGACATAGAGCTCCAGAAAGTCGTACCAGCGGTTGAACGTCTCCGGGTCCAGCGAGTCGATGTGGGCGCCGTTGGTGAACGTGAACCATCTCCGCCGGGTGCCGGTGAAGTGGCCGGCGAGATCCGGACAGTGGGCTCCGGTCTGCTCATCGGTCCACTGACAGGCGAGGTAGACGGGAACGTGGATGCGGGCCACGAACGTGATCGGGTTCAGCGGGTCGGCGACCGACGGCACGTAGTACTGGTTGGCGCGGACCTCGCGGAGCGGGTTGGGCGCCTCCCCGTGGAGGGCCTGGTTGGCCCGGCACGTCCGGTCGCCCTGCTCGATGCGCTTCAGGGCCCAGGGCTGACCGCCGCTTCGCGAGGCCGGCAGCGCATCGTGGGCGCGCTCGCGGCCCCAGGCCAGGGCAAACCCGGTGTTCAGGATGCCGCCGGGATACAGCGTGGTCGCGGTGTTGTCGATCACCGACAGCGGCGCGATCGCCGTCAGGTGGGGCGGGTCGGTGGCCGCCACGAACAGCTGGCTGATGCCGCCGTAGGAGATCCCCATCATCCCCACCCGGTGGCCCAGGACCCATGGCTGGCGCGCAACCGCCTCCACGACGTCGTAGCCATCGAGGCTCTGGAGCGCCTCGAAGTAGTCAAACGAACCCCCGGAGCAGCCCGTGCCCCGCATGTTGACGTCGACGACGGCGAAGCCGAGCAGGTTGGCGATCGGCGCGATCCCGCTCTCCGGCCCCGCCGGATCGGCGTAGCCGTACCCGGAGTACTCGACCAGCGTGGGGTACGGACCGCCGCCGGCCGGTCCCGGCAGGTGCACGTCGATGGCGAGCGTCGTCCCGTCCCGCGTCCGTAGGTAGCCGTAGCCGGCCGCCGGCAGGCGCTGGTCGTAGATCCTCCGGCTGGGGGGCGCCGGCCGGTCCGGGAGCACGGTCAGCGGCGCGGACCATCGGCTCCCGGCGCGGACGCGGTAGCCGACCCCCGGCACGACGTGGCGAAACACGATGCCACCGAGCGAGTCAGCCCGTCCGGCGGCGATCCGAACCCCGCGCCGGTCGACGAGCCGCACCGGCGCCCGCGGGCGCACGCCGGTCGCGTACACCTGGTCGACGCTGCCGTGCGCCTGGGCCCGACCGCGGGCGGTCCCGGCGGCAACCGCACTGGCGGGTGCCGCCAGTCCGGCCAGCAGAACGATCGCGCCTAGCGCCCGCACCCACCTCACGGACGGCAACCTACCACCGCCGACCGTGGCGGCGAGGGACGGCGCCGCAGGTCGCCGCGGCTGCCGGAGCGCGCGCCGAACGCCGGCGCCGGAGAGACCGGTCAGGCCGTTAGCGGCCGACGGTGCGCACCAGCCCGCGGGCCCGCACGGGCACCGCCGACAGCGTCTCGCGCACCTGGGAGAGACCGGCCCGCAGCTCCGGGTCGCCGACCTCGACGGGGAGCATCGAGTCCTGGAGCTCCGCGATCGACTGATCGGCGTCGTGAGCGGCGTCGGCCGCCCGCTCGATCAGCGCCTGAACCGACTGCGATTGGGGACCGGGCGTATGCGCGGCAAAGGTCTTGGGGCGCAGGCCGGAGCGCGTCGCGAACTCCGAGTGCGTCCGCTTGGCGCGGCCGTAGGCCGATTGCACCGGACGGAACAGCTGCTCCTCGAGGACGTCGGCGTGCTGCTCGTCCAGTTGCTCGTACGCCTCGCCGAGGGCGGCGAGCGATTCGGCGATCTGCTCGACCGCCACCGCCAGGTCGGTCAGCACCTGTTCTCGTCCTTCGGCGGTCGTGTAGGCCATCTTCCGCAGCTTAGTCGGCGATCGCGTCAAAAACCCCGGCGATCCCCATCGGCGTCCGGTTAATAACCAACCCCGCCGGCCGAAGCGGCCGGTGGCTCGGTCATGCTCGAGCCCTTCGACGTCCCACCCGCCGGGCGCCTGGCGGTGATCGCGGACCCGGCCGGAGCCGGCTTCTGCGCCTGGGAGGCCGCCAGCCGGACCGGCGCGGGCCGGGCCAACGAACCGGCGGCGTGGGCCATGAGCATCCTGCGCACGCCTGACCGGGAGGGGGCCGGGGCCTTCTGCGGCGAGGTGTTCGGCTGGCGGGCCGAGCAGTGTGGGCCCAGCGACGGGTCAGCCGGTTGCAGCTCGCCGGCTGAGCGGCGGGCGACGGGAGTCCGACAGGCGCCAGCAGAGCGCGGCGGTCACGGCGGACACGATGATCACCGACGGCCAGGCGCCGATCACGGTCGCCAGCACATGGGACAGGGCGAACGCCACCAGCCCCACCGCGGCGAGCACAAGCGCGACGCGCCGGCCGTCGCGTTTGAGCCACACGGCGATGCAGGTCAGCCCGCACGCTGCCATCACGACGCCGCCGAGCGGCCGAGACCCGCTCGCCACGGCGACCGCGAATCCCGCTATCAGTCCGGTGGCCGCGAGGGGCCCCGTCGCGACGCGCGCCGCGAGATCGTCCGATATCAGCTCGAGGCCGGCCACCGGGCACATGATCCCACAGCTCCGATCAACGGAGCTTCCAACCCCTGCCGCCGGGTAGCGTTTGCAGTCTCAGCCACCGCGACCAGGAGAGCACATGGGTTTTGATCAGTATCACGAGCCGCCTGAGGAGCTGCCCGCCGACACGCGGACGTTCGCCCGGCTGTGCGCCTCATTGACCGAGGAGGCCGAGGCGATCGGCTGGTATGAGCAGCGGATCGCGGTGGAGCGCGATCCTCAGGCGCTCGCGGTCATGCGCGACGCGCGCGGGGAGGAGTACAAGCACTTCAGCATGGACCTCGAGTTCCTGTTGCGCCGCTCCCCCCAATGGCGCGAGATCGCCCAGGGAATCCTGTTCCAGACCGGTGACATCGTGGAGCACGGCGAGGAGGCGGAGGCCGAGGCCACCGGCGGCGGGGACTCCGGCTACAGCGACGACGGCTCCGGGTCCCTTGGCATCGGCGGCCTGAGAGGAGCGTGAGCGATGAGCAACCACCTGCTTCGTTCCCACGCGCCCATCAGCGACTCCAATTGGCAGCTGATCGATGACGAGGCGCGGGAGCGGCTCGCCGTCGCCCTGGCGGCGCGTAAGCTCGTCGACTTCTCCGGACCCCACGGATGGGAGTACTCGGCGATGAACCTCGGACGGGTCGAGGGGCTGACCGCCGCCCCCTGCCAGGGCGTGACCGGTGCCCGGCGCCGGGTGCTGCCACTCGTCGAGGTCCGGGCCGAGTTCGCCCTGTCGCGCGAGGAGCTGCGCGACGACGATCGCGGCGCCGCCGATGCCGACGTCGAGCCGCTGGACCGGGCAGCCCATCAGATCGCCGTCGCCGAGAACCGCGCCGTGTTCCACGGCTGGAGCGAGGGGGCGATCACCGGGATCACCGAGGTCTCGCCGCACTCCGGGCTCGAGCTGGGCGACCATCCGGACGGCTACCGGCGTCCCGTCGCCAGCGCACTCGAGCAGCTGCTGCGCGCCGGCATCGGCGGGCCGTACGCGCTCGCCCTCGGCAACGAGCAGTACAAGCGCGTCGTCGAGAGCGCCGAGCATGGCGGATACCCGCTGCTCGAGCACCTGCGCAAGATCATCGACGGCGAGATCGTCTGGGCCCCCGGCGTCGAGGGCGCGGTGGTGCTCAGCCTGAGGGGCGACGACTTCCTGTTCGAGGTCGGCCAGGACCTGTCGGTCGGCTATCGCGACCATGACGCGGACGTCGTGCGCCTCTACCTGGAGGAGAGCTTCAGCTTCCACGTCGCCACGCCTGAGGCGGCGGTGCCGATCAGGCCGTAGATCCGGCGGCAACGCGCGGAGGATCGCCGGCCCGCGCCGGCTCCATTAGGCTGCCGCGCCATCGCCACGGATACCAGCCGCGGCCGGACGATCGTCTTCTTTCCCGAGGGCGCGTTCGGCCCCACCAACAATTGCGTCGGAATCGGCGACGTGCTGCGCCGGCGCGGCCACCGCGTCGTCTTCGTCGTCGAGGAGTCGTTCGCCGGGACGCTCGAGGCCAAGGGCTTCGAGGAGCGGCTCATGCGCCTGGCTCCGGCGCCGGAGGAGCCGGAGCGGCCGGGACAGTTCTGGAAGGACTTCATCCGGGACACGGCTCCGGCGTTCCGCGGCTCGACGACCGAGCAGCTGGAGACTTTCATCGCTCCCACGTGGCAGGCCCTCGTGGACGGCGCCCGGTACGTCGACGGGCGGCTGACGGCGATCTTCGCCGACGTTGAGCCGGATGTGATCGTCGAGGACAACGTCTGCGCCTTTCCCGCCATCCCGGCCAGCGGTCGCCCTTGGGTCCGCATCGTCTCCTGCAATCCCCTGGAAGTGGGGGATCCGGCTCTCCCGCCGGCGTTCTCCGGCCTGCCGCTCGAGGACCGCTCCGGGTGGGAGCCGTTCCGGGCGGAGTACGCCCGGCAGGTCGGCGAGCTCCAGGCGTCGTTCTCGGAGTTCTGTCGTGAGCGTGGGGCCCCGCCCCTCCCGCCGCTGGAGATGATCCACCGGTCACCGTGGCTGAACCTGTACCTGTTCCCGCGGGAGCTCGACTATCCGCGCGGCCGGCCGCTCGGTCCCGGTTGGCACAATCTCGAGGCGGCCGTGCGGACGACCGACGAGCCCTGGGAGCCGCCTGAGGACGATGGCCGCCGCCTCGTCTACCTCAGCCTGGGGTCGCTGGGGTCCGCCGACGTGGATCTGATGCGCCGGCTCGTCGAGCTGCTGGCGGACACGCCGCATCGCTACGTGGTCAGCCGCGGTCCGCGCCACGACGAGTACGAGCTCGCCCAGAACATGACCGGTGCCGAGTTCCTCCCCCAGCCGTCGGTCCTGCCTCACGTGGACGCGGTCATCACCCACGGCGGCAACAACACGGTCACCGAGTGCCTGTGGTTCGGCAAGCCGATGCTCGTCCTGCCGATCTTCTGGGACCAGCACGACAACGCCCAGCGGGTGCACGAGAGCGGCTGTGGGATCCGCCTGCCGACCTACGCCCTGGACCACGACGGTCTCGCGACCGCCGTCGACACGCTCCTGACCGGCGAGGCGCTGCGGCGGCGCGTCGGCGCGGTCGGTGAGCGCCTGCGCCGGCAGCCGGGGACGGTGACGGCTGCCGACCTGATAGAACGCGTGACCGTCAGCCGGTCCGCACCACGTACAGGTACCCCCTGACCGCGAGGCTGGTGCTGTACTGGTACGGGCTGGCGGTCTCGATCAGCCTGAGCCGACGGTCGTGCTCGACGTAGCGCAGCCAGGTCTTGGAGTCGCGGCGGATGAGGTTCATCCACGTCGGCGCCTTGGCGAACTGGGTGGGGATGACGAGCAGCACCCGTTGACCGGGGATCAGCGAGCGGATCATCGGCGCGAGCACGGTTCTCACCCGTGAATGCTCGAACTTCTGCAGCCCGTTGCGCCAGTCGACCACCCGCGGATCAGGCACGAGACCGAGTGGCGTCCCGAAGCGCTTGATGTTCGGCAGGTAGTGCACGAGCGTCGGCACCTGCTCCGGCTGGGTCGACAGCACGAGCGTCGTCGGCCCCGTGCGGTGGCTCATCACGTGTGCCAGCGACGCGACATTGCTCTTGGCGTCACGCGACGGGGGCCGCGGATCCAGGACCCAGAAGCAGCAGGCGAACACGAGCGCCACGACTCCCAAGCCCCGGGCGCGGGTCAGCCCCAGGGCGACGAGGACGATCGTCGGGCCGACGATGACCGCCAGGTAGCGCCCGGACCACGCCGGCGTCGTCTTCGCGTACAGCCACGCGATCAGCAGGGTGCCGAACGCGAGGATCGCGAGCGCGGCGGCGGCAACGGCCGGCGACCGATCATCGGTCCCGGGTGCGGGCAGCGAGACGCGCCGCGGCCGACGGACGACCCCCCCGATGCCGCTCGCAAACAGGCCGAAGCCGGCGGCGAGTGCGAGTGTCATCGTGGCGCCGCGGCCGCCGGCGATGAAGTAGAACGCGTCCGGCAGCGACCAGATGACCGGCGCCAGCGCCCACGGCGCCCCCGTGTGCTGGGCCTGGTAGAGCAGCGTCGGCAGCCACGGGAGGTACAGCAGCCCCACCACGCCGAAGCCGATGAGCCCATCGCGCCACAGATCGCGCCGGCGAGCCGGTGTCGCCCAGACGCAGAACAGATAGGCGGCGAACGTTGCCAGGACGAGGAAGAGCGCCCAGTTGTGGGTGTACAGCGCGATGGCGAGCGACAGCGAGAACACCGGCAGGTAGCGCCGGCGGCGCTCGACGAACACGTGCACGAACGACACGGCGACGATCAGCGACAGCAGCACGAGCAGCGAGTACATCCGGGTTTCCTGCGCGTAGCTGGTCACGAACGGCACGGCAGCCGCCAGCACCGCACCGTAGACGCCGGCGCGCCGTCCGAACAGGCTGGCTCCGCCCCAATAGGCGACCGGGACCGTGATCAGCGCGAAGATCAACGACAGCCAGTGCGTGGCCACTCCGCCGCTGCCGAACAGCCGGATCCAGACATGCAGCAGCGCGTAGTACAGCGGGGGCGAGCCATCCTCGCGCAGGAGATGGGGCAACTGGCTGAGCGGGTGTGACGAGATCCCCACCGAGATCGCCTCGTCGATCCAGTAGTAGAAGTTGAGCTGCCGGGTGCGCAGGTACAGCGACGCCAGGGTCAGCGCCAGGAGGAAGCCGCCGATCGCCAGGCGGGTGGGCCGGTATCCGCTCAGGCGCTCGAGCAGCCCGTGGCGCCCGCGCCCAGCGGCTGGCTCAGGTGGAGGCGCGGGCGAGCGCGGAGGTAGCGTGTCGACGGCCATTGCGGTTGCTCGACGCGGTGGAGGTCAGCCCCCGCCGCCCGGCGGTTGGAGCGTATCCCCGGCAGGTTGTCTGGTTGCACTCACGACTGGACGGCGGTTTGCGCGCGCTCGCCGCCGCGGCGGAGAGACGCAGACTCGATCTGGGTGGACTCGCAAGGCGAGGCGCTCTTCGGTGCGCGACTGGCTGATTCTGACCTGATGGGCGACAGATTCAGCCACGGCCTCGTGGACAAGACCGTACCCTGCCAGATAATGCCGACGCTAGGAAGTCTGTGAAGACTCGGTTAGACAGGTTGACCGCCTGATCGCCGCGGTCCGCCGCCGCCGGCGGCGTCAGAACGGCGTGGTGGCGGCCAGCGACAGCGACCGTGAGAGGTCGAACGGATCGGACTGGTCGACGAGCCACGGCCGGCCGAACCACAGGTAGCCGTCGACGTAGCGGGCGGCCAGACCCCGGTCGCCGGCGGAGAGCCGCCACCGCCGCGCGGTCACCTGCCAGGTGGGCGGGATCCCCAGCGTCACGCACCGGGTCGAGGCGGGCGTGCGGCAGACGCCCGCGTTGTCGAAGTTCGGACCGTGGTACTGCTGATAGGTGAACGGCCTGCCGTTGGACGCCGTGTTGATGACGAAGTGCCGCCCCGGCACGTGGGCGGCGGCCAGCGCACGAGCCACCTTGGCCCCGAACTCGATCTCGTGCCCGGTCCCGTCGTAATGGGTCGCGTTGAGGGCGAAGCCGCGCGCGGCGGCGATCCCGGCGGACTCGAGCATGCGGGCCGCCTGGCCGACCGTCGGCCAGTCGGCGGCTCCGGCATCGATGTAGACCGTCGTGTGCGGGAGGGCGCTGAGCACGCTCGAGGCATACGCGACCAGTTGCAGAGGCAGGATCGAGTGACCGGGTACACACCGGGCAAACGGCAGGTCCGGCTGGAGGATCACGGCCACCCGCGAGGAGCCGATCCCGGCCGCGAGCGCCTGAATCCACTGCTTGTAGTCTGCCTGCTCGGCCGCCGTCGGCAACCGCTGGCACGCCGCGTGCTCCCACGGGACGAGCCGGAACACGGCCAGCTGGGCCAGGGCATCCGGATTGCCGCCGGTCGCGTTGTCGATGTAGTCACGGATCGACTGCTCGATCTGCGACGTGTCGTACCAGGCGCCGAACCAGCGCGCGCGCGGTGCCAGCGCGATCTTGGCCAGCAACTGACGGTTGCGCCCCGTGGCGGCACGGTAGGCGGGGAACACCTCGTCCTGATCGCCGGAGTAGTTGCCCCAGGACAGCCCCGCGATGGGGTCTGAGTGGCGCGGGCCGGAGAGACCGGCGTTGGCCACGCCGGCCGAGGCCGGCGACGCCCAGGCCACGGCGGCCACGAGGGCCAACAGGACCGAGAGCGCTCCGGCCATGGGGCGGACCGCCGGTTTCGGCAGGCGGGCAGCCGCGGCGGCCCCTGTCAGTGCGTCGCGCATCGGCCTCAGAGTAGCCACGTTTCTCCCGTCTCCGGGGTAACCGGCTATCGGCGTGGCCGGCGCATGCGCCCGCCGATTCGCTCGAATCGGTACCGGCGGACCGAACGTCTGGCCGCGGTGGGGTGATGGACCGGCGCCGTCGGCGAATCCCGAGCGCCGGACGTGCACAACGCGCCAGATCCGGGCGAGGTTGGGGGATTTGGCGCAGATTCAGGGCTGGGCGTGCGTCTGGTGCCAAATCATCCAGGAGGTGCGCGATCTGGCGCAACCTGCACGCCGAAAACCGAATACGACGAAAAGGGCTGCTCAGGGCGAAAGTATTGGCGAGTTCTGCCGATTACGGCGCTATGAGGCTCATCCGGGTCGATTGGGTGCTTGATGAGATGGAGCTGGCGCGGGACATCCCGTCGGCCGCTCTGGGTGCCGCTCCGCTGCTCAAGCGCGGGGTGCGCCTGACCCGCGCACTGGCGGCGCGGCTGGCGTCGCATGGCGTGCGCGCGGTGTGGATCGAGGACGACATGGGCGACGGGATCGTGCCCGCCCAGCCGCTTCCGGATCACGTACGAACCGCCACCGAGCTCGCCGTCGGCTCCTGCCTGGACGCGGCGCGATCGGTCGCCGCCGATCTCAACAACCTGCCGGCGCGGACGTTCGAGCAGCTGGAGCGAGCCGCCGAGGGGATGATGCGCGCGCTGGCCGAGTGCCCGGCCGCGAGCTGCGCCTTCGACGATCTCGCGACCGCCGACAGCTACACGTACAGCCACTCGGTGCGGGTGGCCACGCTGGGGCTGCTGCTGGGGCAGCGCATCGATCGCATCGACGGCTGGATCGACTTCCGCGGCCAGCTGCGCCACGACCGGATGGTGGAGCGCATGACGCAGCTCGCCATGGGTCTGCTCATTCACGACATCGGCAAGATCTCCGTTCCGGAGTCGATCCTCAACAAGCCCGGGTCGCTGACCGAGCGCGAGTGGGAACTGATCAAGACCCACCCCGCCGCCGGCGTCTCGATGATCTCCGACGACCTGGTCTCGCCGTTGACGCGCTGCGTCGTGCGCGACCATCACGAACGCTGGGACGGGCTCGGCTATCCGGCCGGTCGCGGCGGCGAGGAGATCCACCCGTTCGCGCGCATCGCCGCCGTCGCCGACGTCTACGACGCCATCACCGCCGACCGCCCGTACCGGTCGGCCGCGCCCCCGCACATCGGCGTGCGGCTGGTGCGCGAAGGGGCAGGCACGCAGTTCGACGAGCGGATCGTCGAGCACTTCCTCCGCGTGGCGATGCCCTATCCCGTCGGCTACACGATCGCCATGCCGGACGGCTCACCCGGCGTCGTGGTCGGCGTGGATCCCGAGGAGCCGGAGTATCCGGTGATCCGTCACCGCGACGCCGGCGGCCAGCTGACCGAGGCGGCGATGCACGTCGTCGACGGTGTCGTCGAGCGCCGCGCCGGGGATGGGGTGGCCGCGGCCGCATAGGCCGCCGGCTCCATCCGACCACTTTCAGCGACAATCTCTCGGTGTGAGCGACACGGCGCGGCGCCGGAACGCAGCACGAGCGGTCTGCGCCGCGGCGGCGGTCAGCGTGGTGCTGGGCGGATGCGCCAGCAGCAGCGTCGCCCCCTCGAGCTCCGTGAGCGGGCTTCGATCGTCGCTCGCCGCCGCCGGGCCGCCGCTGCGGCTGCTGCGCGACGACGTGGAATCCGAGATTCTCAGGACGGGCCGGCAGACCCCCACCGCACATCTGGCCCGGCAGGCCTACACGCTCGCGGTCGCCGCCCAGCACAACCTCAACACGATCAGCAGCCTTCAGGCTCCCGTGCGGTACAACACGCGGCTGCGGGCGCTGCGCTCGTCGCTCGGCGCGCTCGTCTACGACCTGAGCGACCTGTCAACCGCCGCCGGTCACCGCGACGCCGCGGCGACGGCGGGAGCGCTGAAGACAATACGAACCGATGCCGTGAGCCTGGCCGGCATCGACGCCGTGCTCTCGAAGTCGCTGGGGCTCTCGCCGAGCTGACGGTCAGCGCGGCTTCCGGTCACGAGCCGCCGACGGTGGTGTCGTGGCGCCAGGTCCGTCCGCCGTCCTTGGATACGTACTGCCAGGTCGCCGCCCCGCCGGTCTCACCGTCGACGAACGCCAGAAGATGGCCGCGGGCGTTGCGGACGACGGCCATCGGCGCCCCGTTGAACAACGCTCGGTACCAGTGCGTGCCGCCGTCCCCGGTCGTGTCGATCACCTGGCCGGATCCGTAGGCGAACACCGTCCGCCGGCCGGCCGCGCCGATGTCGACCACCGCGAACGGCGCCTGCGCGGCGTCGAGGTGAATCGCCGGGCCGTTCGTCTGCCACGTCCGCCCGCCGTTGATCGTCGCCGCCGGGTACTGCGCCTGGCCGACGCTTGCCAACGCAAAGCCGTGGCCGGCATCGGTGAACACGCGCTGCCCCACCAGAGCCGACGGGCGCACCGTCGTTCCCCGGGCGAGGGTCTTCGGCGCGCGGGTGATGAGGGTGGCGGTGACGGTCTTCTGCCCCGCCGCGGGAACCGCGCCGGGCGGAGTCGCCGCGGAGGCGGCGACGACGCCGGCCGTCATCACGGCCGCCATCAGGATGGGGCCACCTGCTCCAAACGCTCGTCTGAACCGCATGGCACGCTTCTCCTCTCGCTGCTGACGCAGCGTCATTGAACCGTCACGGGTAGCCGGCCACGTCGACGGGCTGGTCGGCATCGGCCGCCGTCGACGGGCCACCCACGCCGTTGATGACCGAGTTGATCCCGCCGCTCCCGTGCGTTGCGTCCAGGAACACGGTCAGGAGGTCATGGAACTGCACGCCCGGAGTGTCCGGAGACTGGAACGCCTGGCCGGCAAAGATCGGCACGCCCTGGTTGAAGAACGAGTAGCTGCCCATCCCGTAGCCCTGGAAGGTGCGAACCCACGGGGAGACGAGGAACGCCGCGTACCCATCGGTCGCCGGGCTGGACATCCACGCTGACTGGCTGGGCGGGTCGTAGGGCATCTCGTTCTGGAAGAAGACGTCTTCCCCGTTCTGCCCGTTCCAGACGACCTCGTACTTCTGATAGTGCTCAACCGCCAGTCCGTAGGCGTGCACGTTGTCTCCATTGACGACGACGCCGGTGTCGGCGCGGTTGCTCGTCCAGCCGGCGCCCGCCCCGTGGTCCGCCCGCCACGCCCAGACGTCGTCGAGGATGGTGTTGCCGGCGCTGACGATCAGGCTGTTCGCGGCCTGTCCGAACTCCGCGCCGCCGATCCGGAAGAAGATGTCCTGGAGCAGCGTCGGATCGCCGGGGTCGCCGGAGCGGGGTCCGTCCACCGCGAGCAGCGCCGGCGAGCTCTCAGGACCGGCGTCGAAGATGATCCCGGAGAGCTTGACCCCGGGGGCATCGGCGACCCGCATCGCCGGCTTTCCGCCCTGGGGGATGAGCGTGGCAAAGCCCAGGCCCATCACGATCGTGTGGGGACGCGAGACCTCGATCGTGTGGCGCAGGTCATACACCCCGGGTTCCAGGATCAGGTTCCGGCCACGGGCGAGCGCCGTGTTGATCGCGCCCACCGGCGTGCCCGGATCGGCCAGGAAGAAGCGACTGATGGGGATGGACCCCCCGGCCGCGGTGCCGCCGGCGTATGACGGTCCCACCGAGTTGTGGCGGACGGCCGGTACGAAGACGTTGTACGCGCCGATGGGGTCGGTGTAGAGGAACGGCTTCTCCTGCGAGACCGGCGTTGCCGGCAGGGTCGTGTACTGGTTGGTCTTGGGCCCAAAGCTTGTCGCCGGAGCGCCGTCGTCGCCCATGAACACCTGGTTCCAGACTCCGTTGGTCCAGGTATCGATATTGCTGTTGCGGGTGAAGAACTGCTGCTGGCCCGCGTTGATGACCACGCCGGAGCTCTGCCCCTGGGGCGGGTTGAACTCGTCGTCGGCGAAGAACCCGCCGCTGACAAAGCCGCTCCCGCAGTAGTCCTGGAGGGTGACGCTGCCGTTCATGATCACCCGGCGCATCGGCGCCGCCTGGGAGACGGCCCACATCTCGTTCGAGTTCAGGCAGGCGGGTGACTCGCCGGAGGCGGGGGCGTAGGCCGGCGGGGTGCTCGGCAGGTGCACGTTGAGGGTCAGGTTCGACAGGGAGCGCCAGAAGTTGTCGGTCCCGTTGCACACGTTGTTGGCGTCGCACTGGTTGAAGGCGTTGATGGCGCCGTTGACCACGACGTCGCCGGGCTGCGCGCCCAGTCCCGCCACCTCGGTGTAGTAGCCGACCTGGAAGTCGAGGGGGTCGGCGGGCGAGCCATATGTGCCGGGCTCGAAGAAGATCGTGTAGCGCTGCGGGCCGAACTGGTTGGGCACCTGCTGGGTCGCGATCGCGTCGAGCTTGGCCTGGATCGACGCCTGAGCCATCGACGGGTTGAGGACGATGACATTGGCGCCGAAGTCCGGCGCGTGCGCGTCGGGCGAGAACGACCTCGCCGCCCCCGCCGGGACGAAGGCGGCCGCCCAGACCGCCACCGCGGCCATCGCCGCCACCACCACTCTCATGCCGCTCATCCCCGCCTCCTCGTGCTCTTCAGGACTCGCCGACCCTACACGCCGGTTTTTGGAGGTGTCAAGATCGGAGATCTGACACGCTCTGGTTGGCTCGATCGGTCGGAACTGCGCATCGGCCTCGGCTGCATGCGCCTGTCGACCGAGGACAGCCGCGACGAGTGCAGCGCCGGGGGCGTGATCGCGGCGGCACTCGTGGCGGGTGTGACCGTGTTCGACACCGCGCGCGCGTACGGGCGCGGCGAGGCGGAGGCGGGGCACAACGAGCGGCTGCTCGCCGGCGTGATCCGGCGTCGCGGTGCCGCGACCACCGCGCGCATCGTCACCAAGGGTGGCATGACGCGGATCGGCGGCGCCTGGGTGCCAAACGGGCGGGCGAAGGCCATCCTCGGGGACTGCGAGGCGAGCCTCGCCGACCTCGGCGGTCTGCCCCTCGACACGTTCCTCATCCACGCGCCGGATCCGCGGACGCCGTGGAGCACGTCGGTGCGCGCCCTCGCCCGGCTCGTCGACGAGGGGATGGTCGCGCGCGCGGGCGTGTCGAACGTCAATCGCCGCCAGCTCGACGAGGCGCTCGAGCTCGCCCCCATCAGCGCCGTCGAGGTGGCGCTCAGCGTCCTCGACGATCGCCCGCTGCGCGGAGGCATCGTCGAGCGCTGCGCCGAGAAGGGGATCACGGTCATCGCGCATTCCCCGCTCGGCGGCCCGCGCCGGGCGGGTCAGCTCCCGCGGCGGCGGGGGCTGGCGGATGTCGCCGCGGCGCACGACGCGACTCCGGCCGAGGTGGCCCTGGCCTGGCTGCTCCATCTCTCCCCCACCCTCGTCGCCATCCCGGGCGCCCGGCGGCCACAGACCGCGGTCAGCTCCGCCCGCGCGGCGGCGCTGGAGCTCGATGCCGCCGACCGGGCGCAGCTGGAGCGTGCCTTCGGCGACCGCCGCGGGCCGGCCGGCCGCCGGACCGGCCACCCCCGCGGCGGTGACCGGCAACACGCCGCCGGGGAGGTCGTCGTCGTCATGGGAATCCCCGGAGCGGGCAAGACCCGGGTCGCCGAGGGGTTTGTCGCCGGCGGTTATACCCGGCTCAACCGCGACGAACGCGGCGGCGGCCTGGTCGCGCTCGCCGGTGCGCTGGACGCGGAGCTCGGCTCCGGCGTCCGGCGGCTCGTGCTCGACAACACGTATCTGAGCCGGGCGTCGCGCAGCTACGTGATCGAGACCGCCCATCGGCACGCCGTCCCGGTCAGGTGCGTCTGGGTGGATACCCCGCTCGCGCAGGCTCAGGTCAACCTCGTGACGCGCCTGCTCGACCGCCTCGGCTCGCTCCCGGCGCCGGACGACCTGCGGGCGCTGGCCCGCCGGGAGCCGGGCATGCTTGCGCCGACCTCCCAGATGCGGGCGCTGCGTGAGCTCGAGCCGCCCGCCGCGGATGAGGGATTCGCCCGTCTCGACGTCGTGCCGTTCGTGCGCGCCGACTCCTCCGGTCGGGCCGGCACCGGCGTGTTCGTCGCCGCCGCGGCGCTGCGGTGCGACGCATGGCAGGACGCGGTCCGCGAGGGCGCGCCGGACATGCCGCATCTCGTATTCGACTGGACCCCGGGCGGCGGTCCGGACGCGCTCGCGCCTGCCATCGAGCGGCTCGCGGCGTCGGTGACGGGGCCGGTGGAGGGCGCCGTCTGCCCCCACCCGGCCGGACCGCCGACGTGCTGGTGCCGGCCGCCGCTGCCAGGACTGCTGCTCGCCTTCGCCCACCGCCACCATCTTCAGTCGGCGCACGGCACGCTCATCGGAGCCCGGCCGGCCCATCGCACGCTCGCGGCCGCCCTCGGCCTGCGCTACGTCGCCGCGTGATGCCGCCCGCCCGCCGGACCGGCGACCGCTTCAGTAGAACTCCAAGCCCATGGCGCCATCCGAGGCGATCACGATCCAGGCCGGCGGACGGGATGTGCGCGTGTCGAACCCGGACCGCATCATCTTCCCGGCGAGCGCGGGCGGCGCCGCCGTCACCAAGCTCGACATCGTCCGGTACTACGTCGCCGTCGAAGCCGGGATCATGCGAGCTCTCCAGCGCCGGCCGACGACGCTCGAACGCTGGCCGAAGGGGGTGCATCCCGGGATCGTGCTCTCGACCCGGGAGAAGGGCGGCGGCGACGCCTTCTTTCAGAAGCGCATCCCGCGCGGCGCCCCGGACTACGTCGAGACGGCGCGGATCCAGTTTCCGTCCGGCCGGTATGCCGATGAGATCTGCCCCACCGAGATTGCCGTGGTCGCCTGGGCGGCGCAGATGGGGACGATCACCTTTCATCCGTGGCCGGTCCGCCGCGAGGACGTCGACCATCCGGACGAGCTGCGGCTCGACCTCGACCCCCAGCCCGGCACCGACTTCGCCGACGCCGTCGGTGTCGCGATCCAGGCGCGCGAGCTGCTCGGCGAGCTCGGCTACACCGCGTTCCCCAAGACCTCGGGCGGGCGCGGGATTCACCTGTATGTCCGGATCGAGCCGCGCTGGACGTTCACCGATGTCCGTCGCGCCGCGATCGCCTTCGGCCGCGAGCTCGAGCGGCGCCTTCCTGAGCAGGTGACCACCAGGTGGTGGAAGGAGGAGCGAGGCCGGCGCATCTTCATCGACTACAACCAGAACGCGCGCGATCGCACGATCGCCTCCGCCTACAGCATCCGGCCGAAGCCGGGGGCGCCGGTCTCCGCCCCCCTGTCGTGGGATGAGCTCTCGGAGGTCGTGCCGGAGGAGTTCACGGTGGCGACGATGCCGGCCCGCTTCGCCGCGGTCGGCGACCTCCACGCCGGGATCGACGTCCCCGCTCACTCACTGCAGCCGCTGCTCGACCTCTATGACCGAGATGTCGCAGAGGGCCGGGGCGACATGCCCTACCCGCCGGACTATCCGAAGATGCCCGGAGAGCCGAAGCGGGTGCAGCCGTCGCGGGACCGCGACCGTCACCGCGACTGAGGCAGCCGCGCCGAGCCGCGTTTGGCCGCCGGAGCCGACGGCGGCGGCACGACGGGTCCGATGTCACCGTCGGGCGCCTCGTCGAGGTCGACGATCACCGGCGCGTGATCGCTCGGCCCGCTGCCCTTCCGGGCGTGGCGGTCGACCCACGCCGCCCGCACGCGGCCCGCCACCGGACCGCCGGCGAGGACGAGGTCGATCCGCATGCCCAGGTCCTTGTGGAACATGCCCGCTCGGTAGTCCCAATAGGTGAAGACCCGTTCGTCCGGCCAGCGGTCGCGCACGACGTCATGTAGGCCGAGCGCCTGCAGCTCGGCAAGCGCCGCCCGCTCTGCCGGGGTGACGTGGGTCTGGCCGACGTACGCCTCCGGATCGAAGACGTCGGCGTCGGTGGGAGCGATGTTCACGTCGCCGCACACGACCGTCGCCTCCGGGCCGGCAGCCACCATCTCCCGGAGCGACGCCAGCCACGCGAGCTTGTATGCGTAGTGCTCGGAGCCCGGGATACGTCCGTTGGGGACGTATACCGACACCATCCGGATGCCGCCGCAGGTGGCCGACACGGCGCGGGCCTCCGGGTGCGGGAACCCGGGTGACCCCGGGATGCCGGCGACCACATCATCAAGTCCGAGACGCGAGAGGATCGCGACCCCATTCCACGTCGCCTCACCGTGGAGCGCGACCGTGTAGCCCCGCTTCGACAGCGCGTCCCCGAGCAGCTCGGCGAACGCGTCGTCGGCGAGCTTGGTCTCCTGGAGGCAGACCACGTCCGGCCGGCGCTCGTCCAGCCACGGCAGCAGCCGGGGCAGGCGCTGCTTGACCGAGTTGACGTTCCAGGTGGCGATCCGCATGACTCGCACCGTAGCGAGTGCTCCGCTGCGTCATCGGCTACGGGTGACGATGGTGGTCGTGGCCGCGGATGGTGATCCACGACCGCCGGGTGATGCGCGGGATGACCAGGGTGATGGCCGGCCTCGGTCGCGACTACGCTCACCGGATGAGCACCCGGCTCGACGAGTTGCGCGCCGAGTACAAGCGGCTGATCAACTCGATGGAATTCGGCTACGCCATGGGCCACTCGCGGACGATCGGCAGGGATCCCCGGCTTCAGCCGGTCGTCGACCGCGTGGACGAGCTCCGCCGGGAGATCGCGATCCTCGAGCAGAACGAGGAGTAGGGATCGAGGCGGCGGAGCCGCGCTCCCGGTTGCGCGGGGGGTGTAGGCGCCCGGCCCCGCCCGTGTAAACGTCCGGAGAGCGCATGGTACGCTCGTTTCACGCTCAGCGAGCCTCTGAGTCCCTCTCGCTTTCCGGGCGACTTCATCGGTCAGAGGGGCAGAGAGAAGGGTGGCGATGAGCAACGAGCAAGACTCGCGCCCACTCATAACCCCGGAGCGTCTCAGGGAACTCGAAGCGCTGGCTAGCTACGCCCGCCAGCGCTACGACCTGTACAAGGCCCGGGCCTATGGCCCGCACCTGACCAGCCCCACTCGCATGCGTGAGCTCGAGCGCGAATGCACGCGAGCCGAGGCGACGCTCCGCTTCGCGCTGGCCGAGGCCAAGCGCAGCGCGGCTCCGGGCTCAGGTTCCTGACCCATCCGCCGACGGGACGCCGGCGCGAGCCCGCGGGGCCGCGTCAGCCCAGCGCGTCCGGCGGCAGAACGTAGCGCTGCGGCGTTCGCCGACCGGGGTCGGCGTCGGTGTGCGTTTGCATCGAGTGCAGTCCGTGAGAGCCCGGCGCGGCCAGAGCCGCTTCCGGCTGTCCCGCGTGCGCGACGATCCAGTCGAGGATCGCCGGGAAGTCGGCGCCCTCGGCGAGAATGGCCGCGCGCTCGACGACCTGTCCGCCGGAGGCATGAGGACGGGCGAGTCGTGCCAGCAGTTGCCGAATCTCGGAGTCCTCCATGGCCACCGCCCGCTCAGCCCCGGTCCGCGCCGAGGAGCCGGTCAACGGCCAGGCTGGCGCGGCCGACCGTGCCGCTCCACAGCCGGAGCACCTTCACCGCGCGGCGCCCGGCCACCGGCGGACGCTCGTCGGTCAGCGCACGCTGCTCGGTCCCCCGGCGCAGCCGCTCGTCTCGCGTGACCGCGCCCCGGGCCATCAGCGCGACGGCCTCGTCGTCCGACACGGAGGCTCTGCCCGCCAGCACCCACCCCAGCCGGAACGCCAGGCCGCCGGCGAGATACAGGAGGCTCGCCGTATTCTGGGCCGCGCGCCCCGCGCCGCGGCGCCGGCCGATCCGTGGCAGCACGAGGCCGGTGACCACCAGCGCCTGGGCCGCCCGGAACAGCACCGCCGGCGTCCCCCGCGAGATGGCCTCGGCGGCCCGGCCGAGGCGGCGCTCGTTGATCGTCGACAGCGCCAGCTCGGCGAGAATCGCACCGGCTTGCACGCGGCCGAGGGCGACGTGGCTCGGATCGTCCTCGGCCTGGCCGGCGGCCGCCAGCGTCAGTCGCGTCGCGGCCGCACCGGTCGCCGTTGCCGTCGCGACGAAGATCGGCCCCAGGAAGATGCGACTGCGCGCCCACACCGGCACCGCGGTCGTCGCCAGCAGGACCCCCGTGTAGGAGCCGAGGTAGGAGCCGAGAACCGCCTCACCGGCCCCCAGCCACTTCGCGGTTCGGCGCCGGCCGAGCAGATCCGCTCCGACGGCGCCCGCACCGGTCGCGCTGAACGCCGTCAGGCACCACGCGCCGAGGTTCATCGGCGAACGGGGTTTGAAGATGCGCAGCATGTTGAGGAAGCGGCCGGGACGGCCGAGATCGGCGGTCAGCAGCAGCGGCGCGGGCAGCACCGCGCCGAGCGCGACCTTGCGGGCGACGGCTGCCGTCCACTCGTCTCCGGCCAGGTCGGCGGCCACGGCGGAGAATGCCGCCCCGGAGGCCATCCCGCCGAACCAGAAGTAGACGGGCACCTCCCAGGTCCAGACCGCTCGGTGGAGGATGGGGCCCTGGACGGACTCGGGCATCGGCCCCGTCCGCATCCGCAGGTTCGCCGCCGCGACCTCGCCGCTCGCCGGCTCGGCCGCGGCATACGCCGTGTCGCGTCCGAAGAGGTAGGACCACGCCGCGTCGCCCCAGGAGGGCCGGGCGAGCGCCACGCGTGCGCCGTCCACCGCCCGCCGCCACGAGGCCGGGGCGCCGGGGGTTCCGAGCGCGGGCGTGGGATCCCGGGTCGTGCTGTCGTGGTCGGCCACCCACTCCTGCTCGCGGGCGGCCGCGGTGGCGCCGGGCTCCTGCTCCGGGTGCAGCGACGGCGGCCGCGGCGGGAGACCGAGCGGGCTGCCGTCGCCGATGCTCACCGGCGCCTCCGGGCGATCGCGAACGAGAGCGCGGCGCCGGCGGCGGCGAGCAACCCGGCGCCCACCGCGGCGACGGTCGCGGCAACCACGTTCTCCTGGATCGGCGAGTCCGCCTCGGCGGGCAGGCCGTAGCGCTCCGGCGGCTCGGTCAGCAGGAAGAACGCCCCCAGCCCCCCCGCGAGGTCGTGCTGAGGCTCGTCGCCGGCGCCGTAGAGGTAGGCGCCCTCGATCCCCCGGCGATGGAGCTCGGCGACGCGCCGCTCCGCCTGGGTGACGAGCTGCTCGTAGGGACCGAACTGGATGGAGTCGGTCGGACAGGCCTTCGCGCAAGCCGGCTCCAGTCCGTCCTGCAGCCGGTCGTAGCAGAGGGTGCACTTCCCGGCCCGCCCGTCGACCGGGTCGCGGTCGACGACGCCGAACGGGCACGCGGGCACGCAGTAGCCGCAGCCGTTGCAGACGTCGGCCTGGAGGACGACCGTCTCGTACTCTGTGCGGATCAGCGCCCCTGTGGGACAGGCATCCAGGCAGCCGGCGTTGGTGCAGTGCTTGCACACGTCGGACATGAACAGCCACTGGCTCCCCACCCCCTGGGCCATGGTGACCAGGTCCGGCAACTCGCCCGCCGGCGGGATGGAGGGGAGGGCGCGCATCGCCTCCTCCCGGAGCTGCGGGGCCGGCTCGGACAGTTCGATGAACCGGACGTGCCGCCAGGTTGAGGCCGACAACCGTCCGGTGTGATCGTAGGAGGCCTCCGGCCTGAACTGCGAACCATCCGCGGGCAGGTCGTTCCACTGCTTGCAGGCGACCTCACACGCCTTGCAGCCGATGCACACGGATGTGTCGGTGAAGAAGCCCATCCTCTCCGCACCGGGCCGGTGGATCGCGATCTCCGTCGGAGCGGCAGACGTCACGCTCACGGTGTCACCTCCTTCGGGAATTCGGCGGCCCGGTCGTCCTCGTCGGGAGCGACGACCGGCCGGCTCGGACTACGCCCCTTCAGACGCTCCGTCGTCGGGCGCCGGCGCCGGCCGGCCCGCACGTCGCAGGTCATCGCCTTGGACTCCTGGATCGTGACATTGGGATCGCCGGACAGCACACCCAGATCGTTCGTCGAATCGCCGGCGTTCGGCCCGGTGTACCCCCAGTGCCACGGAAGCCCGACCTGATGGACGAGCCGGCCGTCGATGCGCAGGGGCCGGATCCGCTCGGTCACCAGCGCTCGCGCCTCGATCTCGGCTCTGGCGGTGACGATCGTCAGCCAGCCCCCGTCCTCGATCCCGCGCTCACGGGCGAGGACCGGGTCGATCTCGGCGAACATCTCCGGCTGCAGCTCCGCGAGCCACGGCAGGGTGCGGCTCATGCCGCCGGCGGTGTGCTGCTCGGTCAGGCGGAACGTGGTGGCGACGAGCGGGAACCGAGGATCGCCCGTCTCGTGGTACGGATTCTCCGGCCGCCGCCAGCGGATGGCGGACGGGTCGGCGCCGAGACCCGGATACAACAGGTTGTGCACCGGCGACTCGATCGGCTCGTAGTGAGTGGGCAGCGGCCCGTCGAG
The DNA here is from genome assembly GCA_035551855.1 of Solirubrobacteraceae bacterium. Lineage (GTDB taxonomy): Bacteria > Actinomycetota > Thermoleophilia > Solirubrobacterales > Solirubrobacteraceae > Palsa-465. The sequence continues at coordinate 31,869 of DASZMK010000103.1, forward strand.
CAGTCCGTTGGGCGAATACAGCCAGCCTCGCCCGTCGGCCATCATGATGAACGGCTCGTCGCCGGCGATCGCGTCCATCCCGGTGGCATCCGGCTCCGGGCGGTAGTCAGGCGGCTTGGTGGGCTCGAAATCCGGGACGTCATAGCCCGCCCAGCGCTTCTCGTCGGAGTCCCACCAGATGTACCTCTTGCGCTCGCTCCAGGGGCGTCCGTCCGGATCGGCGGACGCCCGGTTGTACAGCACGCGCCGATTCGCCGGCCACGCCCACGCCCACTCCGGTGAGACCCAGCCGCCCGGCGTGCTCAGGTCGCCGGGGTTCCGCCGCCGGGCCTGGTTGACGCCGTCGGCGAAGATGCCGGAGTAGATCCAGCAGCCACAGGCGGTGGAACCGTCGCTGCGCAGGTCGGTGAAGCTGGACAGGAGGCGCCCGGTGGCAACCTCATAGCCGTTGATCTCCTTCATCACCGCCTCCACGTCAGGCTCGGCCGTGTCCCCGAGCTCCGGGTAGTCCCACCGGAGGTTGACCAGGGGCCAGTCGCGCGGCTGGGTCGAGCCCGCGTAATGGGCCATGACCCGCTTGGCCAGGTGGTGCATGAACCACAGGTCCGAGCGCGCGTCGCCCGGCGGCTCCAGCGCCTTGTCTCGGAATTGCACCAGACGCTGGGTGTTGGTGAACGTGCCCTCCTTCTCCACGTGCGCGGCGGCGGGCATGAGGAAGACCTC